>NZ_AP024897.1:3801156-4117920 GCF_024529975.1 Vibrio quintilis | reverse complement strand
GAACCGACCTCAGGGTATTCAATCTATAGGAACTAATAAAAGGTGAAGCATTTTACCTTCTTTCTCTGCGTTAGAAAATGCTTTCCTGTGATCATGAAAATAATATAAATATATATGATCTATATAAGGATCTTTTTATTAGATCTACTATTAAGCAGGATGATCATTGTGGATAAGCTAAAAATGATCATAAAGATCATGAGCTTTGAGACGATCATTTGTTGTGATCATTGACTGATCTGTTATGGGATTTGCTGGGATCAAAATGTATAGTTATTCACATTTAGATCCTTTTTCAAGAGTTATTCATTGAATAACTATGAGTTTTTCACTGGATCTTTTTACATTTATACACAAGCACTCAGGAATTAAAGCAGTGGATATGTTCTTTTAACCATTCGGCTGCAGAATCTTCGGGAATCGTGTGCTCAAGAATGTCAATGAATAAGCAATCTGTCAGCGGGGTGGCTCCTATATCTTCCAGCAGATGATATGCATTTTTTCCGGCGGCACAAAATGTATCATAGCTTGAGTCACCAATGGCAATAACAGCAAATGATAACTTATCTGTTTTTGGCGGGGTGAGTGTAAGAGCCTGAATAAAAGGTTTGATGTTTTCAGGGTAATCACCTGCACCATGAGTTGAAGTAATGATCAACCATACACCCTCAGCTGGTATTTCTCCAATATCCGGTTGGTTATGGATCGAGGTGGTAAACCCCTGTTCCTGAAATATATCGCTAAGATGATCCCCGACATATTCCGCGCATCCCAGTGTACTACCTGTAATTATGTGGATCATTACTACCCTTTATTATTGACTTCATTACTCTGAGTTTCACCTAGATTAATCAAACTCGAAAGATAATGAAAGCATTGCAGAGAACATTCTGTGGACAGGCTTTGATCTTCCGGATGATATTACCGGAACATTCTATATTAATACCATATTTATTAGTGAGTTATGTTGTCAATAATTTTATCTGACTTTCATCCGGGGATAAGATGTTATACACCTGCTCAGGGTAGTTATCCGGAGTTTGTTCAGGTCACAATTTCTGAAGAGCCAGGATCCTGTGCGTAAGATGTTGATATTCAGCTGTAAGATCTTTTTTCTCCGTCATTTGTCGTTTGAAGATTTTTTGATCAAAAACATGTGTTGCCTGATGGATCACACTTTTTGTTTTTATATATAAAAAATATTGATCATATATCAATGAAGCATACACTGTGTTCCGAGATGTGCTGAATATTTGTACAGCAACCTGAGGCCGGTAAGCGCCTGAAATAAGGAATCGTTTATGTTTATCCATCATAATTCTCATCCTAAGGATGCAAAACACTATGATACATCCCGCTTAAGAGAAGAATTTTTAACAGAAAACTTATTTTCTCCGGGCAAGATCAATGTTGTTTACAGTCATATTGATCGTATGGTTGTGATGGGGGCATGCCCTGAGCAAGGCCGTACTCTTGCGCTGGATGATTTTATTGATAGTCAGTCTTTCGGGACGACTTTTTTTCTTGAGCGGCGTGAGCTGGGGATTGTCAATTTAGGTCCGGCTGCGGAAGTTCGCTGTCTGGGAGGGCAGTCATACCGTCTTGAATATCTGGATGCTTTATATCTGGGGCGGGGAGAGCAGGCGATTGAGTTTGCATCGACTGACCCGGCGCAAAGTGCTCAGTTGTATTGTCTGAGTGCCCCGGCACATCAGAGCTACCCGTCACGGATCATCCGTCGTGATGAAGCCAGGCAGATTGAATTAGGGACACAGGAAAATGCGAATGAGCGACTGATTACCCAATATCTCCACCCGGACGTTCTGCCTACCTGCCAGCTTTGTATGGGGGTCACTCATCTGAAACAGGGAAGTGTCTGGAATACAATGCCTGCGCATACGCATGAGCGCCGGATGGAAGCTTATCTCTATTTTAATCTTGATCCATCTCAGGTTGTTTTTCACCTGATGGGGGAGCCGGATGAAACCCGGCACCTTGTTGTCAGAAACAATCAGCTGGTTCTTTCACCGAGCTGGTCGATTCATTCGGGCTGTGGCACGCAAAATTATAGTTTTGTGTGGGGCATGGCCGGAGAAAACCAAACCTTTGATGACATGGATTTTGTCAGTATGGATGAAATTCGTTAAGAAGAAACTGTAGCGACAATGACTAAGAAACCAGAATACAGAGCACCGGCACTTGAGAAAGGTCTCGAAATACTTGAGTTGCTGGCAAAAGCAGAAGAGCCGCTGACAAAGAAGCAGATTGCAGAGAAACTGAATCGCAGCGTCAGTGAAATTTTCCGGATGTTATCTGTTTTGAAAGAAAAGCGTTATATTGAATGCCACAAGGATACTGCGGGTTATGTGCTCACTCTGAAAATGTTCGCTTTATCGAATCAGCATCCGCCGGTTATGCTGTTGCTTCGTCAGTGCGCCTTACTGACAGAGCAACTCTGTAAAAAAGTCAATCAATCCTGTCATATCAGTCGTTACAGCAATGGCGAGTTATTAGTGATCGCCAGGGAAGAAAGCCCTTATAAGATGGGATTTAGTCTGAAAGTCGGCGCCCGGATTGATGTCTTTGCATCGGGTTCCGGTGCCGTGTTACTGGGATTTTGTGCACCTGAGATCAGGGAAGCGCTTCTGACCAACGAATATGCGACAGAGGAACTCATACAAACAACGCTGCAACAGGCTGAGGAAACCCGTCGAAGAGGCTATTTTTTGGGAAAAAGTCCTCAGATATCAGGTGTCACAAACATTAGTGCACCAATCTTCGGCCCACAGGGTGATCTTTTGGCGGTGATTACGATTCCGTACATGACGTTAAACTCTCAAACCGTATCTCATTCTGTTAAAGATATTGTACAGGCTAAAGATGAATTGATCCGGGTTGCGCGGGAGTTGAGCCAGAATCCGTTGTCACCTTCCCTGATTTGACAGGGAAGGTGACAACGATTGACAGTCTTAATGGATAAGTTGTTGCACAGCTATTGTGATCCCATATCCGCCGGTGAGCAGCCAGATCCATAAGACACCAGCCAGAATCACGGGTTTGAGTCCGACGCCACGGATTTTACCGATATTTGTTTCAATCCCTAAAGCGCCCATTGCCATACTTAAAAACAGTACTGAGGCCTGAGTCATAAGGTTCACAATCGTTTGCGGCAGCAAGTGAGCTGAGTTAATACCGGCAGCGACAACAAACAGAATTGCAAACCAGGGAATCACGATTTTTGCCTGCTGATCTGCACTGTCAGGCGTTGAGCGGTTGAGATAAAAGCTGAGTATGATCAGAAATGGGGCCAGCATCATCACCCGGGTTAGTTTGACGATCACTGAAGTCGCACCAATGTCGGATCCCATTGCGTTTCCGGCTGCGACCACCTGCGCGACTTCATGGATCGTTGCTCCGGTATAGATGCCCATCGTCTCTGCTGTAATGTTGAAAATATGAAAGATAAACGGATAAATAAACATACCCAGTGTGCCGAAGATGACAACGGTTGCAACAGCTATTGCAGTCTGATGAGATTTCGATTTCACCACGGGTTCGGTTCCTAAAATAGCGGCAGCTCCGCAAATTGAGGAGCCGACGGCCGTCAGCATCGCTGTTTCTTTATCCAGTCCCAGTAGCCTGATACCAATAAAAGTGCCGCCAATAAATGTAGTGGTGATGATCAGTACATCAGTAAACAGCCCGGACATACCAACGGCTGCTATTTGCTGAAAAGTAATGAAAAAACCGTAGAGAATCACGCCCAGCCGCAGCAGTTTTTGCTGACTGAAGCGAATACCACTCTGGCATCCTTCCGGGATAGAACGGTGAAAGAGATTACCGATCAGCATCCCCAGCACAATACAGATCACCAAAGGGCTCAGCTGATAGGTTTTACAAAAAGAAAGAGAAGAAACCTGAAAAGAGACCAGTGCCATGAACAGAGTCACCAGAATACCGCTGATATACTTCATGAAATTTATCCTGAAAAACGTTGTTGCTGGTATGTTAGATCTGGCAATTCATTAAATATATCTAATAAAATTTGTAACTGGGTTAAGTAAAACTAAACACAAAATCAACAGCGTCTGTTTTATTCAGAGATGAAAATACAAAAAATCCGGGTGAGTGCCTCGCCCGGATTTTTCCCGGATGCTACCGGTACAGTTCGACCGGAATTTTAAACACCGCTTTTTTGATGGTGTCGCACTGGTTGATGCGACACAATGCCTGATGTGGTTCTCCCGGAAAGAAAACCGCGAAATGTCCCGGTGTCAGGTGAACTGAATTTGTCAGGGGCGGTGCATCAAGCAGATATAAATCTGGCTTGGGATTGGATTTAACGACGGCGTCAAAGCCAGGATGCCCATAATAAATCAGCTCTTCTCCTGTGAGTACTAACTGAATATCGATATATTGCTGATGTATTTCGGTGTGCCGGTGGTCTCTCTGATCTGTCTTTCCATACATGATATTGATGAATGCAGCCTGGACGCCTGGTTCGGCTTCCAGATCGATTTTTCCTTCCTCTGCCTGCAACAGGCTGGTAAAAGAGCAGATCTTGCTTTGTATTATTTTCAACATGTTATTGCACAAACCACTCTGGCCTGCGGATTCCCAGTGACCATAAATCATATGAATTTCTCCGAATTGAAATGGGAACAGGATCCGATCACCATTCTGGTATCGGATCCTTCTTGTTCTCTGTGATTGACAAGCTACTTACAAGCGGCGGAATGTGTGATTGAAGTTTTGGCCGTTTTTGCAGAGTAGAGACACCAGCCAATAATCACTAAGTTCACGCACAGCATGACTCCCCAGATCCATGTGCCTGATTTTTCGATGATCAGGGCAATGCTGGCACCTAAGAACACAACCCGTTCAAACCAGTTGAGATCTTTTTTCAGCCATCCCTGTAAGAAAACCGACCAGGAGAAGGTCGCCAGCATCATACCAATAAAAGCAATGATGATTTGGAATGTACTGCCTTGCCATAAAACTGCCGGATCACTGATGAAGCTGAATGGCACCAGAAAGATCACCAAAGCATATGAAAATGCCACCAGACCGGTTTTGGTTGAATCACTTTTGGCCAGCGCTGCGGCAGCATAGGAGCAGAGTGCGACCGGCGGTGTGACCATTGAAAGGACGCAGTAATACATCACAAACATATTTGCGGCCAGAGCACCGACGCCCATATCCGTTAATGCCGGAACGAAAATAATCGAGCCGATGATATACGCAGCTACGGTGGGTAAACCCATGCCCATGATGATACAACCGAAAATGACCATCACTAACGAGAGATACAGGTTACTTGCCCCGACTTCAGTCAGTAATTCGACAAATTTAAAGGCCAGATTTGACTGTGTGGCAATCACCATAATGATGCCGACAGATGCCAGCGGAACAGAAACCCATGCCATTTGCTTTGTGATATCCAGGATCAGTGAATAGAGATCTTTGATGGGATAGTGGGTATTTTTGCGGGCAAAAGGAACAATCAGAGCCACAATCGAGCCGATAAAAGCCGAAAACGGGGCGGAATAGCCAGCGACCAGAAAAGAGATCAGCAACACCGGCGACATCAACAGGTGAAGTCTTGGTTTGATGGGATCTATATTCAAATCTTCCGGACTGATATTACCAACACCAGTTTTGCGGGCTCTTAAATCAATGATGATAAATAAGGCAAAATAAAAGGCGAGGGCAGGGATTAAACCCGCCGCAGCGATTTGTGTATAAGGTACACCCAGCATATCGGCCATCACAAATGCAGCCACGCCCATGATCGGTGGCATAAGCTGCCCTCCCGTTGAAGCAATCGCTTCAGTCGCTGCGGCCTGCTCTTTACTGTAACCGGAGCGATGCATGATTGGGATGGTTAATACGCCGGTTGAGGTTGTATTCGCAACCGCAGAACCACTGACCATGCCAAATAGTGCAGAGCCGAATAAAGACATCTTCGCGGCACCGCCTTTTAATCTGGCTGTCGCCAGCATAGCAATATCGATAAAAATACTACCGCCACCTGTCAGGGTGAATATGCAGCCAAACATGACAAAAAAGAACACAAAATTCACCGCAGTGCTGGCTGTGACTCCGAATAAACCATCAGTTTTCATCGTTACGATTTCAGATAACTCGGTCAGGCTGAATCCGGCAAAGTGGGTCCATCCGGGGAAGTAATTTCCATACCAGGCATAGAATACGAAAAATAAAATCACACTCAGTAAAGAAAAACCAACGGAGCGGCGAACGCCTTCAAACACCAGTAACATTCCGGCAACGAAAGCTGCCTGATCGCGCAGAAAGACCTCATCAATCATTTCCAGACGGGTTTCCAGGCGTTCCATATTGGTGACGTAATGCCAGCACATACCAAGTGCAGCGATAATCAATATCAGATCAATAATAAAAGCGATGGGTTTGAATTTTTCTGTTTCCAGCGGCTTAAAACAAAAAACCAGTGAAGTCGCCATAAATACATGGACTGTTGCTGCATATAATGGCGAGACAGGCACAAAGAATTGTTTCAGCAGAAAGAAAAGGTAAGTAAACGATATCAATACTTTGATTGACTGAAGTATTTTAGCAGACATCTCTGATTCCTCTGTCTGCCTGCGGCCTGACGGCCACAGGCAGATTTCTCATTTATTTCAACCAGCCTTTTTCCTGATAGTATTTTTTCGCGCCCGGATGCAGCGGTAACACACTCTGTGAAACACTTTTTTCAGGATCCCAGACTTTCAACGGTGCATGGCTCGCCTTTATTTTTGCCTGACTTTCAACCAAAGCTTTGGTAATGGCATAAACCGTTTCAGTATCAACATTTGAGTTGGTGATAAAAACAGAAGCACTGACCGGATTGATATAATTTTCGGTCTGTCCTTTGTAAGTACCTGCTTTCATTACACCGGTTGGCAGGCCAACATCCGCTAATGCTTTTAACACTTTGGTCGGGAAAGGAATGTAAACAAGATCGGTGGTCAGTGTCATTTCAGTCACGGAAGGGTGGTTAGCTGGTACATTCTCGATAAAAATATCGATGGTTTTATCTCTGAGCATTTGTGACATCTGTCCGCCACCAATCTGAATCAGCTTGCCGTCACTTCTGAGTTCTTTCAGGCTGGTGCCCAGAGCTTTAAACATAAAGTCAGCGATAATCGGAACCTGTGAACCGGTCGGAGAGGTCGCAATCACCACGTCTTTGGCCTTGATGATTTTTTCCAGTGTGTTGTTACCGGTTTTTTCAACCCAGTCTTTGCGGGCTGCTATCAGGGTATATGCTTCCTGAAGGCCATTGAGCATACTCATGATGTTGTTGTTTTTCCGGCCTTTATAAATATCGGTCAGGCCAAATTTTGCCCAGGCAGCAGCATTTGAAGTGGCAAAACCAAAATCGGCTTTACCGTTATTGACTGCAACCGGGTTAGTCATACCGCCGCCTCTGGGGATCAGCGATACCGTGTATTGATTATCGGTTTTTTCCGCGATTAATCTGGCGAAGGTTGTGCCGTATGTGTACCAGCCTCCGCCGGGTTCTTCGGCAATGATTTTGACAGATTTTGCGTAAGCAAATGAAGATATTACAGCGGAACTTAACAATAATATCCTTGCGGCTTTTGAAAATGTTTTTGGATTAAAAATAGACATTGTATACCTCTGGTATTCTTCTGTTTCACTGTGTTTTATTCTTTTGTTTTTATGCTTTTTGTATCCTGTGTGCAGCATGCCTGAACGGTTCTGTTGCACGGGGTTACTCAGAACTTAAGACTTTTGTGATTTGATTGATTTCTTCCTCATTGAATTGGGTGGGGTATCTGGACGGACCAACCTGATGTCCGAGTTGATTCAGTGCCTGTTTGACAACCGCAGGACCAAAACCAATCGAAAACAGATTGGCGCGCAGATAGCTGATTCGTTCCTGTGCCTGCAACGCTTGTTGCTGATCATCAGTGGAGTAACTTTGCCAGACCTGATTAACGAGCTCCGGCACAATATTTCCCAGTCCTGAAATGCAGCCGGTACATCCCAACTGATAACCGGTCAGGATTAATGAATCCGGGCCGTTGAGGACATCGAAATTGTCGTGACGGGCTGAAACGTCCAGAAATCCTTTCAGACTTTCCAGAGAACCGGCACTGTCTTTGATACCGTAGATATTCGGATGAGTGGCGAGGACATCAGCAATCGCCGGGGTGATGGTATTGCCGGTCCGGGCCGGAATATTGTAGAGATAAACCGGAATACTCAGGCTATCGGCGACCTGCTGATAATACCGGATGAGTTCTTTCTCTCTTAAAGCGACAAACCAGGGTGTAATCACGGAAACCGCTTTAACGCCCATCTGTTCTGCATCTTTGCCGTGAGCGATTGTTTGTGCCAGAGAGATTTCGCCAATGTGAGTGACCACCTGATCATCGTGTTGTGCTTCTTCGAGACAGATCTCTGTGACCCGGCGTTTTTCCTGATCATTCAGGACAAAAAATTCACCATTGGTGCCATTACAAAACACCTTGTTGCCATGAGAAATCTGCCGTTGCACCTGTTGTCTCATTGCCTGTTCGTTGAGGTTTCCCTGATCATCAAACGGGGTAACGATCGCAATGTGTGGTCCGCTAACGGGAGTTGTCATATCTGCCCCTTAATCTGTAATACTCTGGTAAATTGAAAGAATTTCTGCTTCGGTGACGGAGACCGGTGAATGATTGAGTAATCGTTTCACTTCCATTGCTCCGGCTGCCAGTCCGGGAAGCTGTTCCTGCGAAATGCCGACTGCATTCAGGCGGGTCGGCAGTTTTAGCCGGGCGACTAACTGTTCCAGATAATCAATCAGCGCCTGTGCCTGTTCAGTGACTGGTAAATCCGGCTTTGCTGACGGTAACAACTGGTACACCTGAGCCAGCTTTTCTGTACATCCGGCACAAATGTGTTTCATCACCGGCACCAGCAGCAAAGCATTGGCCAGACCGTGAGGTATTTTGTAAGTCCCGCCTAACGGATAAGATAAAGCGTGAACCAGATGCGTTCCTGAATGAGAAATCGCAGCGCCGCCATAATAGGAAGCCCATAACAGATTCATCCGGATGGTTAAATCTTCCGGCGTATCTATCAGGTGTTCTATATTCATGAAAAACTTTTGCATCCCGATCATGGCGTAGTTATCACCTACCGGATTGGCTATGCAGGCGGTAAAGCACTCGATTAAGTGACAAAGGGCATCAATCCCGGTCGATGCAGCAATAGGTGCAGGCATTGAAGTCGTGAATGCAGGGGCAAGCAGAACGTAATCCGGCAGCATGACCGGTGAAATAATCCCCACTTTCGTTAACTTATCCGGCAGTGCGATGATGGCGTTTGGTGTTGCTTCAGCCCCGGTGCCAGCGGTTGTCGGGACCAGAATTAACGGAATCCGGTGTTGGGGGTTATCTGCGTTGAGCAGCCGATCGAAGCGGGTGCGTTTGTCTGCCCCGGCATCCGGATGATACAGCACGGCGATCAGCTTAGAGATATCAAGCACACTGCCACCCCCGATACCCAATACCAAATCAGCCTGTGCCGGTAAGTGTTCGATGAGCTGATACACATCGGTATCTGTGGGTTCTGCCGGCAGGTCATCCACTAAGGTATAATGAATGCCTTGTTTCTCGATGCCATGAAGAAAAGAGCGGATACAGTCCAGCCCGACGATATTTTTATCTGTCATGATCAGTAGCTGCTGTGTTTTATCCAGTAGTGGAAACAACTGTTCCGGTGCGCCACTCATCACGGTTGTGAAGATATTCATCTGTAAGCCCTCAGTCAGGTGATGATTTATTTCAATCATTCAGAGATAAAATCTTCATTATTTATAATTCACTCAGGGTGAAATTAGCGCGATATAGCTCACATATAATCATTTTGATTAAATTTAATCAAAAAGTGCTTTATTTGAGTGATTTTTTGACTAGAATAATTCGTGTTAATTTTGATTTCCTGAGTGAGATGAAAATGAAGGGCTTAGATCAGAAACCTGTTTTTATCATTGCAGATGATTTCACCGGTGCGAATGATATCGGTGTGGCCTTTGCTCATGCTGGTTTGTGTACAGAGGTATTATTCAACCAGGTGGTTCCGCCTGACCCGGATACATGTGCTGATGTTTCGGTACTCTGTACGGACTCAAGGGATATGGCGTCAGAAGAAGCTTTTGAAACCACCCTGCATGTCAATCAGATATTTCAGCTCGCGCAGTGTCAGCAGACACTGATCAAAAAAGCAGACTCCACCTTACGTGGCAATATTGGCAGTGAATTAGCTGCTTTACTCAGTGATGGCTACGATCTGGCAATTATGGCAATGGCTGCGCCGGAAGCCGGCAGAAAAACCACTGGCGGAATCTGCTATGTGAATGATGTGCCTCTTGCTGAAACTGAATTTGCGACCGACCCGAAATCACCTGTCTCTTCTTCCCGCGTGCTGGATATTGTTCAGGCTCAGATCGATAGTTATCTGGTTCAAATAGACAGTACTTTGACTCAAATAGACAGTACTTTGGCTGATATTCACGTTTATGAATGTTCAGGTACGTACTCAGATGAGAGCTCAATTGAACTGAGCGGGCACTTCCAGAGGCTGCACGGGCTGGGAAAGCGGATCATTATCTGTGATGCTGAGTCAGCACAGGATTTACGCTGTCTCTATCTGGCTGCTGAGCAGTTGCCATTATCTTGCGTATTTGTCACCACCGGTGAACTAACTCCCGCATTGATCACACCAGAAGCGCCTCTCCCGGCGCTTCCCCGGTCTTCTGAACCAGTGCTGGCCATTGTCGGTTCGATGAGTGAAGTGACGTTTCATCAGGTCAATACACTGCTGACCTCAGTTCCTTCAGTTTGTATTGAACCTGATATTGGTCTGATTGTGTCGGATCAGGCACATCGTTATTTAAACCAGCTTGCTGAGCAGGTCAGGTCAGCCCTTTCTCAGGGACGTCACTGTATTGTCCGGAGTTGTGGCAACCCGCAGTTACGTTATCAGCTGGATGATCTCAGCCAAAAATATCAGCTGGATTCTTTTCTTATTGCCTGTCGGGTGCGGGATTTTCTTGCGGCGATTCCTGATCGGGTTCTGAACCATCCGTCTGAAGCAGTCTCTGTCGGGAGTCTGATTTTATGCGGCGGAGATATTGCGGTCGCGTCAGCCCGGCAAATGGGGAGATCGGCTTTTTCGCTTCACGGCATGTTCCGCTGTATGCCCTGGGGATATTTCACTGGCAGCCGCCTTACCTGTCCTGTTTTGACAAAAGCGGGCGGATTTGGTGAAGAAAGCGTATTTCTGGAATTGATTCAATATCTACACAAAGAGGTTTGATTATGAAAGGTGTGATTGGTATCACGATGGGCGACCCTGCCGGGATTGGCCCGGAGATTATTTTAAAGGCACTGATGACGGATGAATTAACCGGAACCAACTGTGTTGTCATCGGCAGTGTGGATGTTTTAAAGCGGGTGCAGCAAGAGCAGCTGGTGCCGGCACAGCAAATTCATGTGATTTCATCTGTCAGTGAAGCCCGGTTTGAATCCGGGATTGTGAATGTCATCGACGTTCCCTTGGAAGACATGTCAACGTTTGAGTCCGGCAAGGTGCAGGCGCAGTCCGGTGATCTGGCCTACCGCTGTGTTACGATCGCGACCCGGCTGGCTCAGCAGGGTGAGATTGCTGCAATTGCGACTGCTCCCCTGAATAAAGAAGCGCTTCATCTTGCAGGGCATTTTTATCCCGGACATACCGAGTTACTGGCGCATTTAACTGACACCAAAGACTATGCGATGGTTTTGTATACGGATAAACTCAGAGTCATTCATGTCACCACGCATATTGCGCTGTTAGATTTTCTGAAGAATCTCAATCAGACCCGGGTGAATACCGTGATTAAGATTGCAGATACTTTCATGAAAAAAGCCGGTTTTGCCCAGCCTAAAATCGCGGTAGCCGGGGTAAATCCCCATGCCGGAGAAAATGGTCTTTTCGGTCAGGAAGAAATTCAGGTGCTCAATCCCTGCATTGAAGCGATGCAGCAGGAAGGGATTGATGTTTGCGGACCCTGCCCGCCGGATACGGTTTTTTTACAGGCGTTTCAGGGGCAGTTCGATATTGTGGTGGCGATGTATCACGATCAGGGCCATATTCCGCTTAAATTGATGGGATTTTATGACGGTGTTAACATTACCGCCGGTCTGCCGTTCTTCAGAACCTCAGCAGATCACGGCACCGCTTTTGATATTGCCTGGACAGGGAAAGCAAATCCGGAAAGT
This sequence comes from Vibrio quintilis, assembly GCF_024529975.1. Classification (GTDB taxonomy): domain Bacteria; phylum Pseudomonadota; class Gammaproteobacteria; order Enterobacterales; family Vibrionaceae; genus Vibrio; species Vibrio quintilis. The sequence goes on along the minus strand of NZ_AP024897.1, from coordinate 4,105,621 downwards.
ATGATTAAATCCATCGAACTTGCAGTGAAACTCAGCAACGTATGAAAAATTATCGGGTTGAACAAATTATTGAATACCTGAAGCATCAGAATCTGGCGACAGTGGATGATCTGGTTCGGGTGATCGACGTTTCTCCGGCCACGATCCGGCGTGATCTGATCAAGCTGGATAAACAAGGGGTGATCACCCGGACACATGGTGGTGTTTCCCTCAACCGGTTTGTCGCCAGCCAGCCGACCACCAATGAAAAAATCATGCAGAACACCCGTGAGAAGCAATGTATTGCTGAAGCGGCGGCTGAAATGGTCAGTGCTGGTGACTCTGTGGTGCTGGATGCGGGAACAACATCAATGGCGCTGGTGAAGCAGCTGATTCATTTGCCTTTAAGAGTCATTACGGTCGATTTACATATTGCTTTATTCCTGTCTGAATTTAAGCAAATTGAAGTGATTGTCACCGGAGGAAAAGTCGATGACAGCAGTCAGTCAACCATTGGTGAACATGGCCGGCATTTACTCCGTTCAATCAATCCCGATATTGCTTTTATGACTTGTAACTCATGGAGTCTGGAGAAAGGTGTCACGACTCCAACCGAAGAAAAAGCCTTGCTGAAGTGTGATCTGGTGATGAACGCCAGACAAAAGGTTTTGATTGCTGATAGCACTAAATATGGCAAATATTCCCTCTATAAGGCGTGTGATCTGGACAATATGACCCGGATTATTACCGATACCAGCCTTGAAGAAGCGGTACAGCAGCAGATCCGTGCACAGGATCTTGAGTTAATCACCGTCTGAGACTGAACGGTGATTTGTCCCAGGTGAAACTATCCGAAACTTCCACGTAAATAACCTTGTGTCAACTGATGAACCGGTTGCTCGAAGAGTTGCCGGGTTGGATTCACCTCAATCAGTTTTCCCAGATGGAAATAAGCCGTCCGGTCTGAGATGCGTTTCGCCTGTTGCATCGAGTGTGTCACCATACAAATGGTATAGTTCTCTTTTAACTCGGACATCAGATCTTCAATCACAGAAGTGGCAATGGGATCAAGCGCGGAACAGGGTTCATCCATTAAGATTACTTCCGGGCTGATGGAGATTGCCCGGGCGATACATAACCGTTGTTGCTGGCCGCCGGATAATCCGGTTGCCGGGACATCCAGCCTTGAAGATACTTCATCCCATAAACCCGCTTTGCGTAAGGCGGCTTCGACTATCTCATCCAGATCGGCTTTGTTTTCCGCCAGTCCATGAATTTTCGGCCCATAGGCAATATTTTCGTAGATCGATTTGGGAAATGGATTGGGTTTTTGAAACACCATACCGACCCGCGACCGCAATTCTTCAGCTTCGATCTCTGAGATTTTTGTACCGTGTAAACTAATCTCACCGCTGATTTTACAATGAGCCACGGTATCATTCATCCGGTTCAGACAACGGAGAAAAGTCGATTTTCCGCATCCGGACGGGCCAATCAGAGCCAGAACTTCTTTCTCTCCCAGATCGAGGCTGACGTCATAAATGGCCTGAACATCATTGTAGAAAACATCAATCCGGCGGGTTGTCATCCCGGGGTTATCGCTGGTCAATTCACCAATCGTCTGATGGGTTTCCAGTGATTGCGCTTTCAAAGCGGTTTGCTCCGGTGATACCTGAGCATAAAACTGTTGTTGGCCGGTACTATTCATCATGACCATCTCCTTTCCAGCTTTCTGCGCAGATATAAGGCAATGCCGTTCATCAAAAACAGAAAGAACAGTAAGACAATAATGGCAGCGGAAGTGAGTTCAGCAAAGCCGCGCTCCGGATTTTCTGACCACAGAAAAATCTGAACCGGCAGTGCCGTGGCTGCATCAACAAAGCTGCCCGGAATATCAACAATAAAGGCAACCATACCAATCATCAGTAATGGGGCTGTTTCTCCCAGCGCCTGAGCCATACCGATAATTGACCCGGTAAACATACCGGGCAGTGCCAGAGGTAAGACGTGGTGAAAGACAACTTGAGTTCTGGAGGCGCCGAGTGCCAGAGCGCCGTCTCTGATTGAAGGTGGCACCGATTTGAGGGATGCCCGGCTGGAAATAATAATGGTTGGCAGGGTCATCAGAGTCAGTACTAAACCACCCACCAGCGGTGTAGAGCGGGGAAGTTCCAGTACATTGAGGAAAATCGCCAGCCCGAGTAACCCAAATACAATCGAAGGGACCGCTGCCAGGTTATTGATATTAATTTCTATCATGTCGGTCAGCCGGTTTTTGGGTGCAAATTCTTCCAGATAAATCGCGGCCCCGACGCCGATAGGAAAACTCAGTAGCAAAGCGGTGATTAAGGTGAAGGCCGATCCCATAAACGCGCCGCCAATTCCGGCCACTTCCGGGTTTCTGCTGTCACCGTGAGTAAAGAAGCGCCAGTTGAAAGCTGAGCGGACTTTGCCCTGCTGCTCTAATTGCCGGAGCCAGTTTTGTTCTTTGTCATTCAGACCAAAGCTTTTTCCGGTTAACAGGTTGCCTTTATAGGACTGATTGAATTTGTCGCCGGCAGGCAGCCATAACGTGATGGTTTTATCTTCCGGTGCGGCGGACTCAAGTGCCTGTTTCAGTATATATTCGGATTCGGATGACAGCAGCTTGTACAGTTGACGTTTATCCGCTCTGCTGATGACGGTGCTGAAATCATTCCGGAGCTGAGCCTTGATCATGGCGTAAGGCGAGCTGCCTGCATGGTAGTCTGCGGTTGGAAACGTCATTTTGATTTCAGTGGTGGTAAAGGCACTCTTGCCGGTAACCACAATGGTGATCAACAGAAAGACCAGAAACATTAAGGCACTCAGCACCGATGCAATACCGTAGCCCCGAAAGCGCTTTTCTGCTCTTTTGCGGTGATGTAATGACTGACGGACGGTTTCTGTTTTTCGTTCAGCCAGTTTTAATAATGGATCACTCATACTGCTCCCGGTATTTTTTCACGATTCTGAGGGCGAAGATATTCAGTATCAGGGTCACGATAAACAGGGTGAGTCCCAGCGCAAAGGCAGCCAGTGTTTTCGGGCTGTCGAACTCCTGATCGCCAACCAGAAGCGTCACGATTTGTACCGTAATTGTGGTGACAGACTCCAGTGGATTGGCGGTCAGATTAGCGGTCAGCCCGGCAGCCATGACGACAATCATGGTTTCTCCGATCGCCCGTGAGATTGCCAGCAACAGCCCGCCGACAATTCCCGGCAGAGCCGCGGGAAGAATGACCTTTTTTACGGTTTCCGAGCGGGTCGCACCCATCGCAAGGGATGCATCCCGGATACTCTGCGGCACAGCCCGGATGACATCATCAGACAAAGAAGAGACGAACGGAATAATCATCACGCCCATGACCAGCCCGGCAGCAAGGGCACTTTCTGAAGAAACGCTCTCACTGCCCATTGACTCGGCAATGGAACGAATAGCTGGTGCAATAGTTAAGGCGGCAATAAACCCGTAAACCACTGTCGGAATACCGGCGAGAATTTCCATCGCCGGTTTAACATAGGTACGCACCTTCTCCGGGGCGTATTCTGCCAGCCAGATCGCACTGAAAATGCCGATGGGTGCAGCCACCAGCATCGCAATCACTGTAATCAGCAGTGTACCGGCAAACAGCGGAATAATGCCAAACGCACCACTGGCGCCCTGCTGATCCGCCCGGATGGCGATCTGGGGTGACCAGTGTGTGCCGAACAGAAAATCACTCACCGGAATATGGGCAAAGAAACGAACCGATTCAAATAACACCGACAGTACAATGCCCAGGGTAGTCAGAATCGCTATGGTTGAACTCAGAGCCAGAAGAAACCGAACCAGCTTTTCAACCTGATTTCTCGCTTTAAACCCAGGGGCAACCCGATATAGTCCGAAAGAAATACAACCGGTTAACAACAGAAAAGCCGCAGTGTAAAAGATGGTGTTTCTGCCGGAAATCAACTGATGATAGTACAGATTCGATTGTGTTAAAGCATCGGAATAGTTCAGCCCGGACAGATCCTGTGTTGAGGCTGAGATAATTTGTGTGTAAATCAAATCCCGGGTAATACCGGTCTGGGAGACCGGTTGTTGGAGTTCAAAGTGACTGAGAGTCAGGTACTTGAGTAGCCAGGGTTCGGAAATGGTCCAGAAGAGCGCGAAAATAACCACCGGGAGCAGGGTTATCCACACCACGTACCAGCCATAATAATCCGGCAGTGAGTGCAGATAACGAATGCCCCCGAGTTCTGAGGCAGCCCTGCGCGATTTCATCCGGCCGGAGAAAAAAGCCAGCGCTGCAAACATCAGTGTAATAATGACGATAGTCATAACGTTATCACTATAAGTTTATAATCATTATTACAGGTTGGGTGTCATGCTCCCGGCATATTTTCTGACCGTTTTCCAGTCTGAAGGTGGTAGCGGAATTAACCCCCGTTCGGTCAGATAGCCATCTTCACCAATCGCATCTTCACTGGTAAAGGAAGACACATACTCTTTGATACCCGGAATAATGCCGACATGGGCTTTTTTCACATAGAAATACAGTGAACGGGAAACCGGATAAGCGCCGTTACCAATCGCTTCAAACGTCGGGGAAACCTGGTTAATTTTGGCACCCTGTACTTTATCCCGGTTCTGATCGAGGAAACTGAACCCGAAAATGCCAAAAGCGCCAGGGTTAGAAACCAGTTTTTGAACAATCAGATTGTCGTTCTCACCGGCTTCGATAAATGCACCATCTTCACGAATACCATGACAGACCGCTTTAAATTTACTTTTGTCACTTTTACGCAGTGCTTTCATTGCCGGATGGGTTTTACATCCGGCTTCCATCACCAGTTCAACAAAAGCGTCCCGGGTGCCTGAAGTCGGTGGCGGCCCTAAGACTTCAATTTTTTTATCCGGTAAGGCGCTGTTGATTTGTTGCCAGCGGGTATATGGGTTTTTCATCAGCTTGCCGTTTTTATCCGGTAATACTTTCGCTAATGCCATATAAATTTCTTTCACCGAAACATCCATGACCGGTGATTTTACTGAGTTGGCGAGGGTGATTCCGTCATAACCAATTTTGACTTCAATGATTTCAGTGACACCATTTTTTTTGCATTTGGCGACTTCAGAGGCTTTAATTTTTCGTGAGGCGTTGGTAATGTCCGGCGTGTTTTGACCCACACCAGCACAAAATAGTTTAAGCCCGCCGCCTGATCCGGTTGACTCAATTTTTGGTACTTTAAACCGGGTTGATTTACCAAACCTTTCGGCAACAATGGTCGCAAAAGGGTAAACGGTTGAAGAGCCAACAATACTGATTTGTTCCCGGGCCAGTGCTGGTGTTGCCAGCATCAGTAAACCCAGAGTGCATACCAACTGTTTCGTTGTTCTGCGCATATTCTTTATATGCATCACTTTCTCCCTAAATTTACTCTCATGAATTGCGTAAGCACTAAAAGCGTAGGCTGCTGTTTGTTTTTTAACCAGATGAGTCACGAAAAGTTCATCAGTTGTTCATAAAGGAATGTGGGGTGGGTTGCACAGGAGGTTTCAGCGTTGAGCCAAGGGGAAAGACAAGGCCACTAACTCGTTGTAATTAAAAAATAACACCAGTGTCATGTCCAATTATTAGCATAACTGATTAATCTAATCATATTCAGGGACGACAACGATGATCAATCAAACCCGACGCCATTTCCTCAAAACCTCTGCGTTTCTGGGGGCTTCCGCTTCTGTTGGATTCAGTCTGACCGGATGTAACGGCAATAGTGAGACTGAATCGCCAGGCCTCCGGTTTGCGGTACTTTCAGATTTGCACGTTTATGATACTTCTCTGGGAAAAGATGGGTCGGCTTTTGAATCCTATGTGGCTTCCGATCGAAAAATGCTGGAACAGAGCGCTGAAATATTATCGGCCATGGTTGAGAAGCTGCTTGCTGTCGATGGCCTTCAGGCGGTGATTATTCCGGGAGACTTAACTAAAGACGGGGAACTGGTCTGCCACCAGAAAGTCACGTCCTTGTTGCAGCCACTAAGGGATGCCGGGGTTGCAGTGTTTGTCGTGCCCGGAAACCATGACATTAACAATCCGGATGCAGTGTCATTTTCCGGGGAAACAACGACTCAGGTTGAAAGTGTCACAGCCAGCAAGTTTGCTGAAATCTATCAGGACTTTGGCTACGATGCTGCGATTGCGCGCCATGACAACTCCTTAAGTTATGTTGCTGAGCCGGTTGAAGGGATATGGTTACTTGGGCTTGATTCCTGTAAGTACAGTGATGAAGATAATGCAGAGTCACCGGAAACCTCCGGACAACTGACCTCTGATTTACTCAACTGGATCAGCGATCAACTCAGTTCTGCACAGGCTCAAAACAAAACCGTTTTCGGTATGCTGCATCATGGCATTGTGCCTCATTTTGGCAGTCAGCCGGATTTCTTCAGTGAATATTTGGTCGATGACTATGAAAATGTCGGCAAACAGCTGGCTACAAGTGGGCTGAATCTGGTGTTTACCGGTCATTTTCATGCGCAGGATATTGTCAGTGCGGACTATAACGAAGATGGTTCGCTGATGATGTACGATGTGGAAACCGGATCTGTGGTCACCTCTCCCTGCCCGTTCCGGCTGATCGATCTGGATACCGCCTCCGGCACGATGAGTATCACCAGTACCGATATTGACAGTATTGATTCGATGGAAGATTTTGCGACGTACAAAGAATCATTTATTTATACCGGCATGATGAATCTGTACAAGGTCATGCTGCCGGAGACGCTGGAAAAAATGGGGGTTACGCTTGGTGAAGAAGAACTGGCGACGCTGGAAACACTTGCTGCAGCATTACATGTCGCTCACTACAAAGGAGATGAGGCCGCGGATCAAACTACGTTGGCAGCGTTAACTCAGATGATCAACAGCGGCGATGCAACCACCGCTTATATGGGCTCAAAGTTATACCAGCTTGCAGTTGATGACGGGTTGGCCGATAACAGTGTCAGTTTATCGCCCTGGTCTGAAAATACGGCAATGATTCACAACCTGTTGCATCGTATTCAGCAAACTGCCTGATCCACAGCAAAGCACCAGTAAGATATGTGTCTTACTGGTTGCACATCTATACCCAAACAACCTGCATCTTCAGGTTGTTTGGGTAACTATCATTTTACTGTATCTTTTCGAGACAGATGCGCTGCGAATCCGGAGGTTGACGGGGTAATCTCTTCACGCAAAGTCAATGCCGGGATATGGTAGTCACCACCATTCTGTCTGCGGAACGGAATCGGTGGTGTGGTCTGTAAGGTGTCCAGCCGCTGTGACAGATTTTCAAAGATATGTTGCAAACGTTCTTCATCGGTTTTACCGGTCCGGTAGACCACAAAGGGCGGCAAAACTTCAAATCCGGGATAAAACAGCATGCCGTGGTGAATCGGAAAAAGCAGATCATCGATCGGGCCGTTGACGCCGCGGGCACTATAGTGGGATTCCCAGCCACCGGCAGTGACTAACAGCATGGCTTTTTTGCCGGACATATTGCCTTCACCATACCTGTCTCCCCAATGATGATCTGAGTGTTCACCGTAGCCATAAGCAAACCCGTAAGCATAGACCCGTTCGAACCATCCTTTCATGATGGCCGGCATCGAAAACCACCACAAAGGAAACTGAAAAATCACCGTATCAGCCCAGCGCAGTTTTTCCTGTTCAGCTTCAATGTCCGGGCTCTGGGTGCCGTTCTCATAAGCTGCTTTTGAGTCCAGCGAAGGGTGAAAGGGTGCGCTGCTATCCCGCATCAGATTATCTTGTTCATCCAGTGTCGGTTTCCAGTTCATCTGATACAGATCGGAAACCCGAACCTGATGACCGGATGATTCCAGGTGGTTGATCATAAATGATTTGATGGTGCCATTGAGGGATTGAGGTTGTGGGTGTGCATAAACAATCAGGATATTCATTTTTATTCTCCGGCTTTATTTTATTTGTGGATTTATCATAAGAAATCCCCTGATATACTTGAAATTAATTGCTGGTATGTCAGGTATTAAAATGATTAATTTGTCGAATCTGGATCTGAATTTATTGCGCACGCTGGATGTACTGTTAACCGAACACCATGTCACCCGTGCAGCGGAGCGGCTGCACCTTTCACAACCTTCGGTGAGCGTTCATTTATCGAAGCTGAGAGAGTTGTTTAATGATCCGCTGCTCATTCCGGATTCCAGAGGTATGAAACCAACCGCGCTCGCTGATGAATTACGTCAGCCTTTGCGTCAGGCGCTTGAATCACTGGAAAAAGCGCTGTTAACCACGGTGCCTTTTGAACCCGCTCTGTCACAGCAGACATGGCGGCTGTCAGCATCTGATTACAGTGAGTTCACTATAATTCAGCCGGCAATGAATGTGTTGTTTCAGGAAGCGCCACAAAGCCGGATCGCGGTGACTCAAATGATACCGGGCAGACTGGCGCGGCAAATGGAGCGGGGAGAGATAGATCTGGCGTTTCATATCAGGGAAAACGCGCCGCAGGAGTTGCGCAGTAAGGCATTATTCAGCGAACGTTACGTGCTGGTGGGCAGAGCGGGTCATCCTGTATTGCGTCAGCCAGTGAGTGTCGGTTCTTTTTGTCAGCTGAAGCACGTGGTGGTTTCTCCTGACGGAGGCGGTTTTGTCGGCATGACGGATGAAGTACTGAAGGAAAAAGGTTTAGCCCGTGATGTCGTGCTTTCTGTACCTCATTTCCACTTTGTCATTTCTGTCCTGAAGACGTCAGATTTGGTTGCGATGCTACCGCACCGTCTGGTTCAGGATCAAACCGGACTGGTGCTGGCCGAACCGCCAATTGAATTGCCACCGTTTGAACTGGTGATGCTATGGCATGAGCGGTCCCACCGGGATCCTGCCCATCAATGGCTGAGGGCAAAGATCGCTGGTGTGTGTGGTTGAATTGTTCCGGATGGTTGGATGGTGATATTTACTTGCCGATACAAAACGAAGAAAAAATCCGTCCCAGTAAATCATCTGAGCTGAATTCTCCGGTAATCTCACTTAAGTGTTGCTGCGCGATACGTAGTTCCTCAGCAAGGATTTCTCCGGCCATGTAGCCTTCCAGCTGTTGCTGTCCTGTATCAAGGTGTTCTGACGCTTTTTCCAGTGCATCCAGATGACGTCGTCTGGCCATAAAACTGCCTTCCTGACTGCCGGTAAAGCCCATACATTCTTTCAAATGATTCCTGAGCGCATCGACGCCTTCACCGGTTTTAGCCGATAAACGAATCAAAGTTGGTGTAGTGACATGGCTGATCCCCAGCGTTTCACCGGTTTGATCCACTTTATTGCGAATCACCGTGATGCCAATATCAGATGGCAGACGGTCAGCAAAGTCGGGCCAGATTTCTTCCGGTGTGGTTGAATCTGTGGTGGTGCCGTCAACCATGAACAGGATTCGGTCGGCCTGATTAATTTCATCCCACGCGCGTTCAATACCGATGCGTTCGACTTCATCAGAAGCATCTCTCAGTCCGGCGGTATCGATAATGTGTAGTGGCATGCCATCGATATGAATGTGTTCACGCAATACATCCCGTGTTGTGCCTGCGATGTCGGTAACAATCGCTGATTCTTTCCCTGAGAGGGCATTTAACAAACTTGATTTTCCGGCATTTGGCCGTCCGGCGATGACGACTTTCATTCCTTCGCGCATAATCGCGCCCTGATTCGCTTCGCGGCGGACTGCGTTCAGATGATCAATAATCGTTTGTAAGTCACCAGCCACTTTGCCGTCAGCCAGAAAATCAATCTCTTCTTCCGGAAAATCAATCGCTGCTTCAACGTAGATCCGTAAATGGATCAATGACTCAACCAGCGTATTGATCCGGCTTGAGAAGCTTCCCTGAAGAGATTTCAGGGCGGATTTAGCCGCCTGTTCTGAGCTGGCATCAATCAGATCTGCGATTGCTTCTGCCTGAGTCAGATCCATTTTGTCATTGAGAAACGCTCTTTCAGAAAACTCACCCGGTCTTGCTGCCCGGACGCCAGGTATGGAAAGAATGGACCGAATCAGCATATCCATCACAACCGGTCCGCCGTGACCCTGAAGTTCAAGGACATCTTCGCCGGTAAATGAGTTCGGATTGGGGAAAAACAGCGCAATGCCCTGATCGAGCTGGGTGCCGTCGCTGTCTTTAAAGGGCAGATATTCTGCGTAGCGGGGGCGAAGTGTTTTTCCGGTAATCTGTTGTGCTACTTCGGCGGATTTCGGCCCGGAAACCCGGATAATACCGACACCACCTCTTCCGGTGGGGGTCGCCTGAGCAACAATTGTCTCTGTTGTCATCGCTTAATTCATCAATGTGGTGGAATGCGTATTATAGACACATTCGGATGTTTGTTGGTTGAAAACTGACCGTTATAAAAAAGGCGACCGGAAGGTCGCCTTTATCTGGTTCAATCCGGATTATGACTTGGAATGTAACCCTTTCTTCTCAAGCGACTTATAAATTAAAGTCTGCTGGATCAGTGTGACGATGTTCGATACGAAATAGTAAAGCACCAGTCCTGACGGGAAGAAGAAGAAGAATGCACTGAAAACAACCGGCATAAACATCATGACCTTTTGCTGCATCGGGTCAGTCACGGTTGTTGGGCTCATCTTCTGGATCAGGAACATACTTGCGCCCATCAATACAGGCAGAATAAAGTAGGGATCCTGTGCTGATAAGTCAGTAATCCAGCCGAAGAAAGGCTGATGACGCAACTCAACAGATTCCATCAGTGACCAGTACAGCGCGATGAAAATCGGCATCTGGAAGACAATCGGCAGACAGCCACCCAGCGGGTTGACCTTCTCTTTCTTGTAGAGTTCCATCATTTCCTGACTCATGCGCTGACGGTCATCGCCGATACGTTCACGCATTGCCTGAAGTTTTGGCTGCAACATCCGCATTTTTGCCATCGAGGTATATTGCGCTTTGGTTAGCGGATACATACCACCACGCACAATAAATGTCAGACAGATAATCGCCAGACCCCAGTTTGAAACAATGTTACTTTGAATGAAAGAAAGCAGCATGTGAAGCGGTTTGGCAAGGAACCATAACCAGCCGTAATCAACCACCAGGTCCAGATTCGGTGCAACAGCTTCCATTTGGTTCTGTAATTTCGGACCAACCCAAAGTGTTGCTTTGAAAGTGGTACTTTCGCCGTTTGCAATCGTGCGGGTTGGTTCTTTGATACCAATATCACCCACATTGCGGCTGCTGATCACCCGTGAGAACAGTTTTGTACCCGGCGCATCGCGTGGAATCCAGGCGGTTGCAAAGTAGTGCTGAATCATTGCAGCCCAACCCTGACCATTTTCCAGCGTTTGATTCAGGTTATGTTCTTCCATGTCATCAAAGCTGAACTTTTTATACCGGTTTTCCTGAGTTGAATATGCACCACCACGGTAAGTTGGCATGGCCAGGCTACCGCCGGAATCCAGCAGGTTCTGACGCAGGTGAGCGTACATCGCCACAGCAGCGTTCTGACCTGAGTTATTGTCGACATTAAAATCAACATCAACCGCATAGCTGCCACGTTTGAGGACAAATGTTTTGGAATAGGTTATCCCGTTTGCCTGATAAGTCAGCGGGATGCGCAGTTCATCCTGCCCTTCAGCAAGCTGATAAGAATCCTGAGTGGTTTGATAAGTGGCGCGGCCAGAACTTTTATCAATCCCTTGTGGGCCAATCAGTCCGCTTTGAGCGATAAACTGGTGGTCATTTGTGTCTTTCAGTAGCTGGAACGGCTGCTCTGAGTTCAGAGTCTGAGCATAATCGTTCAGTTTGGCTGAAATGACATCTCCCCCGACCGTGCTGATGGACAGAGTCAATACATCCGTTTTCGCGATAACGGTTTTTCCTGCAACATTCTGATCGGCGAGCGGTTCAAACTCATCAGAAGCAGATGACGGAGCAGGAATAGAACTACTTGATTGTGTCTGCTCAACCGCTTGTGGTGCCGGGTTCTTTGCTGTCTGCCAGTTTTGGTACAACAGGAAAGAAACCAGAGCAAAAGCGATTAACAAGATATTACGTTGAGAATCCATTATTATTTATCTCTGTCTTGTTTTCGGTTTGGTGGTACGGGATCAAAACCACCTTCGTTTAAAGGGTGGCATTTTAATAGACGTTTGCCTGTTAACCAACATCCTTTTACAAAACCGTGAGCTTTCAACGCTTCTATCGCATACTGAGAGCAGGTTGGTGTAAAACGGCAACGTGGACCTAACAGCGGGCTAATGAACCATCTGTAGAGATAAACGAGTCCGATGACTATCCACGAGAGGGGCGAGACAGGCGTAGCCATAATTTATCAAACAATTTCATTATTTCTTCATTGCTGAGTTCCTGAGCACTTTTTTTCGCGATGACAACAAAATCTTTGTGGGGCAATTCGTGTTGTTTCAGACGAAAACTTTCACGCGAAAGACGTTTAAAACGATTCCGGGCGACAGCAGTTTTAATTTGCTTTTTAGGAACGGCAAGTCCCAGTCTGGGATGAGAAAGGGAGTTTTTTCTGGCAATGATAGTGAAATGAGGCGAGCGAGCACTTTGTGCTTGCTGGAATACATGTCGATAATGTTCGGGAGTTAACAATCGTAACTCCCGACGAAAAGCGTACTTTTTCAAAATTAATCTGGGATTATTTTGACAGGCGAGCACGGCCTTTCGCACGACGTGCGTTAATAACTTTACGACCGTTCTTTGTTGCCATACGAGCACGGAAACCGTGAGTACGTTTGCGCTTCAGAACTGTAGGTTGAAAAGTGCGTTTCATTGTATTTACCTTACTGATCAGTAGTTTCTAGGTTTTCGTTAAACCCGGCGTGGGCTTTACCATTCCTCTTAATATAAGAGGAACATTTCCGACGCCTCTCAACAAAGAGGCGGAATTGTAATCACTGGCAACAAACGTGTCAATGATTAGAAAACGAGTCATTCACTCTTTTATACGCTGACGGGCGAAATATCCTCCCTATACAAGCGTAGTTGGCCGATTATACGTGGCGATGACAAAATCTCAAGGATCCTTAATCGATCCCGACCTGATTTAAGAATTTACGCAGCCGGATATCCTGTGGATGAAGAAAGATATCCTGTGGAGATCCTTGTTCAACGATGTGGCCGTCAGCCATAAAGATCACGTGATCAGCCACTTCTTTTGCAAACTGCATTTCATGGGTCACGACCAGCATGGTTTGATGCGCTTTAGCCAGCTTTTTCATGAGTGATAAAACCTCGCCAACCCATTCAGGATCTAATGCGGAGGTCGGTTCATCAAAGAGCAGCAGCTCAGGCGCCAGTGCCATCGCCCGACCTATTCCGACCCGCTGTTGTTGCCCGCCGGATAAGGAGGCCGGATATTGATCACTTTTATCCCCAAGCCCGATATCGTTGAGAATTTCCAGCGCTTTGGCATAAGCCTGATCTTTTTTCCATCCCCGGACGGTGATCAAACCCTCTGCGATGTTTTCTTTTGCTGTGAGATGCGCAAATAAAGCATAGTTCTGGAAGACAAATCCGGTTTTCCGGCGCAGCTGTAATATTTCAGCCTGAGTCGCGTTGCTGCTGTCCACACTGATATTATCAATGGTGATATTGCCCTGATCCGCTTGTTCCAGAAAATTAATACAACGCAATAAGGTGGACTTTCCGGTTCCGCTGGAACCAATAATCACGATGATTTCACCTTGATTGATCTCCAGATCGATGCCTTTCAGTATTTCACTCTGACCGAATTTTTTATGTATGTTTGTCAGCTTGATCATCTTGCATATGCCTTATTCAGTTGATTCTCTGCCCAGCTTTGCACCCGGGTTAATACGATCGTGACGACCCAGTAAATCAATGAGACTGCCAGAAATGATTCAAAGAATTTGTAAGAGGTTGAAGCTTCGTTTTGTGCAGCGCCCATCATCTCAACCACACCGAATGTAAAGGCCAGCGAGGTGGATTTGATCATATCGATGAAATAGTTCATCAGTGAAGGCAGGGCTATCCGGGTCGCCTGAGGCAGAATGATCCGGCGCATTGCCTGTTGTTGTGTCATACCGATAGATAAACTTGCTTCCATCTGGCTTCTGTCAATGCCCATGATGGCTGCACGAATGGTTTCTGCCATATAAGCTGCAAAATGCAGTGTCAGTGCAATCACCGCGGCACTAAAGGCATCTAACCCAACCATAAAGGGGAAGATTTGCGGCAGGCCGTAGTAGAACAGAAACATCTGCACCAGTAACGGTGTGCCTCTGAAATAGCTGATATAAAGCTGGCAGAGCGGATCCAGCCCGAACACCTTAAAAATACGGATGTTCGCAACAATAACAGAAAGGATTAGGGCCAGAATCATGCCCAATACGGCCAGTTCAATCGTGGTACCGAGATTTTTGAGTAAATACGGTATCAAATCGAACATATACTGAAAATCAAATTGCATAGTTATGTCTTCGTTGTTCTGTCCGGTAAAAGAATAAAAATAAAACCCACTGTAATTTAGCCTGAAGCGACTATCAATACAGTGGGTTTCGGTTTTCCGTCACCGGAATTCAATCAAATCAGTTTAGCGCTGTGTAATATCTGAACTAAACCATTTTTCAGAAATTTGCTTCAGTGTACCATCTGCGCGCATAGCTTCCAGTGCATGGTTAACGTCATCCCGAAGTTTTTCGCCATGTTTATTTTTCAGGAAAGGCCATGCATTTTCAATGGTTTCAAAAGGCTGTCCGGCAAGCTGTAGCGGGAGACCTGATTTACGGATGACTTCCAGGATGGATAAACGATCCATCACGAAGGCATCAATACGGCCTAATGCGACATCCTGTTCAAAACTTGAATCATAAGTCCGGATATCAATCTGACCATCCTTATCATGTGCTCTGAGCAATTGTTCGAAATTTGATCCCAGGTTGACCGCGACAGTTTTACCTTTCAGGTCGGCAAGACCATGAATGCTGTCATTTCCTTTTCTGACGGCCAACTGAGCGCCATCAATTACATAGGGTTCAGAGAACAGGTATTTTGCTTTGCGTTTCTCTGTCACTGTGATCTGGTTTGAGATGGTATCAATTCGTCCGGTTTCCAGCTGTCCAAACAGACCGGAAAAGTTTGCGGTGACGAATTTGACATCGTAATCGTTCCGTTGACCAATCGCGTTCCATACATCGACTTCAAATCCCTGCAGTTTTCCTTGTTTCACAAAGGTAAACGGGAAATAGCGCCCTGACATGCCGATTTTGACTTCTGTCGTTGCCTGCGCTGTGAATGTTGTTAATGTAACTGCGGCTAGTGCGATGGTTAACCATTTTTTCATGATTTGCTCCGAATAATTCTGGAGGTGCTATTCTAGTCTCGTCAGCCACAAAATAAATAACGATATGTTATGGCTCATAACCAGATTTGTTGATCTGGGGATAACTTATAGCTTTTTTCAATAAATGTGGAATGATATGTGGGTAACCGGGTAAAAACAGCAAAGATCCGATGATAAAACAGTAGAAATATGTGAATAACTTGGATCTTCTTCACTGGAATTGAGATCATTTACTGGCGATCTGCATGATCAAAAGGTAGAATTGCCAATCTTTATCAACTTATCTACTTTGAGTGAGGGAACCGTGTCATCTTCTCTATGGTTGCAATGCATGCAACAGCTTCAGGAAGAACTGCCTGCGACAGAGTTCAGTATGTGGGTTCGGCCATTACAAGCCGAGTTGAATGACAATACTCTCACTTTATACGCTCCGAACCGTTTTGTGCTCGACTGGGTGCGGGACCGGTATCTTCACAGTATTAATCGCTTATTGAATGAGCACTGTGGTAATGATATCCCGAGCTTACGTTTTGAAGTGGGCAACAAGCCTGTGACAGAACGAATCAAACCGGCGGTCCGTACACCTGCGGATGTTGCCGCTGAATCTTCCGCGCCTGCTCAGCTTCAGGCGCGAAAACCTGTCCATAAAACCTGGGATGATGAATCAGCCCCGGTTGGAATGAATTACCGATCTAATGTCAATCCGAAGCATAAGTTTAATAACTTTGTTGAAGGTAAATCGAACCAGCTTGGTCTTGCAGCTGCAAAACAGGTGGCTGATAATCCCGGTGCAGCTTATAACCCGCTGTTTCTGTATGGCGGAACAGGTTTAGGTAAAACACACCTGTTGCATGCGGTAGGAAATGCGATCATCGACCATAACCGTAATGCGAAAGTGGTTTATATGCATTCTGAGCGTTTTGTTCAGGATATGGTAAAAGCCCTGCAGAATAATGCGATTGAAGAGTTCAAACGTTATTACCGCAGTGTTGATGCGCTGCTGATCGATGATATTCAGTTCTTTGCTAATAAAGAGCGTTCTCAGGAAGAATTTTTCCACACCTTTAATGCCCTGCTGGAAGGCAATCAGCAAATTATTCTGACATCTGATCGATATCCGAAAGAAATCAGCGGAGTAGAAGATCGGCTGAAATCCCGTTTTGGCTGGGGTCTGACGGTTGCGATTGAGCCTCCGGAGCTGGAAACCCGGGTGGCGATTCTGATGAAGAAGGCTGAAGACCATCAAATTCATCTGGCGGATGAAGTGGCTTTTTTTATCGCCAAAAGACTTCGTTCTAACGTGCGTGAACTTGAAGGGGCATTAAACCGGGTGATTGCTAATGCAAACTTTACCGGTCGTCCTATCACGATTGATTT
This sequence comes from Vibrio quintilis, assembly GCF_024529975.1. Taxonomy (GTDB): domain Bacteria; phylum Pseudomonadota; class Gammaproteobacteria; order Enterobacterales; family Vibrionaceae; genus Vibrio; species Vibrio quintilis. Next base: position 4,088,909 of record NZ_AP024897.1, on the reverse strand, counting down.
TGTCCGTGAGGCCCTGCGCGACCTGCTTGCGTTGCAGGAAAAGCTGGTGACAATTGATAATATCCAGAAAACAGTCGCTGAATATTATAAAATCAAAGTAGCAGATCTCTTATCTAAACGTCGTTCCCGTTCCGTTGCCAGACCAAGACAGCTTGCTATGGCACTGGCGAAAGAACTGACGAACCACAGCTTACCTGAGATAGGTGATGCGTTTGGCGGACGTGACCATACCACAGTATTACATGCCTGCCGAAAAATTGAACAGCTCAGAGAAGAAAGTCATGATATCAAAGAAGATTATTCAAATTTGATCCGGACTTTGTCATCTTAATGCTGATCGTTCTGTATTTTTAGCTGTAAACAGAGAACATTCGATTTTCATCACTGAAGAGCAAATTATGAAATTTACCATTGAGCGCAGTCAGTTAATCAAACCACTTCAGCAAGTCTCCGGTACTGTAGGCGGGCGGACGACGCTACCGATTCTCAACAATATTTTACTGACGGTAGAAGACAATACGCTCATGCTGACGGCGACTGATCTGGAAGTGGAGCTGATTGGTAAAGTGAACCTTGAAAGTGAGGTGGAAGGCGGTAGTGTGACTGTACCGGGCCGCAAATTTTTAGATATTTGCCGGGGATTGCCGGATTCAGCTTCTTTATCTATTGTTCTGGATGATACCCGTTTGTTAATTCGCTCCGGGCGCAGCCGTTTTTCTCTGGCAACATTGCCTGCTGCTGAATTTCCTAATATTGATGACTGGCAGAGCGAGCTTTCTGTCTCGTTGTCTCAGGCGAAGCTGCGCGGTCTGATTGAGAAAACCCAGTTTTCTATGGCAAATCAGGATGTGCGATATTATATGAACGGCATGCTGTTTGATATTGAAGACACGACATTCCGGACTGTTGCGACGGATGGGCACCGGATGGCTGTCGCTCAGATGACGTTGGAAGAGCCGCTGAACCCTTTACAAATTATTGTGCCGCGTAAAGGGATTCTTGAATTAGTGAAGTTACTCGATGCGCCGGAAGAGTCGGTGATGGTACAAATTGGTAACGCCAATATCCGGATCACAGTCAATGAATTTATTTTTACGTCCAAGCTGATTGACGGGCGCTTCCCTGATTATCGCCGGGTTATGCCGCAACATACGAATAAAACGCTGACAGCACCTTGTGATGTGCTTCGTCATTCTTTCTCCCGCGTTGCTATTTTATCAAATGAGAAGTTTCGTGGTGTGCGTCTGAGTATTCATGACAATGAAATGCGTATGACCGCGAATAACCCGGAGCAGGAAGAAGCAGAAGAAATGCTGGATGTTGAATACGAAGGGACAGAAATTGAAATTGGCTTTAATGTCAGCTACTTGCTTGATGTTCTGAATACACTGAAATGCGATCAGGTGCGTTTTTCAATGTCAGATTCTGTTGCCAGTACTCTGATTGAGAACCCTGACGATGAAAGTGCCATGTACGTTGTGATGCCGATTCGTTTGTAATTGATTTACATATGCCACTGACCCGACTCATGATTCAGCAGTTCCGGAATATTAAAGCCTGTGATATTGAATTGTCATCAGGCTTTAACTTTCTTATCGGCCCTAATGGCAGCGGCAAAACAAGTCTTCTGGAAGCTTTGTATATGCTCGGGTACGGGCGCTCGTTCCGGAGTTCTTTAACCGGTCGGGTAATTCAGAATGCATGTCAGGAGCTGTTTGTTCATGGCCGGTTGCTCAATTCAGAACAAATTGAGACACCTATCGGAATTAATAAGCAGCGTGATGGTGTAGTTGAGGTTAAAATAGGCGGAATGTCCGGCCAGAAGTTATCTCAGCTGACTCAGGTCTTACCGCTACAGCTCATTCATCCTGAAGGCTTTGAGTTATTGACAGATGGTCCGAAGCAGCGCCGGGCTTTTATTGACTGGGGTGTTTTTTATTCCGTCCCTGCTTTTTTTGAGGCCTGGGGGCGTTTTCGCCGCTTAAACAAACAACGCAATGCTTTATTAAAAACGGCAACCTCTTATCGGGAAATGCAATACTGGGATGCTGAACTCTCGAGTCTTGCGGAACAGATCGATACGTGGCGGGCCGGTTATGTTGAACAGATAAAAACAGGTACGGAAAGTCTGTGTCAGGACTTTTTACCTGAATTTGATATCCGGCTGCAATACTACCGTGGCTGGGATAAAGAAACATCTTATCGGGAGCTGCTCGAAAGAAACTTTGAGCGCGATAAAATGTTAGGATATACGTTTAGTGGCCCGAATAAAGCCGATTTACGGATTCGGGTCAATGGCACACCGGTGGAAGATATTTTATCCAGAGGGCAACTGAAACTCATGGTTTGTGCGCTCCGGGTAGCTCAGGGGCAGCATCTCACGTCTCTGACCGGGAAACAGTGTATCTATCTCATTGATGATTTTGCTTCTGAGCTGGACAGCGAGCGCCGCAAATTACTGGCGGATTGCTTTAAAGCGACCGGAGCTCAGGTTTTTGTAAGTTCTATTACGCAAAGCCAGGTGGATGACATGGTGATGTCAGACAGTAAAATGTTCCATATGGAACAGGGCCGGATAGAGCAAAGATAAACATAAAGAGAGTAACTCATGTCAGATAATTACGATTCATCAAGTATTAAAGTACTGAAGGGTCTGGATGCCGTAAGAAAGCGTCCGGGGATGTACATCGGTGATACGGATGACGGAACAGGTTTACACCACATGGTTTTTGAGGTGGTGGATAACTCGATTGATGAAGCGTTAGCAGGTTACTGTCAGGATATCGTCGTCACAATCCATGAGGATAATTCTGTTTCTGTCACGGATGATGGCCGTGGTATTCCAACAGAAATGCACACCGAAGAGAATGTTTCTGCTGCTGAAGTGATTATGACGGTTCTTCATGCCGGCGGTAAATTTGATGATAACTCCTATAAGGTGTCCGGCGGTCTGCACGGCGTCGGAGTTTCTGTGGTGAATGCGCTGTCTGAAAAAGTGTTACTGACGATTCACCGTCATGGCTCTGTTCATAGCCAGACTTATCATCATGGTGTGCCTCAGGAGCCACTGAAAGTGATTGGTGAGACTGAGACAACCGGAACACAAATCCGCTTCTGGCCAAGTGAAGAGACGTTTACCAATATTGAATTCCACTATGAAATTCTGGCCAAGCGTCTGCGTGAACTTTCATTCCTCAATTCCGGTGTTTCTATAAATTTGGTTGATGAGCGGGATGGTAAGCAGGATCACTACATGTATGAAGGTGGTATTCAGGCTTTTGTGACCCACCTGAACCGCAATAAAACCCCAATTCATCCGAAAGTTTTCCACTTTAATCATGAACGGGAAGACGGCATTTCGGTTGAAGTTGCGATGCAATGGAACGATGGTTTCCAGGAAAGTATTTTCTGCTTTACCAATAATATTCCTCAGCGGGATGGCGGAACCCACCTGGCGGGTTTCCGGGCTGCTTTAACCAGAACGCTGAACTCTTATATGGACAAAGAAGGTTACTCGAAGAAAGCAAAAACTGCGACCTCCGGAGATGATGCCCGGGAAGGTTTGACGGCTGTTGTTTCTGTCAAAGTGCCTGATCCAAAATTCTCCAGCCAGACCAAAGATAAACTGGTTTCTTCAGAAGTGAAATCTGCTGTGGAATCGGCGATGGGTGAGAAGTTGTCTGAATTTCTGGCCGAACACCCGAATGAAGCGAAAACCGTTTGTTCCAAGATTATTGATGCGGCCCGTGCCCGTGAAGCAGCGCGTAAAGCCCGTGAAATGACCCGACGTAAAGGGGCGCTGGATTTAGCTGGCTTACCCGGAAAACTGGCTGATTGTCAGGAAAAAGACCCGGCGTTGTCTGAACTCTATATTGTGGAGGGTGATTCCGCTGGTGGTTCTGCAAAACAGGGCCGTAACCGGAAGAATCAGGCAATTCTGCCGCTGAAAGGGAAAATTCTGAATGTCGAGAAAGCGCGCTTCGATAAAATGCTGTCTTCTCAGGAAGTCGCGACACTGATTACTGCACTGGGTTGTGGTATTGGCCGGGATGAATATGATCCTGAAAAGCTGCGCTATCACAATATCATTATCATGACCGATGCGGACGTCGATGGTTCTCACATCCGTACGCTGCTGCTGACATTCTTCTATCGTCAAATGCCGGAGCTGATTGAGCGCGGTTATATTTATATTGCTCAGCCACCGCTGTATAAAGTGAAGAAAGGCAAGCAGGAGCAGTATATTAAAGACGAAGATGCGATGAGCCAGTATCAGATTTCACTGGCGATGGATAATGCATCACTCCATGTGAATCCTGATGCGCCGGCATTGGCTGGTGCACCTCTGGAAGCTTTGGTTCAGCAATATAATTCAGCGATTAAGTTGGTTGACCGGATGAGCCGCCGTTATCCGCGTGCACTGATTCATGAGTTTATTTATGTGCCTCGCTTAACGGAAGCAGATTGCCGGAATGCAGAACATGTTGAAAGCTGGTCGAAGAATCTGGTTGAACAGCTGAATGCAAAAGAGGTTGGAGCAAGTCAGTACAGTTACGAGATCGAGTTCCATGAAGCGATTGGTGTGTATTGTCCGAAGATTTGTGTCCGGACACACGGTGTCAGCCATGAGTATCCTTTGAGTATCGATCTGCTGAATTCGAAAGAATATGGTTCTCTTGCCTCCTTATCAGAAGCATTAAATGAGCTGATTGAAGAAGGTGCTTATATTCAGCGTGGCGAGCGTAAGCAGCCGGTTGGCAGCTTTGCTGATGCACTGCAATGGCTGGTGAAAGAATCCCGCCGTGGTCTGGCAATTCAACGCTACAAAGGATTGGGTGAAATGAACCCGGATCAGCTTTGGGAAACCACGATGGATCCTGAAACCCGCCGTATGATGCAGGTGACGATCGATGATGCTTTAAATGCTGATGAGCTGTTCACGACGTTGATGGGTGATCAGGTTGAACCACGCCGGGCGTTTATTGAAGACAATGCGCTGAAGGTGGCAAACCTGGACGTATAGTTTTTCAGGGTCACAGATCCTTGATTCAATGATTGATCAACAGCTGCCTTTCGGGCAGCTGTTTGTTTTTCCGACATTGTTTATACGGAAAATTTTTAAATTTTTTTCATTGATCCCTTGATCCGGAAAAAAATGACGCAATATATGATAGTGAAGAGGATGCCGTAAGGGCCTCAGAAACTGTTACTCCGGCAGCTTGCTCAGAAGAGAAGATTGCGGGTAACAACATCAAATATGAATAATTGACACCTATGTCGAATGAATAGGTTGTTCAATGTCTGGCTGAACACAGAAAGCCGGACCTATTGCTTAATTAAAGAGGATAGGACTATGAGAACCATCGATTTCACTCCTTTATACCGTAATGCCATTGGTTTTGACCGTTTGTTCAATATGATGGAAACAGCAAATGCAAAAAATGCTTCTGCTGGCTATCCACCATACAATATTGAACAGAAATCTGAGAATCAGTATCGGATCACTATGGCGGTTGCCGGATTTGCTGACGCTGATTTGGAAATCACCCAACAGGAAAATACTTTACTTGTCCGGGGTGAACGTCAGCCTGAAGACGAAAAAACCTATGTCTATCAGGGGATTGCTGAACGGAACTTCGAGCGTAAATTCCAGTTGGCCGATTATGTAAAAGTCACCGGTGCGACAATGGAAAACGGATTGCTTCATGTGGATCTGGAACGTGAAATTCCTGAAGCCATGCAACCACGTAAAATTGCAATTAACGGTAAAACTCTCATCGAAAACAAATAATGATTGAATTGTTTTTGAGCACTGAGTTTTAAGCAAACGCAGGTTTTAAATAACCATAAAGTAGTGAAAGAGCGCCAGCAGGGCGCTCTTTTTGATCTTGTCATTGATGAGATGGTTTTATGGTGCCAGCCCTCAGAATTTAAATTGTTTCCTTAAAACTTGAATTGTTCCACCTGTTGGCTGACAGACTGCGCCGCTCCGACAAACTCCTGACTTGAATCTGAAGTCTCCTGGGCACTGAGCTGGTGCGCATCACACAGATCAGAGATCTGTGTGATGACGGCATCAATTTCCTGAATGGCGCTGTTCTGTTTATCTGTTAATCTGGCAATCATTTCAAGCTGCTGAGAAATTGAATGCACTTCTTCAACTGAGTTATTCAGTTCTTTACTGGAACCCGTTATTCCGGTGACACAGGTTGAAGTAATGTTCAGACAGGCCTGCATGGACTGGGTTGCCTGATGGCTTTGGGTTTGCAGCCGATCAATTTTTTCCCGTATTTCACTGGTTGATTCATTGGTTCGTTGTGATAAAGCCCTGACTTCATCGGCGACGACGGCGAAGCCGCGGCCGGCATCACCAGCTCTGGCGGCTTCAATGGCTGCGTTCAGAGCAAGCAGATTGGTTTGATCGGAGATAGATGAAATCACATCAACGATGGAGTTAATGCTTTCCACATCCTTCGCGACTTCATCAATGATTTCCGACGATTGAGCGATTTCATGGCTGAGTTGTGCCATTTCCTGGGTTGAATGGGTAATCGAATGCTGTACATGATTCATACTTTCAACGATATGCTTTGAAAAATCAGCTGCTTTTTCTGCGGACTGATCGATCGCATCCGCTTCTTCCGTGATGGCTTTAAATTCCTGATTGAGAGTTTGCATTGACTGCTGTTGAGCAATAATTTGCTGACTGATGTTTTTTGATGCCTCAGCATTGTTATAAGCCGAATGTTCGACTTGTAATGCACTGGTCCGGACCACAGAGAAAGAGTCGCCCAGTGCATTAATAAACTGGTTAAAGCATTGTGCCAGCTGTCCTATTTCTGCATGGTCATTCACGTTGATTCTTTCAGACAGGTTTTTATTCTGTGCAATTTTAGTGATTTGCAAGCTGACCTGACGAATTGGGTCCACGATAGAACCGGAAAACCATACGGTTAGTCCCAGAGAAATGAGAATAATCAATGCGCTGATCAGCATGGTATTTCTCCGGTTGGCATCATAAGCAGCAAAAACTTCAGAAGCCGGCATACTGGCAAAAATAATCCGGTTTATTTCAGGAATACGATAGGCAGCAGAAAGCCACGCATCACCGTGGACTTTGAAATGAACCTGTGCAGTTTTACCATTCATTGCCTGAGTCAGTGCCTGAGTAAAGTCTGCACTGTTATCGATTTGGTTTAATGATTTTCCAATCAGGCTGACATTCCCATGAATGGATATTTTTCCCTGTGGATCGGTAATAAAAATATAACCTTTTTTGCCGAAATGATACTGGCCAATGGTTTTACTGAGGTTTGTTATATCGAGTGATAAACCACTGATGCCGACCAGCTGTCCCTTTTTTTCTGAGCGAACATTGATATAAAGGAATGTTTTGCCATTAAATTCTGAAGTATCCAGGTTAATGGCATAAGGTTTTCCGGAGTCGATAAACTGATAGAACCATTGATCATCCGGGTTTTCCCGGCTTAATGTTTTCCGGTTGATGCCGCCATCAGAAACATAAACAACCTGTCCATTTTTCATGGATGACAGAAAAATACTGGCACTCTCCGTTCTTTGGCGTAAATCATTCATATATCTGATGATTTCCTGCTCAGAAACATGTGCAGCATTATCGGTGAGATAGTCAGTCACATAAGTGGCATTGGCAAAAGCAATGCCTTCCGTTATTGGTACTTTCAGATCGGCTAATATTTTATTACCAGCTTTTTCCACCTGGGCTGGTAATTCAACATTCAGTACTCTTTCCTGAGCCAGTGATTTATTGAGATACTGATTGACAAAAATAATGATACCCAGAGAAATCAGCAGCAGGCCGCACATTGAAAAAATAAAGCGTGTTTTTATCGAGATATGATTGAGGTATTGAGAACCAGGCATGACGTTGTACTCCTTAAATTGCCTTCATCCTGAAGAAAAGTGGTCGGGAGATGTATTGATTATATGTATTTATGAGTCTGTTTTTTATTGATATTAGCTCATATGAAGTGTTTTTTTTATACAGTGTGTAATTTTTCCCGGACAGGTTCGTCTAATTAAGACCAAAGTCAGATTTTTCATGGATTAATCCATTACGGGGAGCACTTATGTTGATTAAGAAGAATCCACAACTGACCGAGTCTGATGTGACACCAGAAGATATTTACCGGGCCCGGCGTCAGTTTATGAAAGGTGCTTTTATGCTGGGTGCCGGTGCGATGCTGCCTTCCGGGTTCGTTGCCGCTGCACCAGAAAATCAGGATGGTTCATTTCACCCGCAAACACCGCCATGGCTGAAGCAACAGATACAGAACTCACAAAACAATGAACAGCTTATCAAGGATAAACTCACGCCTTATTCAACGGTGACCGAGTACAATAATTTTTATGAATTTGGCTTCAGTAAACGGGAACCGGCCAGATTGTCGGATAAATTTGAGCCGTTTCCGTGGCAGGTAGAGATTGCCGGTGAGGTGGCCAAACCCGGTCATTATCATCTGGAAGATTTGCTGAAAGGCATTCAGCTTGAAGAGCGGATTTACCGGTTGCGTTGTGTGGAAGCCTGGTCGATGGTCATTCCCTGGATTGGCTTTCCGCTGGCCTCATTACTTAAACGCTTTCAGCCAACCAGCCGGGCAAAGTATGTTGCCTTTACGACCATCGTCAGGCCGGAGCAGATGCCGGCGCAGAAAAGTCGCTTCAGTACTATCAAATGGCCTTATGTTGAAGGGTTGAGAATCGATGAAGCGATGCATCCGCTGACCCTGCTTGCTGTCGGGTTGTATGGTAAAACATTACCGAATCAGAATGGTGCACCTTTCAGGTTGGTTGTGCCGTGGAAATATGGGTTTAAAAGTATTAAGTCTGTCGTCAAAATTGAGTTGACGGAAACACAGCCACCAACGACCTGGAGCCAGATTGCGCCACAGGAATATGGCTTTTATGCCAATGTGAATCCGGCTGTTGACCATCCCCGCTGGACTCAGAAAGAAGAACGAAGGTTACCTTCGGGGTTGTTCCGGCCAAATATCATCCCGACTCAGCTGTTCAATGGCTACGATGAAGTGGCTTCATTGTATGAAGGGATGGATTTGTCCCGTCATTATTAAATTCAGTGCTATCCCCCAAAACCTGCATCTTCAGGTTGTTTGGGTCAACAGGTCTCTACCGGTAAGTAAAAACTAACATGGAGCACAGCATATCAATATGTCAGTTACGATTCGGCGCTGGGTTATTTTCCTCACGGGGTGTCTCCCGGCTGTTTTACTGGTTTCAGGGGCCATCAATCAGACGCTGGGTGCTGATCCGGCCAAAACAATTGTCTGGGAAACCGGCCATTGGGCATTACGCTTTCTGTTGATTACTTTAGCCGTTTCCCCGCTGGTCCGGTATTTGAAATGGCGCTGGCTGATGGTGCATCGCAGAATGCTGGGGTTGTTCTCTCTGTTTTATGCATTGCTTCACCTGCTGGCTTATTATCAGTTTATCCTTGGGGGAAATTTACTGATGCTGGGCAGTGAAATTGTCCATCGTCCCTATATTCTGGCGGGTGCGCCAGTCATTGTGATTTTGATTATACTGGGCATCACGTCAACGAAAGGCTGGATGAAACGGCTGGGGAAACGGTGGCAGCAATTGCATCGTCTGGTGTATCCGGCATTAGTCTTGGGTTGGATTCACCTGCTATGGCAGGTCCGGGCCAGTTATCAGGATGCATTTATTTATGGTGTGATCGGGGGAGCATTGCTGGCAACACGCTTCCCCCGCTGGCAGGCGCAATGGAAAGGATTTATCCGTAAGCGACGAAATCCGGACCTGAGAGATCACTCCCGGAGGTGACTGTCGGTGTGATCAGCAGAACGCACCGGAAATGGGGGTAAAATCGCATCCTGTAATGCTTTGGCTGCAGGATGATGAAACTTCAGTCGTCCGGATACTTCCTGCTGCTCAACAATTTTGCCCTGATGCATCACAGCCACGTGCTGACAAAACAGATGAACCAAACGCAGGTCATGGGTAATAAACAGGTAGGCAACACCGGTTTGCTGCTGAATCTGTTGTAAATATTTTAGTAGTTGTGACTGGAGCAGCCGGTCCAGGCCGGAAAGTGATTCATCGAGAATGATCAGCGACGGGGAAGGAGCGAGTGCCCGGGCCAGACAAACACGCTGTAGTTGTCCGCCGCTCATTTGATGCGGCTTTTTTATCTCATCAGCAGGGGACAGCCCGACAAGTTTAAGTAATTCCCGGATACGCCGTTTTTTCTCCTGCTCATCCATTGAAGTCAGGTAGTTCAGTGGCTCCTGAATGATTTCTGCGATCGTAAAGTAAGGGTCCGCTGCACCAAAAGAGTCCTGAAAAACCATTTGAACATCCCGCTGGAATGCTTTTTTGTCTGCTGGCGTAAAATGGGCTATATCCTGCTGCTGGTACAACACCTTCCCTTGAGAAGGCTGCTCAAGGCCGCATAACAACCTTGCCAGAGTGCTTTTCCCGCTACCACTGCCGCCAACCAGTGCCAGTGTTTCTCCCGGCCGGATTTGCAGGTTGATATCATTCAGTACATGCCGGGTAATTGTTCGCTGAAACAGAGGCTGGCGCTGATAAGTATGATGAAGGTGACAAGCTTCGATTAACATGCGGCCTCCGCAGAAATTTCCGGATACAGTGCTAAGTGAGCTTCAATCAGTTCCTTTGTTGCCTCATGCTCCGGATGCCAGAATATTTTTTCGACCCGTCCTGTTTCGATTATTTTTCCCTGTTGAATCACGGCCACATCATCTGCCAGACGGGCGACGACGCCCATGTCATGTGTCACCAGTAATAATCCGAGCTGATGCTCCTGAACCTGACGCTCCAGAATCTTCAGTACTCTGGCTTGTGTCAGCATGTCTAAATCTGTTGTGGGTTCATCGGCGAACAAAAACGGGGCGCCACTGAGCAGGGCAAAAGCAATCATGACGCGTTGCAGCATGCCGCCACTCATTTCAAACGGATATAAACGTAACAGCTGCGCAGTATTCTCCAGCCCGACTTCGGTAAATGCCGTTTCGATTCTCAGCTTCATCTGATTTTTATTCATGACGTGACCTGCTGCCAGCATAGTTTCTCTGGCATGCTGACCAATGGTCCGGACCGGATTAAATCCGCTGCGCGGATTTTGTAAAATGGACGCCACTGTTGTGCCGCGCAGCTGGTAACCACAAACAGTTTGCTGATTTAGTTTTATGTCTCCGTTTGTTCTTTGTACGCCGGCAGGCAGTAATTCCAGTGCTGCGGCCAGCGTTAGTGATTTTCCGCTGCCACTGCTGCCAATCAGTGCCAGCGTGCGTCCCTGACGGAGTGTCAGAGACAGTTCATTTACCAGTAACTGATCCTGATGCCGGACAGACAAATGCTCAAAAGTTAAAATTTGCGGCTTCAATGAGAATGCTCCCTCTGGATATGTGGATCGAGGTAATCGCGGAACCGGTCACCCAGCAGGTTAAAGCTCAGGACGCTCAATAATAAAGACAAACCCGGCCAGAAAATCAACTGAGGCTGTGTTTGCATATACTGACGGGCATCATTAATCATCACGCCCCATTCTGGTGTCGGTGCCTGCACACCCAGCCCCAGGAATGACATGCCGGCCACGTGTAGCATCATGTGGCCGATATCCAGCGTTGCCAGCACGCAAAGCTGTGCACAGATCGGCCGTAGCAAATGCCGGTAAAAAACCGCGGTGCGACTGGCACCGGACAGCCGGGCTGACAGCATATATTCCCGGTGACGGATTCCCAGCACGATACTTCGGACAATCCGTGCATACCAGGGCCAGTGGGATAAAGCGATAGCGATGATGACATTAGTCAGCCCGGTTCCCAGTACACCAATCATAAACAGCGACAGAATCAGGGTTGGAAAAGTCATGAAAATATCAGTAAGACGCATTAACAGCTGGTCAAAGCGTCCGCCGATTAATCCGGCACTGCCGCCGATGAACAATCCAAGCAAAAGAATCAGCCCGACCGCAGCCAGCACAGAACCTAAAGATGTGGAAGCCCCGCATATCAGGCGGGATAAGATATCCCGGCCCAGATGATCAGTGCCAAACCAGTGCTGTGGCGATGGCGGTAAGAAGCGGTGCATTAAATCAATGGTACCAGGATCGTACGGATGCAGCCAGGGAGAGAACAAAGCACAGCATATCAGGAGCAGGGCGATGCCGGGCGCGCCGTACAACAAAACCGGGTGTGTCCGTTTCATCTGTTATCCTCCGCAGATGTCAGGCGAATCCGGGGATCAAGCCAGGCATAACCAATATCTGTCAGTAAGTTAAATACAACGAAGACAAAAACCATCATCAATGTCACACACTGAATTACCGGGTAGTCCCGGTTAAATACCGCAGAGACCGCATACCGGCCAACACCCGGCCAACTGAAAATGGACTCAATCACCAGTGTGCCGCCGAGTAGCTCACCGAAATGCATTCCGAGCAGCGTAATCACCGGGAGCAGTGCATTACGCAGGATATGATCCCGCTGGATGACCGACTCTTTCAGTCCGCGCAGCCTGGCCCAGTAAACATGTCGTTGTCCGGAAACTTCCAGAATGCTGGCCCGCAGCATTCTGGCATTAATCGAGAGAGACATAAATGCAATGCTGACCGCTGGCAGAATCAGATGACGCCAGTCTCCGTAACCCATGGAAGGTAACCAGCCCAGCTTTACCGCAAACAGCATCACAAATAAAAAGGCCAGCCAGAAATTCGGCATGGAAACGCCCAGTAATGCGAACAGCCGAATCAGGTGATCCGGCAGGCGGTTATGATGCCGGGCGGCAAGCATTCCCAGAAATATGGAAGGAATTACGATCAGAATCATGGCGGCTCCTGCCAGTTGCAGTGTGGCCGGAAGGTAGCCTGATAGTTCATCCAAAACCGGGCGGCCCGTTGCATATGAGCGGCCGAAATCCAGATGAATTGCATCTTTTATCCAGTTGCTGTACTGAGTCACCAGGGATTGATCCAATCCGAGCTGATGACGGACTTCCGTGACCAGCTCTGGTGTTGGCGGAAGGTTTGACAGCCGCAGATAGTCAATCGCCGGATCGCTGGGCCCGAGGCGGAGCAACAGAAAGATGACAACCGAGGCTGCGAAAAGCATCGGAATGAGCATTCCCAGTCGTTTTAATATAAAACCCGGCATGTTAGTTCCTGACCGGTTTGAACTGATTTAATGGAATATCTGATGTCATCGGTGCAAAGTGCAGGTTCCCCACAGAAGGCGATGCAATGGCCCAGCTGCTGATCCAGATCAGCGGCAAATAAACGGCGTCATCGTGTAAACGGGTCATAATGTTACGGTAGAGTTCCCGCCGTTTGGTTGCATCGCTTGTCAGAAGCACCTGTTTAATTTTGGCATCAATAATTTTTTTGTCGGGCAGACCTTTTTGTGCCTGATAATCTGCATGGGCCGGAACCCGCATCGAACCGATAAAGGCATGCGGGTCGTAAGGGGCGCCCCAGGTTGCATTAAAAATCATCCCGAACCGTCCATTGCGCTGGCGGGCAAAAACACTGCTTTCTTCTTCCGCAATCAGGCTGACCTGAATGCCGGCCTGTTGCAAATCACCCTGAATCACTTCGGCAATAGACTTCTGTACCGCATTTGTTCCGGTAAACACCAGATCGATGCTAAGCTTCTGCCCGTTTTTCATCCGGATTGTCCCCTGCTCAGGCAGATGCCATCCGTCTTTTTCCAGCAGTTGTCTGGCCAGGTTTAAATCAAATTGATAGGGTTGAATCTGAATATCTGCATAGGGAATATTCGGGGCAAATAATGTTTTGGCTGGTTGCTGGGTATTATACAGCACGGTTTGAACCAGCATTTCTTTATTCACGGCATGGTTGATGGCCTGACGGACACTCAGATCGCTGGTAGGAAAGCGGCTGCTGTTCAGTGCCAGCATCGATGTTTCAACAGGATCGGAGACTTGAGTGACCCAGCGCTTTGAATGGCTGAGCTGGTCAAACATATCCGGAGAAACGATGCCGTTGACACCGTAAAGCAGGTCGACTTCTCCGGTTTGCAATGCCATGGCCCGGCTGGTTGGATCGGCGATTACTTTCACCGTAATCTGTTGATAAGCTGGTTTTTCTCCCCAGTAACCTGGATTACGTTCAAACCTGTCATACTGACCGTAGCGGGTTTCTTTCAGAACCCATGGCCCGGTTCCCACCGGTTTTTTGATTCCGTTTTTGGTTGTACCGTCAACAAACTGAGAGGGGGCAATAAACCGGAATGGCCGGGGCAGGGCCAGTTCCTGCAACAATGGATAGTAGGCATGTTTGAGTGTCAGTACCACTTTATCAGGAGCTGTCGCCTGAATGCTCTCAATTTCATTGACCAGTTCAAGCCAGCTGTGCCGGGCTTTGTTGTCCAGCACGGCCTGAAAGTTGGCAACGACTGCCTGAGCGTTGAACGGTTCGCCATCAGAAAACCGGACACCGTGACGAAGTGTGAAAGTGTACACCCTGCCATCTTTGGAAATATCCCAGTGTGTTGCCAGCCACGGCTTCACCTGACCATCAGCCTGATACTGCACCAACGGTTCATAAACCATACTCTGGGCAAACATTTGGTTGGGTGTGTACAGATGGGGATTCAGTTCCCCGACATTGACCGGCCAGGCGATGTTGAGGCTGGCAGATGAATGAGCAAAGCCGGTGAGAGGCAGTGTGAAAATGAAAGTGGCCCACACCGTGAAAAGACGTCTGATTGACATGAAAACTGGAACCATTGGGTCAGAAAAATGAGTGGCTATTTTATTACAAAAGGTTTGTGAAAACAGAGCGATCCAGATCAATAGAAAGGTGTTTTTAATTGCATATTCCATAAATTAATACAATAACTGATGTGTATATACCCAAACAACCTGAACCCTGCATCTTCAGGTTGTTTGGGTATATCTGTAATCCGGATGAAGTCTGTAAATCATTTTTGTTCGCAATAGTGCAATGATATGATGAACAAACTATGCTCAGTAAGTTTCTGTTTGTCCTGATTTTGTTTTCCCGCACAGGTGACTGATTTACGTGATTTCAGAGACTGATGTTGTCTGAACGGAAGTAATGACTCATGCCATTTAATTCAATGAAATTTCGTCACTCATGGCGTCCTTATCAGCAGCGGGTGCTTTATGCCTTGCAGCAGCATTTAACTGATCGGCGGCTTCATCTTGTTGCGGCTCCCGGGGCAGGTAAGACCATGCTGGGGCTGGAAGTTTTCCGGATGTTGCAAAAACCCGCGCTGATTTTATCTCCGACCCGGATTATCCGGGATCAGTGGATTGACCGGCTCAAAGATTTCTGTGAAACCGATCATCCCCGCCAGCTTCCCTGGGTCAGCCGTTCTGTGCATGATCCCGCAGTGCTGACTTCCATCACTTATCAGGCATTACATGCAAGGTTTGCAGAAGCATTAGGCGATGAAGAACCTGATGGGCCGGAAACAGGCAAAGGCCCGGCAAAGGAAGATATACATCGTTTTATACAGACCCTGGAACAACACCGGATCGAGGTGTTAATTCTTGATGAGGCGCATCATTTGCGTGCGGAGTGGTGGCGGGCTCTGGAAAAAATTTGTGCTCACTTTCCAGACATCACGCTGGTCGCTTTAACGGCCACTCCTCCTTATGATTCCGGAGAGCAGGCGTGGGCCAGATACGAGCAGTTATGCGGGCCGGTTGACGAGGAAATTTCCGTCCCGGAGCTGGTGAAATCCGGGACACTTTGTCCGCATCAGGACTTTATCAGGGCTTGTGATGCAACCGTGACGGAACAAAAACAGATTGAGATGTATGATCAACGGGTGATGACGACCTGCCAGACGCTGTTTCAAAGTGAAGCATTTGAGCAAGTCATTCGTTCTCACGCCTGGTTAAGTCAAACCAGTATTGAATCTCAAACTGATATTGAATCTGAGGTTATCAAAGCACCGGAAGTCGCCATTGCAATGCTCTGCTTTCTGAAAGCAAAGCGTTGTCCGGGTGGCGGGCATCTGATGCAGATTTTAGATTTAACGGTTGGAGATATTCCGGAACCCGGCCGCCACTGGTGGCAGGTGTTGATCGAAAGTGTCCTGTTTTCTGATGGCTTTGGACGTCAGGGTGAACACCAACCGTTTATTGAGCAGTTGAGAAAGCAGTTACAGGCGTCAGAGTTATTGCACAAAAGAGAGCTTTCACTGGAACGTTCTGCCCGGATGGAGCGGTCATTGTCTTTAAGTGCTTCCAAAGTGCGGGCCTGCAGTGACATTCATCATCTGGAATATCAGCACCGTGGAAGCGGGCTGCGACAGGCGATTTTAACCGATTATATCCGGGATGAAGCCCTGATTTCCGGCATGGATACCGGAGAGGTTAATTTGGGGGCATGGCCTGTATTTGAAACACTGGCATTGTCTTCTCCGGTTCCTGAGAAGCTGGCTTTACTGACCGGCAGGTTAACGATACTTCCGGTTGAACTGTTCCCTTCATTACAGGCATTGCTTTCCCCGGATCAACTGAACACTGAACCATTGTTCCCGGATTCCGCTGATCAAAATTCACTTTATCTCAATTCACTGTATATCAAAGTCACGGCACCATTAAATCAGCTGACAAGTGCAATGACTGCGTTATTGATGGCGGGAGATATCAACGTGTTAGTCGGTACCCGCTCACTTTTGGGGGAGGGCTGGGATGCACCTGCATTGAATTCTTTGATTCTTGCCAGTTCGGTTGGGTCTTTTATGCTGACAAATCAAATGCGTGGCCGGGCAATCAGAATCGACCCGCAGCATCCACGCAAAGTCAGTTCAATCTGGCATTTGGTGGCGCTGAATACCCGCTCAGACAGCGGGTTCAGTGATTTATTCAGCCTGAGCCGGCGTTTTGATACCTTTGTCGGACTTTCTGAAAAACAGGTTTCTATAGAAAGCGGCTTCAACCGGATGGATGCGAATTACTTGATTGCACCGCTTCTTGCCGGTAAAAAGCCATCTGTAGCGGAGAACAACCGCCAGATGGCGCAGCGTTTTCAGCAACTGGACCAAATTGCAACCCGCTGGCATCGTGCATTAACGATTGATAGTACCGGAAACCGGGTGACGCCTTCTGTGAAGACAGCCCGGAAGCCTGAAATCAGAGGCTACATTCTGCGGCATTCTCTTGCTTATCTCTCATCTCAGCTTGCTGGTGCCGTGTTAGTTGCGCTGAGCTATGTGTTCTCTTTTCCCGCTGTCTGGAAATCCATATTGCTTTTTATCTCACTGGCGGTTGGTGGTGCACTGTTATACAAGCTGCCCAAAACCGTGAAAACGATCCGGGTGCTATGTCGCTACCTGCCGGTTGATGGTGCTTTAATCCAGATCGGCAATGCACTGAAAGACTCATTATGTCAGGCAGGATGGATTAATACACCGGTGATGCAACTTAAAGTCAGGACGGCTGAGATGCCGGACGGGCAGTTTTATCTCTGTCTGACGGGAGGTACATTTTATGACGCTTCCTTATTTGCTGATTGTCTGGCGGAGATTCTTGCACCGGTGGAAAGTCCGAGGTATCTGATTGTCCGCTCCGGACAGTTTATGGGACTGGAGCGGGATGATTACCATGCCGTACCGCTGAAGTTTGCCACCAAAAAGGAAACCGCAGAGATCTTTTGCCGCAACTGGAATAAACATGTCTGTCCGTCCGGATTGATCTATACCCGCTCAGCCGAAGGCCGGAAAGCGCTTTTAAAAGCCAGAGGAAAAGCTTTTTCTTCACTTTTCAGGGAAGAAGTTAAAAAACAGGATCGCTGGATTTGATTTTGATGAAAATCATGTATAGAGAGTATGATTTTTTGTCAGGTAATCATGTAGTTGCTGTGTAAACACAACATCTGAGTTTAAAAATCAGTTAATTTCTCTGAACTATTCAGATAACATACCGGGTGTTGCGCTATACGCATCACACTATATAATCAACGATGATCAAGACATTTAAGCATAAAGGACTCAGAAGGTTTTTTGAGACCGGAAGTACTGCGGGTATTCAGACGATGCATCAGCGCAAACTGAGAATGGTGCTGGCAGCAATAGATACCGCTGTCATGATTGATGACATTGATTTACCGGGATTTAATCTTCATTCTCTTCATGGAAACCGGGAGGGTATATGGTCGGTTATGGTCAATGGTAACTGGCGGATTACTTTTGAGTTTATCAATGGTCATGCATATATTATTAACTATGAGGACTATCATTGATGAAAATGCATAATCCGCCTCACCCCGGAGAATTTATACTCAGTATCTACATGGAGCCATTTGGTTATAGCTGTCGTTATGTGGCAAAGCAGTTGGACGTTTCATCTTCCACACTCAGCAGGATTCTGAAAGGACAGAGTGCAATTTCTCCTGAGATGGCACTGCGGCTTTCCAAAGCACTGGGACGTAGTGCTGAAAGCTGGCTGGCAATGCAGGATAACTATGACTTATGGCGGGCCAGGAAAAAAGTGAATCTTTCCCGCGTTCGGGCGATTGAGTTTGCAACACTGTAAGTTTGTACCGCTGTGAGGCTCATTGATTCTTCTGTATGGACAAAAAAGCCAGCTGCCCAGTGTTAATAGCTGGCTTTTTGCACGTACGGAATCATTTTTGGGGGTTGGCGGAACGTGCCCGGTTTGTATGAAGCCGGATTATTTCAGACTTGTCAGATACCCCCGCCAGCCGCCAAAGTGGCTGATATTCTCCGCGCCCTCCAGTCCGGCTGGTTCACAGATAAACCCCTTCACCCACTCACCGGATAGCAGCTCAACGCTGCCCAGTCCGAGCGGGTGAGGAATTTGGCTGAGGAAAGCACCAACGGCGTCCATGGGTATTGACCAGACTTCCACATCCAGCGAAACGCCTTCCGCTTCGTTGCGGACCAGCCCCGGTCGTGCTGGTGGTCCGCCTGCCAGTGCGTAAAGCTGATACCGGGAAGATGTCTGAGTCACCTGCTTCAGTGTCGCTCCCAGCTCAGTGAGCTGATGGTTGAGCGGCAAACCCTGCATATGTGCACCGCAAACCAGCAAATCAAGGCGACGGGTTGAATCCGGATAAATTCCCGTTGCTCCGACTGGCAGATGAGCGGTTTTTTGCCATGCACCGGCAAGAGCGATCAGAGATTTATCCGCAAAAGCCTGGCTAAACAGAGTAAAACCAAATGGCAGCCCTTCCGGTGTGAATCCGCCCGGAATGGCAATGGCGCTGTAGTCGAGCAAATTCATAAAGTTGGTGTAATAACCAAGATTGCTGTTGAGCGCGACCGGGTCTTGATTGACTTCTTCAATCGTATAAATCGTGCCGGCGGTCGGTGTGATAACGACGTCAACTTCTGCCAGTTGTCGATCGCAGATCACCTGATAATCCTGCAACTGATACATGGCTTTGAAGGTTTGTGCTGCCGTGATGTTTTCTGCCTGACCAATAATCGTTTGAATCACCGGCAGGCAGCGGGAAGGATCTTGTGTGTAAAACTCTTCAATTGCTGCATAACGTTCCGCAACCCAGGGTCCGTCATACAGTAGCCGGGCTGCTTGCAGATATGGGCTGAGGTCAAACGGTATGAGTTCTGCACCCATGTTTTCCAGTTGAGTCAGTACTTGCTGGTAGAGTGCCTGATAAGCATCATGACCAAAAAAGTTCAGTTGTGATGGATGAGGAACGCCGACTTTCAGGTTCTGCCATGTCATAGGAACCGGCTGTCGGGGCGATGCGAATGGCCGGGAGAAACTATCCTGCGGATCACTGACAGCTGTGAGTTGATGTAACAGTGCCAGATCATCGCCATTGGCTGTAAAAAAGGTCACACAATCCAGTGTCCGGCAGGCCGGCACCACGCCCTGACAGCTCAAAACACCTTTGGTTGGCTTCAGGCCAAAGAGATTATTGAATGCCGCCGGAACCCGGCCCGAGCCTGCTGTATCCGTCCCTAAGGCGAACATGACCTGTCCTGTTGCGACAGCGACTGCACTTCCTGCACTGGAGCCACCGGAGATATATTCCGGATCGAAACTGTTATTTGTCGCTCCCCACGGGCTGCGGGTGCCCACCAGTCCCGTGGCAAACTGATCCAGACTGGTTTTACCGATCGGTACAGCCCCGGCTGCAATCAATAATTCAACCACAAAAGCGGAGGATTCGGGATGGTAGCGATAAGCATCGCAACCTGCTGTTGTGGGTAAACCTGCGAGATCGATATTGTCCTTGATGGCAAAAGGTACGCCATAGAGTGGCAGATCATCGATATTGTGTGCAGACAAAGCATCCAGATACTGGTCCAGTTGTGTTGATGTGATGCAACTGAGCCAGACATGACGGGTATCTGCCTGTGCCTGTGTCAGCTTTTTCTGTAAGTATTCACTTACAGAAAGTGTTCCTTCGCGATAGGTATCTAACAGCTGAGTGATCGTGATGGGTTGAGTCATTTTATTCGCCTCCCTGCGTTTTTGTCTCCGGACGGATTGTCATGATGGCTTGCCCGGCATGGACTGAGTCACCAGTTTGTTGGCAGAGGGTCTCAATCACACCGGAAACCTGGCTGGTTACTTCAAGTTCCATTTTCATGGCTTCCAGTATTGCGACAACGTCTCCGGCCTGTACAGAGTGCCCCGGTTTGACGGTGATCTGCCAGATATTACCTGTGACATGACTTTCAATGGCTTCACAACCGTCTTCCGGGACAAAGTGCTCTGTTGAATGAGGCTCTGTTTCCGGGACAACAAAATTGGCTTGTCCGCTTTCAATCCAGCGCTGGCGTTCTGCTTCAAAGGCGGCTTGCTGACGGATTTTGCTCTGCTCAATTTCAACGGCATGTTGTTTGATCAGTGCCTGATAGTCAGACAGAGAGAATGTTGTCTGTTCAATTTTAAGCGGGTATTGTCCGCGCGGGTGTTGCCGGCGGATTTCAAGTAGTTCTTCTGCGGACACCGGATAGAAACGTATCTGGTCAAAAAAGCGCAGTAACCACGGCTTTTCAAAACAGGCAGTGCTCCGGTAACGGTTCCACATTTGCAGCGTCCGGCCAACAAACTGATAGCCGCCGGGACCTTCCATACCATAAACGCACAGGTATGCGCCGCCGATACCAACCGCATTTTCCGGTGTCCATGTCCGGGCCGGGTTATATTTGGTTGTGACCAGCCGGTGGCGCGGATCGAGCGGGGTGGCGACCGGTGCACCGAGATACACATCACCCAGTCCCATCACCAGATAACTGGCGTCAAACACAATACGTTTCACATCCTCAACCGAATTCAGCCCGTTAATCCGGCGGATAAATTCAATATTGTCCGGGCACCAGGGGGCATCCTTTCTGACGACTTCTTCATACTTGCGGATTGCCAGCCGGGTTGCTTCATCGTCCCATGACAGTGGCAGATGGACGATCCGGGCCGGAACAGTCAGTTTGTCGATATCATGCAGTGTGGCTTCCTGCGCCCGCAGGGTCTGCATCAATTCATCACGGGGCAGGATCAGATTGTTGTAATGCACCTGTAAGGAGCGGATTCCCGGCGTCAGCTCTTCAATACCGGGCAGTTGTAGCGCTTCCAGTTTCAGCATCAGCGCATGCACGCGGAAACGCAGGCGGATATCCAGTGTCTGCGGCCCGTATTCCACCAGCAGAAAATCTTCACCACACTGTCGATAGACCACGTGTTCCATGGTTTCTTCTGCCGGAATGACATCAATAATGGGAGAGCCGATTGCTGGCATATCACAGTGGTAAGCTTGCACCTGACCTTGCTGAATTTGTGCATTTTGCATTTGTTCAGCCGCTTCGGCATCTGCCAGTGAGACCGGAATAAAGCGGATTTTATCTCCAGCCTTGAGTTGTCCGACTTTCCACAAGTCCGCTTTAATCACGGTGGCAGGGCAAACAAATCCCCCGAGGCTCGGGCCATCGGGCCCGAGAATCACCGGCATATCGCCGGTAAAGTCGATGGTGCCAACCGCATAAGCATTATCATGGATGTTGGAAGGGTGAAGTCCGGCTTCACCGCCGTCCTGTCTCGCCCAGTCAGGTTTCGGGCCGATCAGACGCACGCCGGTCCGGCTGGAGTTGAAATGGACTTCCCACTGCGCATCAAAGAACATCTCCATATCTTTGTCGGTGAAAAAGTCAGGCGCACCATGCGGCCCGTACATCACGTGGATATCCCAGTGATCAGCGAGCGCTGGCTGAGTGATGGTCTGGCCTTCTCTGGCCGGGGTGGACGTTGTACTCAGGTGTAACACATCACCTGCGCGTAGCGGTCGTCCGGCATGTCCGCCGAACTGCCCGAGAGTAAAGGTGGATTGACTGCCCAGATAATCCGGACATTGCAGGCCGCCTTCCACGGCCAGATAAGTCCGGGCACCGGGGCCGGTGATTTTACCCAGCCTGAGAGTCTGGCCTTTTTCAACAGCGACAACTTTACCCATCGGGACAGAGATACCATCCAGACTGGCCTGAATGGATGCACCGGTGAGTACTATTTTTTTCGCGATGTTAAATGTCAGGGCAGGGCCGCTGACAATGATTTCCAGCCCGGCACAGTTCTTTTCGTTCTTCAGTATCTGATTGGCCAGCCGAAAGCTGAGCGGGTCCATCGGTCCGGATGGTGGTACGCCAATGTGCCAGTAACCTTTCCGGCCGGGATAATCCTGAATTGTGGTTTGCGTGCCGCTGCTGACTACATCGATGGTATTGGGCTGGTAGCTGAACTGGTTGAGGCTTTGTGTCAGAACCCGACCGTCCCGAACCTGTGGGGTTTGAAGCAGCTGTTGCAGATATTGGCGGTTGTGCTCAACGCCGTAGACAGAAAGGCCGGCCAGTGCCTGTTCCATTTTGAGCAGCGCCTGTTCCCGGTTGTCGGCATGCACGATGATTTTCGCCAGCATCGGGTCAAAGAATGGTGAGACTTCTGTACCTGCTTCAATCCAGTGCTCAATCCGTAAGCCTTCTATCCGGGGCCAGTCAACATGGCTGAGTAACCCGGCACAGGGTTGGAAGTTCTTATTCGGATCTTCGGCATATAAACGGACCTGAATGGCATGACCCTGTGGTTGGGGGCTGGTTTTCCAGCCGGATAAATCCAGTTCACCGGCGCCAAGTCTGATCATCCATTCAACTAAATCAACACCAAAGACTTCTTCGGTTACACCGTGCTCAACCTGTAAGCGGGTATTCACTTCAAGAAAATAGAAGGCTTGTGTTTGCTGATCGAGCACAAATTCGACTGTCCCTGCATTGCGGTAATTGACTGCCTGAGCCAGCCGGATGGCTGTGTTTCTCAATGCCTGACGGGTGTCTTCACTTAAATGGGGTGCCGGGGTTTCTTCGATGACTTTCTGGTTCCGGCGCTGTGCTGAACAGTCCCGCTCACCCAGAGCGATGACTTCGCCCTGACCGTTACCAAATATCTGGACCTCAATATGACGGGCCTGCCCGATAAATTTCTCTAAGAAAATACCACTGTGACTGAAATTGTTGGCGCTCAGGCGTCTGACGGTATCCAGTGCGCTGTGGAGTGTTTCTGCCTCATCACAACGTTGCATACCAATGCCGCCACCTCCGGCTGTGCTTTTGAGCATCACCGGATAGCCGATATTCTCTGCTTGTTTTAATGCTGTTTCATCGTCCGTTATCAGTCCGGTACCGGGCAGCAGGGGAACATCTGCTTGTGCGGCTATTTCACGGGCAGAGTGCTTGAGGCCAAATGTGTTCATCTGTGCAGGTGTCGGGCCAAGGAAAACAATGCCTGCCTGTTCGCATAAAGTGACGAAATCCGGATTTTCACTTAAGAAACCGTAGCCGGGATGAATGGCCTGTGCGCCGCAGTTACGGGCAATGGCAATGATTTTTTCCTGATCCAGATAAGTTGCCGCCGCAGCACCCTCA
The DNA here is from genome assembly GCF_024529975.1 of Vibrio quintilis. GTDB lineage: Bacteria > Pseudomonadota > Gammaproteobacteria > Enterobacterales > Vibrionaceae > Vibrio > Vibrio quintilis. The sequence goes on along the minus strand of NZ_AP024897.1, from coordinate 4,064,973 downwards.
CCCAGAGAAAAGGCTTCATCGGCCTGAATGACGTGCAGGCTGTCAGCATCTGCTTCACTGTAAATGGCAACACTGGCAATATTCATCTGTTTCAGGGTACGGATGACCCGGCAGGCTATCGCACCACGGTTGGCAATCAATACCTTACTAAACATAGATCTTTCCATTTATTCCGGGTCGTCCCGGTTGATGACGCTAAGCCTGGTCGGGGTCGTCCCCGGCTTATTTTTCTTGTTTTGGGGATTATTCATCCCAAACCAGCACTTCGACTGGTGTCGGGTTATATGCATTACAGGGATTATTCAGCTGCGGGCAGTTAGAGATCAGGACAATCACATCCATTTCAGCTTTCATTTCGACGTATTTTCCTGGTGCGCTGATGCCATCTTCAAACGTCAGGCCACCGCTTTCAGTAACCGGTACATTCATAAAGAAATTGATGTTATGAGTGATATCCCGCTTGGTCAGGCCAAACTCTTCATGCTCAGTGACGGCCAGCAACCAGCTGTCCCGGCAGGCGTGCATGGTCTTTTTCTCCAGCGCATACCGGACCGTATTACTTTCGGTAGCACAGGCGCCGCCTAACGTGTCATGGCGGCCGCAGGTATCGGCGACAATTTCCAGCATCACATTGCCCTGATCAGACAGAATCTTTGTACCAGTGGTCAGGTAAACATTGCCCTGCTCACGAATGGTATCGATGGCGCTGTAGCGCTCCGCCGGATGACTGGCGTTATAGAACAGAGTATCAGCAGCCTGATTCCCTTCCATATCAAGAATACGGAAGGTTTGCCCTTTTTGAATCACCTGCATATAGTAATCACCGGCCGGGATGACATCACGGCGGATGGCGGTTTCAGGGTGAAGTTTGCTTTCGGTAATCATGCCTGTACCTCCGGCGCTGAGTGAGAGTGAAAGGAGTGAGTATGGGCGCAGTGATAACGTCGGTTGTTTTCCAGTCCGCGCTGGTTTTCAGCCTGTCCGTGTAGCGGGAGAGGCGGCGTGATTTTTGTCGCTTCGGTCAGGGTCAGCTCAACGGGTTTAAACGGATACTCCGTCGCCGGATTTAACGGATGCGGGCAGGTGGTCAGGACGACTAACGTGTCCATTTCAAAGCGCAGGGCAATTTCGTGGCCGGGGTGACTGTGGCTGGCAGCAAAACTCAGGTTGCCTTCAGCATCCGTGCTGACTTTGCTGAACAGGTTGAGGTTCGCAGCCAGATCGCGTTTACCCAGTCCGTATTTAGCAACTTCAACCAGCAGGGAATCATAGCCATTCTGTCTCCATTGATTCCGGTCTGCCTGATAGCTGCGATCTCCCCATTTTTCTGACACTTTCTCTTTATTCGCAACGCCGCACACGGTATCAATCCAGCCGGTATCATCCCGGAGAATGGTGCAGAACACCCGGCCCATATCAGAGTACAGGCAATGGCCTGCGGTGAGCTTAAAGGTATGCTGGCATTTCAGGGTATCCGGTGCGTTATAGCGTTCCAGTAAATTGTCCGGATTGTAAAACAGCAGGCTGAGATTAGCGCCGCCTTCCAAATCTCTGGCGGTCAGGACAAAACCTTTAGGGATTTTCATTGACCAGTGTGCTGCGCCGGGCAGTAATTCTGTAAAAATCGGTTGTTGTGATGTTGGCATAATGTGTTCCTCAGACAGAGCCGGATTGCAGCGGCTCTGCCGGTTGTAATGTTTGGTTCAGAGCGCTGAGTAAGCCGGGTTGATTGATAGTTTGTTTGTTCAGCGGAATATCGAAGGTAATTTGTGCGCCATAGCGCTCCGGTGCCTGTGGGTCGACTCTTGGCTGGTCAAACACCCAGATCCGGCTGCCAAGCTGAAAACCCTCGCTCAGGTCATGGGTAATCATAAAAACCGTGAGTTGCTGCTCCTGCCACAGGCTGCGGATTAAGGTATGCATGTCTTTACGAATCCCCGGATCCAGTGCGCCAAAGGGTTCATCCAGCAGCAGAATCCGGGGCTGTTTCACCAGTGACTGTGCAATTGAAAGGCGCTGGCGCATGCCGCCGGAAAGCTGGTGCGGATACTGGTTTTCTGCATGGCTCAGACCAACCTGTGCCAGCATTTCCCGTGCGTGTTGTCGGGCCTGCTGTTTCTGTACGCCATTATTCCGGCCGAACAGTTTGCTGGTGAGTCCGCTGCTTTCAAACTCCAGCCCAATCATGACGTTGTCCAAAGCAGTCAGGTGAGGGAAGACGGAATATTTCTGGAACACAATGCCCCGTTCTGTGCCCGGTTCCCGCCTTAGTGGCTGGCCGTCGAGCAGAATCTCTCCGCGGCTGTGTTGTTCTGTGCCAAGCAACATGTTCAGAAACGTGGTTTTACCGCAGCCGGATGCGCCGACAATACTGATAAATTCACCCTGGTGAACTTTTTTATGCAGTCGTTCAAGCACAATGTTATGGCCGTATTCTTTCCAGACATTGCGGATTTCTATCATCGGCTGTTTAGGCTGTTGCGTGTTCATCTTATGCCCCCTGTGACTCGTGATACCACGGACTGACCTTGCGCGATAACTGCCTGAGCAGCCAGTCCATCAGGTAAGCCAGTAAGGTGATCCACAGGACATAAGGCAGAATCACATCCATCGACAGGTAGCGTCGGACAAGGAAAATCCGGTATCCGAGCCCTTCTGTGGCGACAATCGCTTCTGCGGCAATCAGGAACAGCCATGCGCTACCCAGTGTCAGCCGGACTGCGTCAACCAGATGCGGAAAAACTTGCGGTGTGATGATCCGGATAATGATTTGCCAGCTGTTACCGCCCAGTGTCTGGGCTTTGATCAGCTGCTCTTGTGGTAAAGACTGCGTTTTAAGCTGCATGTCGCGGATGATCATCGGGCAGATGCCGATAAATATCAGCGCAACTTTGGAGACTTCGCCCAGCCCGAGCGAGATAAACAACACCGGCAGGATAGCCATTGGCGGAATCAGGGATATCGCGGTGACAAACGGCGATAGTGATGAGCGCACCAGTGGCACCATGCCGTTGGCAATCCCGAGACACAGGCCAATCAGCGCACTGAAGCCAACCCCGATTGTCAGACGTTGCAGGCTGGCAAGGGTATCGGCCCACAGCAGGTATTCTCCGGTACGCCTGCTGGGTGTGAAGGCCATCCGCTCCACGGCATCGGCAAAACTGGAGAATGCCGGTAGTAACTTATCTGAGGGATTGGCTGCCAGACGCGCATCAGAGGCTACCAGATAAACCAGCAGAGCAATAGCAAACGGCAGGATGCCCAGCATCAGTCGGGTGGGACGTGATGGTTTTTTGTTGATCAGTCGGGTCATGCTGTCTCCGTTTTGGTCTGAATGATGGTGAGACTCAAGTTTGCTTTACAGCTGACCTTTGGCCGCCATTTCCATATAAGCCGGATCAAACCGCAGTTTAATATTGGATTTGCTGCCATAGATGCCGGCTGGCGTTTCAATACCGATGAAGGTAGCATCGGGTGCGCCTTCCCCTAACAAACCATGCTCAAAAGAGAATTCCGCAACTTTCTTCATCGTATCTGTCAGGGCTGAACTTTGGGTAAACCGGACGGCTTCTGCAGGCTTGTAAAACATCCGGGTGGCTTTCAGCTGGGCGTTGTAACCAGCTAAATCGGTTCCGGAAGCTTTCGCCATAAAGGTTTTAGCTTCATCGGATTTAGCGGTGTTTTTCGATGTCATTTCAGACATGACTTCGTACCATGCGCCGGTTAAGGCTTTCGCAAAATTGGGGTTTTGTTTGAGGATTTGTGTATTGACCACCAGCGAATCAATGATTTCTCCGGGAATTTTTGAGGAATCAAAAACCAGCGTGCTGCCCGGCTGGGAAGTAATTTCGCTGAGTAGCGGGTTCCAGGTGACAACTGAAGTAACATCCGGTGTTTGGTAGGCTGCAACAATATCGGCATCGGATGTGTTAATGACGTGCACATCTTTTTCTGCCAGTCCGACACTTTCCAGTCCGCGGGCCATCAGGTAGTGAGACACACTCAGTTCAACCAGATTGACGTTCTGGCCTTTGATATCGCGGATGGACTTATTGTTTCCTTTCAGGATAATGCCGTCATTCCCATCAGAGAAATCCCCAACAATCAGAGCCGTAGAATCAACACCGCTTGCTGCCGGAATGGTCAGTGCATCCATATTGGTCATGACCGTGGCATCAAACTGACCGGCTGTGTATTGGTTAATAGACTCGACGTAGTCATTGACCTGAATCACATCGATGTTGATGCCGTATTTGTTGGCCCATTTTTTCAGAATGCCGGATTGATCTGCATAATCCCAGGGCATCCACCCAACGTAGATTGACCAGGCCAGGGTAAAGTCTTTTTTCTCTTTGGCAAATGCGGTGGCTGATATTGAAAAGGCAGCGATTAAACCTGCGGATAACATCAGCGTTGTCAGAAGTCGTTTCAGAAAATGTTGCATGGGATCACCTCCACTGTGAGTCACGTTTGAATCATTGCACAAGAGACATAACCAATTATGATTGGCTGGCCTCCCGGGCTTTTATCCCGCCGTGTGACCTCAGTTGAGGTTGACAACTCTCGGACCAGTCACTGCCATGATGATGTGTGGTAGCCGGAACCCTAGATGTCTGTTTTGACAAATTGTCGTTAGTAACTTTTTGTCGTTAGCAATAAAAACTGGATTATGCTCTTCGCAACTAACACTCTCAGACAGCAAGTGGTATGCCATCTTTATAAAATTAAATTATTTCAATTGGTTATATTGATTTTATTGTTTTTAGTGTGGGTGTGGAAGTTTCACTGTGGTGCAGAACAGAACAATTGTGGTGCAGATTTAACCAGAGTGGTTGGTGAGGAGGACGATGCACATGCTATTGAACATCATGTGCATCTGGTGGTTTCAGGGGAGTTATTCAGCGTAAGCTCTGGCGATTTCTTCAGCGATGATCGCGATACCTTTTTGCATCTGATCATCATCCTGAACATAGTTCATGCGCAGACATTGGTGAGCATGTTCCCATGTTGCTTCCTGTCCGATAAAGAAGTATTCGCCGGGAACAATCAGAACGCCACGTTCTTTCAGACGTTGATAGAGTTCTATGGTGGTGATTGGCAATTCATCGAACCACAGCCAGAGGAAAATTGCGCCTTCCGGTTTGTGAATGCGAAAACGCGGATCCGGAATGGCCTGCTGAAGTAATTCAATCGCCCGCTGCGACTTCTGCTGATAGAACGGACGAATCACTTCACTACTCAGACGCAAAATATCATTGTTCTCAATCATGTGATTGGCCAGTACAGGGCCAACACTTCCCGGTGACAGGCTGATAATCCCGTTGAGATTGCTGAGTGCAGTTGTCATAGCTTCATTCGCAATCACGATACCGCAGCGTAATCCCGGCAGCCCAAGCTTTGACAGACTCATACACAGAATGGTGTTCTCATTCCAGAATGGCTTTACGTCTTCAAAAATGATATTCGGGAATGGTAACCCGTAAGCGTTATCGATAATCAGCGGGATATGATGCTGGCGGGCCAGTTCATCCAGTTTGTGGATTTCTTCATCGGTCAGGACGTTACCGGTTGGGTTGGTCGGCCTTGAAGCACAGATTGCAGCAATCGAATCATCGATTTTCAGATTTTCAAAGTCGACATGATATTTGAACAGACGGTTGTCCAGATATTCAATTTCCGGGCGGCCGGAAACAAAAATATCATCGTGAATCCCTGCGTCGCCATAGCCGATATACTCGGGAGCCAGCGGCAGCAGAACTTTTTTGTGCGAACCATCCGGTTGTTTACCGGTCAGCAGGTTGAACAGATAGAAAAATCCGCTCTGACTGCCATTGGTCAGACTAATATTTTTTTCACTGATGTCCCAGCCGAATGTATCGCGCAGCAAGGCTGCAAGTGAGCGGATGAATGCATCGTTCCCCTGTGGACCATCGTAATTTGCCATGGCGGCAACGAGTTTGCCGCTGTCCAGTAGTGACTGATTGGCCTGATGAAAATAGTCGAGCATGGCTGGAATGGCTGCCGGGTTACCTCCGCCCAGCATGATGGCGCCCGGCGTACGAAGACCATCGTTTAAATCATCCATGAGCTGTGTGATACCTGTGTATCGGTTGAATTTCTCACCAAACGAAGAGAACTGCATGACTGGTTTACCTGATTTATATTGTTTTAAGAAAGTTGTGATTTACATAATTATTCACCATACCGTAATATTTTCTGACCAAAAAGCAAGGGGGCTGGCGGGGGTTTTTTACGCATGATGGCTGAGTTGGTTGATCGGGGCGTGATATCTGAGCTTAATATATTCTTCTGTCATTGATTTTATTTCATTTTTGCTTGTTAAGGCCTGTTTCTGAAACGAGGCAGAATATTTTGTCAGTTGTTCGTTTATATTTAATTCTTGTTGTTATGTAACTGACTTCAAGGAGTACGACATTGACCCAAAGAATCAATTATGAGTTCCTGCCGCAAATAGCCGGCCCTTATGTTCATGCTGTCCGGCATAGTAATACCCTTTATGTTTCCGGTTTGACGGCTTACGGCACTGCGGCGCAGTCTTTATCACTGCCAGAGCAGTGTCAGGAAATACTTCAGCAGATTTCGCAGATACTGGCGGCTGAATCCTGTTCAAAAAGTGATTTGGTGAAGCTGACAATTTTTGTCAAAGATATCAGTCAACTCCCGCAGATGCGTGAATTGTTATTCGAATTTTATGAGGGACATTTACCGGCGTGTTCTCTGGTGGAAGTGTCTGCATTGATCCATCCTGATTTACAGATTGAAATTGAAGCGGTTGCTGCTTTGAATCTCTATTAAAGACAGCATCCCTGATTGAAGGAAAAAAGATGGAATTAGAGATATATCAGGTTGATTCATTTACGGCTGAGGCTTTTAAAGGGAACCCGGCAGGTGTCTGTATCACCGAAGGACCACTTGAAGACGCGGTGATGTTTTCGGTGGCAAGAGAAATGGCTTTATCTGAGACGGCTTTTTTATCTTTACCGGAGATGCAGCTGAGGTGGTTTACGCCACAAACCGAGGTGAAGCTTTGTGGGCACGGTACGCTGGCGGTAGCTCAGATCTTAAAGGAAAAAGGTCTTGTTGCCGTTGGTGAAACAGTGGTTTTCAATACGTTGTCTGGTCCTTTATCTGTTACGGTACAGACAGACGCCTTTGAGATGGATTTTCCGGCCCCGGTCTTTGAATCTGAAGCACGGACGAATCACGCGATGCTTGACCTGCTTGGCGTGGGAGCCGATGAGGTTATGGCTTACCACCGTTTTGATGAGAAAGAGCTGATTATTGTCGATAGTGAGCAACGCATTCGTGAATTATCCCCTGATTTTACCGGCCTGAGTAAGGTTCCTGGACGGGGGGTTGTTGTGACTGCCCGATCATCTGGTGCGGCTCAGGATTTCATTTGTCGCTATTTTGCACCCTGGGTGGGTGTGAATGAAGATCCGGTGACGGGTTCAGCTTTTTGTGCGCTGGCTGTTTATTGGTGTGAACAACTTGGCAAGTCGTCATTAAGCGGTTATCAGGCATCAGAACGGGGCGGTTTGATGGACGTGTCACTTTCAGCGTCGCGGGTCAAACTTACGGGTAGGGCTGTGACGGTTTTAAAAGGGGTTATGTTTATCTGATGATGTTTTATCAGACACCGGATCCAACCGGTGTCTGCGTGGACCTCCCCGTGCGGAGTTACTCTGAAGAGACTGGTTGAATCGTTTTTTCTCCGGATTTTCTGCCTGAGCATAACCAGATTCCGGCTGCGATCAGGGCAGCACTGATCAGGTGAAATGACGCCAGCCGGGTGCCGAGAAATATCACACTGAAAAGCCCGCCGGATAACGGAATGATATGGGTGTATATCTCTCCGCGGGTTGCCCCGATTTCTGTAATGCCGCGGTTCCAGAAAACATACGATAGCCAGGACGGAAAAATCACCAGATATAACAGTCCGGTCAGGAACCCCGCCTGTGAATAGGAACTGACATCAACAGATGGAACCGAAATGAGATAAAGTGTAATCACCGGGATCAGGATGATGGCACCAATGACAGCGCTGACTGCAACGAAGACATTCCCCGGAATTTGCTTGTTTTTCTTACGCAAAAATGAACAGTAGAGCGCCCAGCTCAGTGCAGAACCCATGGCCCAGAGATCGCCTCTGCTCAGATTGTTTAACGTCCGTAAATTCCCGAAATCTCCCTGAAAAATCAGATAACAAACGCCAGCTGTGCTAAGAAGCACGCCAAGATAATTATTTACTGAGATTTGGTCATGAAAAATAATCCTGTTGATTAATAACACCAGACAAGGCGTGGCAGACATATAAATGGCAGCATTGAGCGAAGAGGTGGTTTGCAGGCCGATATACAGGGTGAGCGGAAATAATACTTGTCCGAATACAGACAGAAAAACAATGGTAGCCAGAGATTGTATGATTAATTTGTGATGGGTGAAGATATGTTTGTAGTACAGAGAAGTCAGTAACAGAGCGGTTAAAAACCAGCGGGCTGCTGTCATCAGGATCGGATCTGCACCACTGACCAGAATATGTCCGACAACGTAATTTCCTCCCCAGAACATTGCTGCCAGTGTTAAAAGCAAATAGGGCATGGTGACTCCTTCAACCGTGATAAAGGTGATTAATGTATACCATTTGCTCCCGGTTTGAAGATGATAATTATCAATAAAAAGAAAGCCCGGCAGTTGGCCGGGCTTTGAAGCGGGTATTTGGTTTTGCCTGGTGTTATTTCTGCAAAACAGAAATATCTGCAATCTCGAGGAACAGATTTCGCAGGTTATTCAATAGGGTCAGACGGTTCTTCTTCAATGCTTCGTCATCAGCCATGACCATGACATTGTCAAAGAATGCATCGACCGGCTCTTTCAGATCGGCCAGCTTGCTGAGGGCTGCCTGATAGTTTCCGGTCGCGAATGCCGGTTCCAGCGCTTCTGTCAGAACTTCAACATTTTCAGCCAGTGCTTTTTCCGCATCTTCCTGCAACAGCGCCAGATCAACGTCTGTGTTCAGTTCACCATCAAATTTCGCCAGAATATTTCCGACCCGTTTGTTGGCAGCAGCCAGAGATTCAGCTGCTTCCAGTGAACGGAAGTGAGAGACTGCTTTGACACGCTGGTCAAAGTCTGCTGGTTTGGTTGGATGACGGGCCAGTACTGCCTGAATGACATCGACACTGAAGCCTTCATCATGATACCAGGTACGGAAACGGCCCAGCATAAACTCAATCACATCTGATTCAACAGTGTCATTTGTCAGCTTGTCACCAAACAGCGATTTGGCTTTGGCGACCAGATCAGTCAGGTCCAGCTGATAACCGTATTCAACGATAATTCTCAGCACACCCAGTGAGGCACGGCGCAGGGCAAACGGGTCTGAACCTTTCGGAGCCTGTCCAATACCGAAAATACCTACGATGGTATCCAGCTTGTCCGCCATAGCGACAGCAGAAGAAATCCCGTTCGCAGGCAGTTCATCACCGGCAAAGCGGGGCATGTATTGTTCGTTCAGAGCAATCGCAACCGCTTCATCTTCACCATCATGACGGGCGTAGTGCATCCCCATGATGCCTTGTGTTTCGGTAAATTCGAACACCATATTGGTCATCAGGTCGCATTTTGCCAGCAGGCCGGCGCGCTTTGATTTCTCAACATCTGCACCAATTTTGTCTGCAATGTAGCCGGCCAGTTCAGTAATTCGATCGGTCTTGTCTTTGATGGTTCCAAGCTGCTTCTGGAAAACGGCATTTTCCAGCATTGGCAGACGGTCAATCAAAGGTTGTTTGCGGTCTGTATTGAAGAAGAACTCCGCATCGGCAAGACGAGGGCGAACAACCTTTTCGTTCCCTTCAATGACATGACGGGGTTCTTTCGATTCAATGTTTGAAACAAAGATAAAGTTCGGCAGTAGTTGATTGTCATCACTGTAGACCGGGAAGTACTTCTGGTCACCTTTCATGGTGTAAACCAGCGCTTCTGACGGGACTGCCAGGAATTTTTCTTCAAACTTCGCGGTGAGAACAACAGGCCATTCGACCAGTGATGTTACTTCTTCGACTAAGTCATCTTCCAGATCGGCTGTGCCGCCAACCGCCTGAGCTGCTTGTTGTGAATCTGCGATAATCGTCGCTTTACGTGCTTCGTAATCCGCGATGACTTTACCACGTTCTTCAAGAATCGCCGGGTACTGCTGAGCGCTCTCAATGGTGAATTCCTGCTCACCCATGAATCTGTGCCCACGGATGGTTCGGTCAGACTGAACGCCAAGGATTTCACCGGCTATCAATTCATCATCAAGCAGAATTGTCAGGGTTTTGACCGGACGGATAAACTGAGTTTCTTTATCGGCCCAGCGCATTGGTTTTGCAATTGGCAGGTGATGCAGCGCTTTTGCTGCAAGCTCTACAACAATCTCTTTGGTTGCCTGACCTTTGACTTCCTGTTTGAACAGCAGCCACTCGCCTTTATCTGTCACTAAACGTTCTGCCTGATCGACGGTGATGCCGTTACCACGGGCCCAGCCTTGTGCAGCTTTGGTTGGATTACCATCCGCATCAAAAGCAACAGAAATTGCAGGACCACGTTTTTCGACCACTTTATCCTGCTGGCTTTCAGCCAGGGAGGTGACTTTCAGTGCCAGACGGCGCGGTGTGGCAAACCATTTGATCTGATCAAATGCCAGTTCAGCGTTTTTCAGCTCAGCTTCGAAGTTATTGGCAAATGCTTCCGCTAAAGTGCGTAGCTGTGTTGGCGGCAGTTCTTCTGTTCCCAGTTCAATTAAAAATTCTTTGCTCATGTTCTCTTCCCTTATGCTTGTTGGTCTTGCTTATTACACATGGGGAAGCCAAGTGCTTCTCGGGACGCATAATACGCTTCAGCCACTGACTTTGTCAGATCGCGGATACGCAGGATATAGCGCTGGCGCTCTGTGACAGAAATTGCTTTGCGCGCATCCAGCAGATTAAATGCATGGCCAGCTTTCAGAATCCGCTCGTATGCAGGAAGAGGGAGTGGTTTTTCCAGCTCAAGTAAGTGCTTACACTCTTTTTCACACTGATCGAAGAAAGTGAATAAGAAATCAACGTCAGCATGTTCGAAGTTATAAGTAGACTGCTCTACTTCGTTCTGGTGGAAAATATCACCATAAGTGACTTTACCAAGCGGGCCGTCGGTCCATGTCAGGTCGTAAACAGAGTCAACCCTCTGAATATACATTGCCAGACGTTCGATACCGTAGGTAATTTCTCCGGTGACTGGCTTACATTCAAGGCCGCCGACTTGCTGGAAGTAAGTAAACTGAGTGACTTCCATACCGTTCAGCCAGACTTCCCAGCCAAGCCCCCAGGCGCCCAGTGTCGGGTTTTCCCAGTTATCTTCAACAAAACGGATATCATGAACCTGAGGATCGATACCTAAAGCCTGCAGCGAACCCAGATAGAGTTCCTGAATATTTTCAGGTGAAGGCTTAATAATCACCTGAAACTGGTAATAATGCTGTAATCGGTTCGGGTTTTCACCGTAACGGCCATCAGTCGGACGACGGGATGGCTGAACATATGCGGTGGCAATTGGTTCCGGACCAAGCGCTCTCAGGCAGGTCATTGGGTGCGATGTGCCAGCACCAACTTCCATATCGAGAGGTTGAACAATTGTACAGCCTTGCCGGGCCCAATAATCCTGCAGCGCGAGGATCATCCCTTGAAAGGTTTTAGTATCATATTTGTGCATAATGGGTTCGCGCGAAATTAGTGAATGAATAAAAATAACGTTGAATTATACCGGGATATTACACGATCGAGTAGTGAGAATCTTGTTTAATTGATAGGCAGTTTTTCTGAAATGTTATTAATGATTGGTTTGTAATTATTGATGCAGGGAAATTGCTGTACAGGCCGGAGAATGCTTGTGTTTATTTATAATTATTGATTTAATACGCTCGTCTTTGGGGAGTAGCTTACCATCACAGATGTGACCTGAGATGGTTCGTTCGTCAACATAATCGGTTCCTCCTGACCGTGGCGTTCGAGACTGATGGATATACCATATTTCAAATCATTTAAACGTGTATATCTTTTGTAGTTTAGCAAGACCTTAGATGAACCGTCGTGTAACCGGGGTAGGGCACGATTGTTTGTCTGTGGTTTTGGAAGCGCCTGCCCCTTTGAGCATGTCATGAGTATTTTCTTAATTTCTGCTGTCACCGTCGCACTTGCCGAAATCGGTGATAAAACCCAGCTGTTGTCTCTGCTGCTTGCCTGCCGTTACCGGAAGGTTGCACCTGTCATCTGGGCGATTCTCTTTGCCACCTTGCTGAATCATACGCTGGCAGCATGGCTGGGTGTGGTTGTCGCTGATTATCTCTCACCTGAAATATTAAAGTGGGTGATAATCGTGAGTTTCTTGCTGATGGCCGGATGGGTGCTTATCCCGGATAAGCTGGATGAAGAGGAAAAGTTTTCTGGCTACGGCCCGTTTGTTTCCGCTTTTATTGCTTTCTTTATTGCTGAAATTGGTGATAAAACACAGATTGCTACGTCTGTATTATCCGCACAATACACCGAAGGCATGTTATTCGTGATTGCCGGCACAACCGCAGGTATGCTGATTGCGAACGTTCCTGTGGTGCTGGCGGGTAAATGTTCTGCTGAAAGCCTGCCATTATCGATGATTCGCAAAGTGACTTCCGTGGTTTTTATTGCACTGGCATGTGGTGCATTCATTTATCAGTAGTCTATTCTCATCTGTAGTTTATTGTGAATGTTGTTCGAAGGAATGACCGGACAACGTGATATTCGACATATATCGATCATCATTCGCATGCTACCTTGAAAGTATACAGAACCTTCAGTAAGAGGATGTGACTATGTTAGTTCGTTATACCGGAATGACAATCAGAAGTCAGAGTTATCTCTTTACCATTGGATTTATTTTGACACTGCTTGGCATGGCACTGACAGATATGTGGCTGCCTATGGTGATTGGTTCCATTATCCTGATGGGGCTGATGGTTGAGTCGTGGATTCGTCTGGAACATATCATTCCTATGCATCAGGAAATCAGAGCGCTGAGGAAACAGATCGATCAGCTTAAAAAAATCGAAAAGCAGCACCAGGAAGAAATCATGTAGTGCTATTTGTGCCTGATGCTCTTTTCTGTTGATATGATTTTCTTGAGCCTCTGAAAAGAGGCTGCATTTCTTTTTCGTTTTCTTCGTGTTCAGTTTTCTTTTTGTTCTTCTCTTTCCTGTGTAAAATTGTTTCTGTTTGTAACGGATTCTTTTTACCTGCCTGATGATACTTTTTAGTCCGGTCTTGAATTTTTGTTCAAACGACTGTTTTTTATACACAAAAGTGACTCCTGTAACTTTTTAAATTTCATTGTATATCAAGGTAAATCTGTTTGGATTTTTTCCTTTTTTCGCCATTTACATTAAGGGATTTTATATGGGGCAGTTTTCAATTCTTGCTTATGTTGCTGTTGGTGGCGCATTCGGTGCATGTAGCAGATATTTAATTTCTGAGTTGTGCGTTTTTTTGTTTGGTAAGGGTTTCCCGTATGGAACGTTAACTGTGAACGTCCTTGGCTCTTTCATCATGGGATTATTGATTGCCGCACTTCAGTGGGAATTTATTCCAGCTGAACCCTGGCGACAAATCTTCGGTCTTGGTTTTCTTGGCGCATTAACCACATTTTCTACTTTTTCTATGGATAATGTCTTGCTAATGCAACAGGGTGAGTTTTTTAAATTCGGCTTAAATATCTGTTTGAATGTCGTTTTGAGTATTTCAGCGGCATGGATTGGTTTCCAGTTGATGGCCAGAACCTGATTTTACTTGGTTAACTCACATTCATTCTCTATAATGTTTTTACTTGTCGGAGTGCCTATTGGCTGAGACCGTTTATTCGGGATCCGTTGAACCTGATCAGATTAATATCTGCGAAGGGAACAAGAGAACATTGATTGAGTATCCATTTCTGCTGATCTCTTTCTTCGTTATGTCATTTCCAAGGTGACATCCTCTCCTCTTGTATAGCTATTTCCGCCAAGCATTTATCTCTTTTATAACCATAATTTGAGGAAAAATGCATGTCGAGTCGAAAACAATCCAGACTGGAAGCTAAGCAGTTTTTGGAAAATATCCATTCACAACCTTACCCTAATTCATCAAAAATCTATTTGCAGGGATCCCGGGAAGATATCCGGGTACCTGTGCGTGAAATTAAGCTGGCTGATTCCCTGATTGGTGGTACGAAAGATAAGCCTGTGTACCAGCCGAATGATCCTGTGCATGTCTATGATACGTCTGGTGTATATACGGATCCTGAACATCAGATTAATGTTTATCGTGGTTTACCACGCCTGCGTGAGTCGTGGGTTCAGGAACGGGGCGATACAGAATTACTCCCGGACATGAGCTCTGATTTTGCCAAAGAGCGATTGTCTGACCGTACGCTGGATGATCTTCGTTATGAGCATCTTCCGTCGATTCGTGCTGCAAAGCCGGGTTGTTGTGTGACTCAGCTTCATTATGCCCGTCAGGGCGTTATCACACCTGAGATGGAATTTATTGCCCTGCGTGAAAATATGCAGCGGCAGCAAGCTGCAGATTCTGACGACAAGCATCTGAATCATCAGCATGCCGGCCAGAGTTTTGGCGCTCATTTACCTTCACAAATTACCGCTGAATTTGTCCGTCAGGAAGTGGCTGAGGGCAGGGCGATTATTCCTTCGAATATCAACCATCCTGAATCTGAACCCATGATTATCGGCCGTAATTTCCTGGTGAAAGTGAATGCAAATATCGGTAATTCTTCAGTCACTTCTTCAATTGAAGAAGAAGTAGAGAAGCTGGTCTGGTCGACCCGCTGGGGTGCTGACACCGTCATGGATTTATCGACCGGCCGGAATATCCACGAAACCCGTGAGTGGATTCTGAGAAATAGCCCGGTGCCGATAGGTACGGTTCCGATGTATCAGGCGCTGGAAAAAGTCAATGGAATTGCTGAAAACCTAACGTGGGAAGTGATGCGGGATACATTGATTGAGCAGGCTGAACAGGGCGTTGATTACTTCACAATTCACGCAGGTTTATTGCTGCGTTATGTACCCCTGACTGCGAAACGGGTGACTGGCATTGTTTCCCGTGGTGGTTCTATTATCGCGAAATGGTGTCTTGCTCACCATCAGGAAAGCTTCCTGTATACGCATTTCCGGGATATTTGCGAGATCTGCGCACGCTATGATGTTGCTTTGTCTTTGGGGGATGGCCTTCGTCCGGGGTCGGTTGCGGATGCGAATGATGAAGCGCAGTTTGCAGAATTAAGAACGCTGGGCGAACTGACAAAGATTGCCTGGGAATATGATGTTCAGGTCATGATTGAAGGGCCGGGGCATGTGCCGATGCACATGATTCAGGAGAATATGACTGAGCAGTTGAAGCACTGTGATGAAGCACCATTCTATACACTTGGCCCGCTGACCACAGATATTGCACCTGGCTATGATCATATTACTTCTGGCATTGGTGCCGCAATGATTGGTTGGTACGGCTGTGCCATGCTCTGTTATGTCACACCCAAAGAGCATTTGGGGCTGCCAAATAAAGATGATGTAAAGACCGGACTTATCACTTATAAACTGGCAGCGCATGCGGCTGATTTGGCAAAAGGGCATCCCGGTGCGCAGTACAGAGATAATGCGCTGTCGAAAGCGCGGTTTGAATTCCGCTGGGAAGACCAGTTCAATTTGTCTCTGGACCCGGTGACAGCCCGTGCATTTCATGACGAAACACTTCCACAGGAATCAGGCAAAGTTGCCCATTTCTGCTCAATGTGTGGTCCTAAATTCTGTTCAATGAAAATTTCACAGGAAGTAAGGGATTATGCCCGTTCTCTACCTCAGGAACAGATGATTGAGGTTCAGGAGACAGAGAATCCAGAGGCCGGAATGCAGCAAAAAACTCAGGAATTCAGAGATCATGGTTCAGAGCTTTATCATGCAGTGACCACTTTTTCATTGAATGAAGAATGAGGGTTGTATGATGTTTTTAGAATTACCTGTGCAATATAAGCACATCGCTGAATTGATTCAGGATGTTTTTGTTATCGCATCTGGTGAAGGATTTACGGTCCCTGAATACCAAATACAAGTCTCAGACTTAGCTCTTATCAACTTAAACTTGCCTGATAATCACTATGAATTGTATCCTGATGGACCAGATCAGGAAAATATCTATCATAGTGTCTCAGATTCAGCTGAAGTGATTGTGCTTCGTTATCTTGATCACCCGGTTTGTGATGAGGGAAGTGATGATTATCGTTTTTCTGATCATTCAAAACCTGCTCGTCATGCTGTTATGATCGATGTATTTTCTCAGGCTTTGCCTGGGAAAATATCTGAGCAGTGGTACTCTCACCAGATTAATCTTGCAGGTTCTCTGATTTCCAGAATTGAAGTTTTACAGTCTCCTGATGAATTTAAGAATTATCATTTATCCTGGTTTCTTGTTCTTTTGATGCTGGATTTTCCCTTAGTTGACGCACTAATTTTAGCGCGTGCTGCAATGAATGTTTCACGTGAAACATGGCCAAAAGAGGTCCATCTATTTCCTAAGATTGATGCAATTGATCTATCTTCCTCCTTCTTTATTCCCGAAACACCATTTCCTTCTATTAATCAATCTCTATTAAATTTATACCCGGTTATGGGGGATTCAGAATGGATCAAAAAACTTTTAGAGCTTGGTGTAAAAACAATTCAGTTAAGAATTAAAGATGAACATCGTTCTGACTTAATAAAACAGATCAGGGAAGTGGTTAGCCTTGGGCAAGCATCCGATTCTCAGGTATTTATTAATGACTACTGGAAAATCGCAATTGATGAGAATGCTTTTGGTATTCATCTTGGTCAGGAAGATCTACTGGCTGCTGACCTGAAATCAATTCATGCAGCAGGATTAAGATTAGGTGTTTCCACCCATAGTTATCAGGAAATCTTAACTGCGGAATTGATTAAACCCAGCTATATCGCTTTAGGTCATATTTTTCCCACATCGACAAAGCAAATGCCTTCTAAGCCCCAGGGGTTAGTCAGATTAAGATTGTATCAGCAGTTCATCAATTCACTTAGTGACTATGAAAAGAGAATGATTCCAACTGTTGCGATTGGTGGGATTGATTTAACGAATTTGTCCAATGTGGCCGCTCAGGGTGTCGATAGCATTGCTGTTGTTCGTGCCATCACTGATGCTGATGATTATGTAGATGCAGTGACGAAGATACAAACTGATTTCAATCTTTCGAAGAGGGTAAATCATGTCGAAATTTAGTGACGTCGATTTTATTCGATACCAAAGACAGATTTCTTTGCCTGAAATTGGTGAATCCGGCCAGTTAAAAATAAACAATTCAAATGTTCTTATTATTGGTTGTGGTGGATTAGGTACAAGTGTTTCACTGCTTTTGGCCGGAGCTGGTGTAGGAAATATAGTTCTGGTTGATGATGACAAAGTAGAACTGAGTAATCTACATCGCCAGTTAGCCTATACAGAATCAGATATTGGACGGGCAAAATGTGAGGTTTTGAAACAGCAGATTCTGATACGGAACCGACAATGCAGAGTCAGAGCTATTGATAAAAGATTAGCTGACGAGCAGTTGAATCTTGAAGTAATGCTTGCTGATCTTGTGATTGATTGCTGTGACAACATGGCAACACGTCAGCAAATCAATCGTATCTGTCATCAGCAAATAACATGTCTGATTTCAGGTTCAGCTACTCAGTGGGCTGGCCAGTTTTCAGAATATACCTATGTAGAAAACCAACCATGTTTTGCATGTCTGTCACCAGATGTGCCATCAGATGTTTCTGAGCCTAGTTCCTGTAGTAAACAAGGTGTGCTTGGGCCGGTTGTCAATATGATTGCATCAGTGCAGGCGCTGGCAGCTTTGAAACGAATAACTAACACAGCCATGATTCATGGTGACTGTGATAAGAATTTGCTTCATTGCTTCGATGGTAAATCAATGTCATTCAGGGCATACAGTTTTGTGAAAAATCCAGATTGTCGTGTTTGTGGGGGCCAGCCTGAAGCTGGAGATAAAGATGAACATAATGATTAATGATAAAAATTATATAGTGGCAGATGAGCTAACACTGATGACACTGATTGAAAAATTGACATTACCTCAGTCTGGTTCTGTATTTGCTGTCAATGAGCAAATCATAGCAAAGCAATATTGGGATAGAACCCGGCTGAATGATGGCGATCATATTTCATTATTCCAGGTAATCGCAGGAGGTTAGTTATGTTGACGATAGCAGATAAAAAATTTCATTCGAGGTTATTCACAGGTACAGGCAAGTTCTCAGGTCGTCAGGTTATGGTCGACGCTATAAAAGCTACTGGCTCAGAACTGGTAACCATGGCATTAAAGCGGGTCGATCTTGAGCATAAGAATGATGACATTCTGGGGCCAATTATTTATTCCGGGATAAATTTATTACCGAATACATCAGGTGCTAAATCGGCCAGAGAAGCTATCTATGCTGCACATCTGACAAGGGAAGCACTCGGTACAAATTGGGTTAAAGTTGAGATTCATCCTGATCCAAAATACTTATTGCCCGATCCAGTTGAAACATTAAAAGCGGCTGAGCAATTAGTAAAGGATGGATTTGTCGTCCTTCCTTATTGTCATGCAGATCCGGTTTTATGCAAGCGACTTGAAGAGGCCGGCTGTGCCGCAGTAATGCCACTTGGATCACCAATTGGTTCTAACCAGGGATTAGTATCTGAAAGTTTTTTGAAAATTATTATTGAGCAGGCACAAGTTCCAGTGGTGATTGATGCAGGAATTGGATCTCCATCAGATGCTGCAAAGGCGATGGAAATGGGTGCAGATGCTGTATTGGTAAATACTGCAATCGCCTGTGCTGATAATTCTGTATCAATGGGGAAAGCATTTAAACTGGCAGTTGAATCCGGAAGACTTGCTTTTGAGTCCGGTCTTGCTTCATCTGATTTTGTGGCGGATGCATCAAGTCCACTGACTCGTTTCCTGGAGGATTAATCATGTCATTTTTAGAGGTGTTTGAAAAGTTAGACTGGGATGATGTCCGGCTTTCCGTTTATGGAAAAACTGATCGTGATGTACAAATTGCTTTGAATAAATCTAATAGGAATCTTGAAGATTTTAAGGCGCTTCTATCACCTGCTGCTGAACCTTATCTGGAAGTTATGGCGCAACAATCACTGAGATTAACACGTCAGCGATTTGGTAAAACGGTTAGTTTCTATATACCACTCTATCTCTCAAATCTATGTTCTAACGATTGCAGCTATTGTGGCTTCTCTATGTCAAATCATATTAAGCGAAAGACTCTATCTCCGGATGATATTAATAAAGAAATATCTGCAATTAAGAAGATGGGATTTGATAGTGTTCTGTTAGTCACTGGTGAACATCAGAATAAAGTCGGGATGGATTACTTCAGACAAGTTCTTCCGCAGATTAAAAAGCAATTTAGTTATCTAAGTATGGAAGTTCAGCCATTAGATACTTCATCTTATCAAGAATTAATAACCTTTGGACTGGATGCTGTGATGGTTTATCAGGAGACCTATAACCCTTCAACATATGGTATTCATCATCTGCGTGGAAATAAGACTGATTTTGAGTATCGACTTCTAACACCAGACAGGCTGGGTGAAGCGGGGGTTGATAAGATTGGGCTTGGAGCATTGATTGGACTTGATGAATGGCGCACCGACATTTTTTATGTCGCGGCACATCTGGACTATTTAGAGAATAAATACTGGAAATCTCGTTATTCAATATCATTCCCCAGATTACGTCCTTGTGCCGGGGGAATTGAACCTAAATCAATTATGACTGATAAACAGTTAGTACAAACAATTTGTGCATTCCGACTATTTAAACCAGAGATCGATTTATCATTATCAACCAGAGAATCTGCTAAATTTCGGGATAATGTTGTTCCTCTGGGAATAACAACAATTTCTGCAAATTCAAGTACACAGCCAGGTGGTTATGCTGATTATCAAGCTTCTCAATTAGAACAATTTTCTGTTGGTGATAGTCGTTCTGTAACTGAAGTTGCTGAAGCGATGAGAGATCGTGGGCTTGAGACGGTGTGGCATGATTGGCATGAAGTCTATTCTGAACATGTTTCACGTGAAACAAAAATAATCTAAATAAAAATGCCTTTAAAAGTCTATTTAAAGGCATGAATTTAAATCAAATAATTCTGGTCGAAAAGTATCTATAAATTAAGATGCTTTTTCGATTTGTTGTGTTGCTTGTTCCAACCAAGAGAAAACTTCGTCATCAACGAGTGGAGAAATATCATCCCATACTTGCTGATGATATTGGTTCAGCCAGGCAATTTCGGAATCAGTCAGTAGCTGAAGATCAATGACACGCAGGTCAATCGGACAGCGGGTCAAGGACTCAAACCCGAGCATATCATGATCGCCATCCGTATGTATTCTGACAACACGCTCTAGGTTCTCAATTCTGATTCCAAAGTGGCCTTCACGATAATATCCAGGCTCATTTGAAACGACCATGCCTGGTTGTAGTGCAATATTATTTGGCGCTTTACTGATTCTCTGCGGGCCTTCATGAACATTCAGACAGTGACCGACACCATGTCCTGTACCGTGGTCGAAATCAAAGCCATATTGCCACAAATGCTGTCTGGCCAGAGCGTCCAATTGATGACCTGTTGTTCCGGCTGGAAAACGGGCTGAGGCTAAAGCGATATGGCCTTTCAGTACTAGAGTAAACTGTTGCTTCATTAAAGGTGTCACGTCACCAATTGCAATCGTCCGGGTGATGTCAGTTGTTCCATCAGTATACTGACCTCCGGAGTCAACTAAATAAAGTGAGTTTGCGGATAGCTGACCAGGGTTGGGTTGATTATTATGATTGTAATGACACATAGCCGCATTACTTCCGGCTGCTGAAATTGTATCAAAACTCAAATCAAAGAGAGTTGGATCTTCGAAACGGAAGTCTTGTAATTTATCTGCCAGAATCGCTTCATCATGGAGATTACCGAGTTTAACTTCACTATCAAGCCATGACAGGAATTTCGCCATCGCAATACCATCTCTGATGTGGCAAGCCTGCATCCCTGAGATTTCACATTGGTTTTTAGTCGCTTTCATTAACTGACAGGGATCCGGTTTTTGAATCAGGTTCGCGCCAATGTCAGTTAACGTCATTTCAAACCAGGCGTTGCTGTTATCATTATCTAAAAGGATTTGTTTTCCTTTTAAGTGGCTTAACTCATTGATTAGTGAATCGGGTTCATGCAACCGGACGCCCTCACCAACATGTTCAGCAAACTCTTCGATGATTTGTCTCTGATGAATAAATAAATCAAGACTCGCATCTGAATGCAGAATGGCATAGCAAAGCACGACAGGTAAACAAGAGATATCGGAACCCCTGATATTTAAAAGCCAGCAGATAGACTCGGGTGATGTCAGTATGGCTGAGTCTAACCCAGACTGGCTGAAATGTTCTGCGATAAGATGACGTTTACTCAGGCTATCAATACCCGTTACTTCAGATGGCATTAGCCATAAAGGTGCATATTCAGGTTCAGGACGATCGTGCCAAAGTTGATCAATCGGGTTATTTTCCAGAGCGCAGAGTTGAAAATCAGCGCTATAGTTAACTCTGGATGCAGCTAACCATGTTGCACTGTGCAGGCGTGGATCAAACGCAACAATGCCACCTTCTGGCAGGTTGTTTTTTATCCAGTCGAGATAGGGTTCTTCAATCAGATGATGGTATTCAAACAGTGCATCAGGTACTTGTTTTGTCACCTGAACCGTGTAGCGGCCATCAACAAATATTGAAGCATTATCCCGGGTGATGATGGCGACGCCGGCCGAACCTGTGAACCCTGTCGCCCATTGCAAACGTTCATCATGTGCGGGAAGATATTCTCCCAGGTATTCGTTTTCATGGGGGATAATTAAGGCATCAAGTTGGTTTTCTTTCAGCCAATGTCTTAAATTTAAAATACGAGCTGATATTTGTTCTTGCATCTGTTGCTATCCTTAAATATTGCAGATGATGACGGAATTGTAGAATAAGCTACGCCTTTTGAACAAAACCTGCAATTTATTGGCGATTACAATTTTACTGTGAGAATTGTTCATTACTTTTATATATATATCTGATAATGAGTAAAATAGTCATTTCAGACTATTTGCGTACTGTTTATTTCTGTGTATATTGGTCGCCCTGATAATACACTTAGATAAATATAATTATTGTCGTTTATTTTTGGAAATCATACACATGTCGATGACAACTTATGAGATGGCCCGCGTTCTGGAGCAACTCGATGAATCACCAGAGAAAATTATGTTTGGTAAATTACTCAATGAATTGGGTAATCAAAGTAGCGAGCGCATCAAAAGTGCGGCAAAACAGGTGCCTGTTCACGTCCTGAGGGATTTGGTCTATCAGTTTGAACAGGTCATTGAGTCCCGGAAGAGTGAACAAGTTGAATCAATGGCAAAAGATTTAGCTGCACAGGGAATATCAGCCGAAGAATTATTAAGTTATTTAAATAAGAAATAATTCATATCATATTTTGATAAACAGGATAGTTGTTTATCTGAATATAAACTGAATGCCTACGGTATCACATTTCTATGTATTGGGTTTTGCAACGAAATTAACGTTTCTGTTGATTGAACTTCTTCAATAGATTGCAACTTATCAATTAAAACGTGTTGTAATTCCTCAATAGAATGACACATCAGCTTTGCAAAGATATTGTATGCGCCTGTAGTGTAGTAGGCTTCGACAACTTCATCTAAAGCATCGAGCTTTTCCAGTGCTGAATGGTAATCTTTGGCTGCGTTGAGATTTATACCTATAAAACAGCAGACGTCGTAACCAAGCTTTTTCGTATTGACGACGACCTCTGTTTTCTGAATGATATCGGCGGATTTCATCTTTTCGATCCGAACATGAATTGTGGCCGGACTTACGTTGAATTGTTTTGCCATTTCAGCATAAGGTGTGCGGGCATCATCCATTAAAATTTTAAGTATGGCACGATCTAAATCGTCCATTTTTGCCGCATTAGGATGCATAATTTTCTCTTTTCAGGCTGTTTTAGCTTGTTATTGGTGGATCATTCTATCATTGCTGATGAGAAAAATAAGCATATACATTCAACCGAAGATAAGTTTTGCTAATCCACAATGTATCACGCCGGAGTAACTATATTTTGCAATTACAACTGATCAGTGAGATTGAAGAAAAACAATCAGAATTAATTGAAATTGCTAATCGGTGGCATCTGTCTTTTACAGAAGAAAGCCAGTTTGCATTAGTGTTAACTGCAGAGCGTCTCGAACTGAGAAAGCTGGATGAACCCAAACTCGGACCGGTTTATGTTGATTTTGCGGGCGGAGCTGTCAGACACCGGAGAAAGTTTGGTGGTGGTAAAGGGCAGGCAATTGCCAAAGCTGTTGGTCTGAATAAGGGAATCGTACCTGTGGTTTTAGATGCAACAGCTGGTTTGGGGCGGGATGCCTTTGTGCTGGCTTCTCTGGGGTGCCAGGTTCAAATGATTGAACGACATCCTGTTGTTGCTGCATTGCTTGAGGATGGCCTGAGCCGGGCAGGTTGTGATGATGAAATAAAAGCTTGGGTGAACGAGCGAATGTCTCTGATCCATTGTTCCAGTCATAAAGCACTATATGATGCATATGATAACGGGAATATAAGCTTTCCGGATGTTGTCTATCTTGATCCTATGTATCCTCATCCTCCTCAGAAAAAGAAAAGTGCACTGGTCAAAAAAGAAATGCGTGTATTCCAATCCCTTGTTGGTGGTGATCAGGATGCTGATGCGTTACTTGAGCCTGCTTTGAAGCTGGCAAAAAAGCGAGTTGTAGTCAAAAGGCCTGATTATGCGCCATGGTTAAATAACCAAAAGCCAACGATGTCTATTGAGACGAAAAAGAATCGATTTGATGTTTATGTCAATGCTGCGATGAATGCGATGGATGAGTGAGTTTAAGGTGCTTTCTGTAGACGTCGGTTTCTGACGCTGGCGGAGACACCTTTTTTGTATATAATCACTAATAAGAATTATTATTATTTGGTTTTACAAAAATGACGCAACGACTATGTAAGCTGAACCGCCGGGATTTCAGGTTTTCTCCAGACAAGATCTATCAGCTTGTGAAAGAGCCGAAATTTTTCTGCACAAGCTGTGCACGTTCTGCAAATCACCAATCATTGTTGTGTAAACCCGCAGCCTTACCTGCGATGTCGGACATTAAAAGTAAGACTGAAGGGGGGGAAGGTAAGAATATTGATTTTTCTTCGCTTAAACCAAAGAAAATCAGAAAAGCTCATAAGCGCTATAAGAAAGCAGCAAAAAAACTAAAAAAGCTTGAGAAAAAACAGAAGAGATTATTGAAGCGGGCCAGGAAAATCTATGCCTCAATCAAAGGTTTTGAAAATATATCCCTTGCCGAGAGTGAGCACTTACATAGAAAGCAAATTCATTAGCAGGGAAGCGCTGGCTTCCCTGTATGCTCACCAGAGAGCAATGAAATTACGTCTGAATTTATACCTGTTTATGAGCCTGGGGCTGGTTAATCTTGTAATGATTGCAGCCGCTTTTTCTTCACCCAGGTTTCATTGATCCACAATGAAAAGACGATAATTGACCCTCCGGCTGACAGGTTAAACAGGTCAGCATCCCTGTTCCATATCAGAATATTGACAATTAACCCTGCCGGAACAAGCGCGTTATTCATAATTGCCAAAGCGCCTGCATTAACCATACATGCACCTTTATTCCAGATAAAATATCCCAGCCCTGAAGCAATCAAGCCCAGATAAATCAGAATACTCCATTGTGTCGTTGTTGCCGGAAGCTTATTCACGTTGCCAAACAGCAGAAAAGCAACAGAGGCAACGATGAGTGCCCCGATGTAGAAATAACCGAAAATAGTGTGTTGCGGCAGATCTGACTGATAATTTTCCATGAGCCTTTTATAGGCAACTTGTCCGATGGCAAAGCAGAGGTTTGCTCCCTGAACCACCAGAAATCCGAGCATGAAATGTTCATTGATGCCTGTTCGCTTGATAACCACTGCACCGATGACTGCGATCGCTGCAGTTACAAGATACCAGGGAGAAAACCGGCCTTTAAGCAAATCATAGATTAAGGTGACATAAATCGGAGTGAAGACGGTGAATAGTAAAACTTCGGGCACGGTAAGCATTAAAAAAGATTTGTAGTAGAAACAGTACATCAGACCAAGCTGAATCCCGCCAATCATCATTAATTTAACGATTAATGATGCCGGTATACGTTTAAATTTTAGAAATGGGAGAAAAAAGATACATGCCAGAGCAACACGCATCAGAACTGAAAACCAGGAATCAACCTGACCGGCAAGATAAACACCAATCAGGCTGAATGAGAAAGCCCAGAGAACTGTAATCGCTGAAAGATAAACCATTTTATTTTCTTCAACTTCATAAAAAGTGGTTTATCAGTTTAACCAAGAATTCTCCTGCCGTCAGTCTTCTTTCAGTGGTATCACCAGCATATCGACAGGCGAGCAGTTAATCAGCATTTTGGTTGATGAGAGTAACTTACTCCAGAAATCCTGATGGTGACCACATACAACTAAATCAATTTCAAATTCACTAATTGTTTCACAGATTTCGTGGCCTAAATCACCACTGCCAACCAGTGTGTGAGATACCGGATAGTCAGCATACTCTGACAGCTCCTGGAGATGCTTTCGGGAGTTTTCCATTGAAAAGTGCCGTGTTTCGTTTAAATTGACATCAATCAATCCGGTATATAACTCAGCGTAATTTACATCAATGTGAATAAATGAAAGCCTGGCATCCAGTGCTTTGGCAAGAGCGGAGGCTTTGTCGATCAAAATGCGACTTTCTTCTGATAGATCAACAGTTACCAGAATATGTTTATAGGTCATCGTGCTGTCTCCGTGTTTATCGGTTGAATTCACTGTAGCACCCACTGTTAAAAAAATGTGTCGAAGTGATCTCATATCCACTTCTTTGTCGGGAGATGGTAAGGTACTGAACATACGATAGTTCAGTTCATTCAAAGGATAGTTCAGGAGTGTAATTTATGTTATCAGATGGAATGGTAAAACAATTAAATGATCAAATTAACCTCGAATTTTTTTCATCCAATCTATACTTACAAATGAGTGCTTGGTGTGAAGATAAAGGCTTTGAAGGGGCAGCTTCATTTCTGCGGCAACATGCAGATGAGGAAATGGGGCATATGCAGCGACTATTTACTTATGTAAGTGAAACAGGAGCTCTGCCTATTCTAGGATCAATTGCTGCGCCCAGACACGACTTCGAAAGCTTAGGTGAAGTATTTCGTGAAACATATAAACATGAGCAGATGATCACTCAAAAAATAAACCAGTTGGCACATGTGGCTTTCACATCTCAGGATTACTCAACCTTTAATTTTCTTCAATGGTATGTAGCCGAGCAACACGAAGAAGAAAAGTTATTTAAAGGGATCTTAGATAAGTTAGAGCTGATCGGAGAAGACGGTAAAGCATTGTTCTTCATCGATAAAGATTTAGCAGAATTGGTAACTAAAGGTTCATCTTCTATCATGGATACTGAGGCAGCAGCAGAATAAAGCTTCGGCATAACATCCAGCGCTGATTGTCTTTTCGCCAGTATCCGGAAGATGTAGGGAGGAAAAGATGATCAGTGGAGATACCATCCTCATGGGATTGACTGTGGTGACAATATTCAATGTCGCCAGATGCTTTACAGCGCTTCGTTCTTTAATCTATATCATGCGTGAAGCGCATCCTTTGTTGTATCAACAGGTTGATGGTCCGGGTTTTTTTACAGCCCATGGCAATATGAACAAGCAGGTCAGGCTCTATTCTTACCTGAAAGGTAAAGAATATCTTCATCACCATGATGAAATCTTTACCGGCAAGTGTGATAGAGTCAGACAGTTGTTCATACTCTGTTTTGCACTTTTGGGTGTAGATATGCTGGCCGCTGTGATGCTTTAACTCTTATCTTCATTGAAGATCGCTGTATGTATTTTCGCTCAGTTTGTGGTTAAACGTATTTACCGTTAAAATAGAATTTCTCTGATAGAAGGATGTGCATAAAGCGCATCCTTTTTTATTTCAGGTTTGATAACAGGTAATGTGTTAATGAATGAGATATATGACGTTGTGATCATTGGGGCCGGTGCTGCCGGTTTAATGTGCGCAGCTCAGGCCGGAAAAAGGGGCAGAACAGTTTTAGTGGTTGATCATGGTAAAAAGCCGGGTAGAAAAATTCTGATCTCAGGTGGTGGTCGTTGTAATTTCACGAACTACGATGTGTCAGCCGGTCATTACTTATGTTGTAACCCACATTTCGTCAAATCTGCGCTGTCTCAATATACAAACTGGGATTTTATCTCGTTAGTCAGTGAGTATGAGATTCCTTTTGAAGAGCGCGATCACGGGCAGTTATTTTGTCTGGATTCAGCAAAAGATATTGTCAGTATGTTGCTCAAAGAATGTGAATCTCCATCGGTTTCGTTCCTTTATCAGGCAGAAATTAGTCAGATTGAACAAAATAAACTCAATTTTTCCTTAAAAATCAACCACAAGGATGTTTCATGTGAATCATTGGTTATTGCAACCGGCGGGCTTTCTATGCCAAAACTCGGTGCGACACCATTTGGTTATAAGATTGCTGAGCAATTTGGCCTGAATGTTCGGCCAACAAGAGCCGGGCTGGTTCCTTTTACCTTACATAAAGCAGATAAAGAACAGTTTAGTGATTTATCTGGCATTGCAGTACCTGTGATATTGACCACACAAGATGGTACATCATTTAAAGAATCTCTTCTGTTTACCCATCGGGGTATATCTGGCCCGTCAGTGCTTCAGGTTTCATCATACTGGCATGCTGGCGAGGCGGTAAAAGTGAATCTGCTGCCGGATACAGATATTGAAACTTATCTTGCTGACGTGAGTGAGAATCATCCGAATCAAACCCTGAAAAATACCTTAGCCCGGTTATTGCCAAAACGGTTAGTTGAAGTTCTGATTGAAAGAGGTGATTTGCCGGATAAAACGTTAAGACAACTTAATGACAAAGAAAGAACCGGCGTTACTCAAACTCTGGAAAACTGGCACATTGCCCCTAATGGTACTGAAGGCTATCGAACCGCAGAAGTCACATTAGGCGGTGTCGATACAGATCATCTTTCTTCCAAAACAATGGAATGTAAAACAGTTCCCGGACTGTTTTTTGTCGGTGAAGTGATGGATGTTACCGGCTGGCTGGGTGGTTACAATTTCCAGTGGGCCTGGTCATCCGGCTGGGTGGCGGGGCAATGGGTGTAACGACAAATCGTTAGGCAGGATACGATTGAATATCGGGCACAACAGATAAAAGCTGATATTCATAAGAGGCTGCAGGATGGTTTCTGTTACTGCATAAGGTAGTTACATAATCGTTAGATAAACAAGCAATTAAGCAGTTCACGATCGCTGTTTTGTTATGTATTGTATAATATATTACATGTTGCCCTTTAATTATTGGATTATCAGGGAAAGTATGAATATATTAGATTGTACGTTACGGGATGGTGGTTACTATAACGACTGGGATTTTGATAGTGATGTCGTTGAACAGTATCTCACCCGTATTGCAGAATCCAGGATTGACTACGTTGAATTGGGTCTCAGAAACTTTCCGAAGCAAGGCTTTCTGGGTGCTTTTGCTTATACTACCGAAGATTTCTTAAATTCATTAGAGCTGCCTGATGGACCTGTTTACGGTGTGATGGTTGATGCTAAGACCATTCTTGAATCAGGATTCGACATCAGCGAAGCAGTTGATTTACTGTTTTCCCCAGCTTCAGAAAGTAAAGTGAGTCTGGTCAGAGTTGCCGCTCATTTTCATGAAGTCGAGACATCCGGTCCCATTGTTGCCAGATTAAAAGAGTTAGGTTATACCGTTGGGTTTAATCTGATGCAGGCGGGGGGGAAAGCGGATGATGTCATCTCTGATAAAGCTTTGCAGATAAATCAATGGCAAGGCGTCGATGTTCTCTATTTTGCTGATTCACTTGGCAATATGGATGCGGATGAAGTGGTGCGAATAGTGAAAGCAATTCGCCGGCATTGGCAGGGAGAGATGGGAATTCATACTCATAATAATATGGGGAAAGGGCTGGATAATACACTGGCAGCTTTAAAGTCTGGTGTCAGCTGGCTGGATGCAACCATTACCGGGATGGGAAGAGGAGCCGGCAATACTCAAACAGAATATCTTTTGACCGTTCTGAATAAAACTAATCCCCAATATAACCCTAAACCGCTCTATGAGTTGGTCATCCGATATTTTGAACCGATGCAAAAAGAATATGGATGGGGAAGTAGCCTGCTGTATTTTCTTGGTGCCCAAAATGATGTTCATCCTACGTATATTCAAAACCTGCTTTCCAGTACGCATTATGGTACGGATGAAATCATTGGTGCGATAGATTATCTGAGCCAGCTAAAAGGCAGTACTTCATACAACGGCGCAGTTTTGGATACAGCACTTAATTTTTCAGACTCTAATAACACCAAAGTTTCCGGAACGACGGAAACAAGTCATTTGTTTGATGGAAAACAGATACTCATTGTGACAAATGCACCCGGTACCAAAAAATACGCTTCAGCAATAGAGCTTTATATCCAGCGGGTCAAGCCGGTTGTCATTTCAATAAACATTACCACGCATATATCAGCGGAATTGATCGATTATTATGTCATTTCCCATAACTCTAAATTTTTATCTGATTCCGGAAAATACAAGCAACTCAATAAACCGGTTATTTTACCAAAGTGCCGTTTTAATGATACTGAACTGAAAGAGTTTGATGGCATAGAACTGATTGATTATGGCATTGAGATTTCGAAAGGAAAATTTGCTGTAAATGGCTCTTATGTCACGGTGCCTTTTGATCTGACAACGGCTTATATTCTTGGTGTGTTGCTTGAATCAGAAGTGAAAAATATTACCGTTGCCGGATTTGATGGTTATCAGAAAAACGATATCAGGCAGCAGGAAATGGTTGAGTTGGTGAATTTATATGATGCACATGATAACAGCCAACCGGTGGTCGCTATCACACCAACGTCATACCCGATAAGTAAAGGTTCTGTATATGCGCCATCTATCTGACTATGATTTCTATATATTTGATTGCGATGGTGTGATTTTTGATTCAAACCAGTTAAAAATAGAAGCGATGAAAACAGCGTTATCTACGTTGTTTTCCGATAATGAGATAATTACCGGGTGTCTGGATTATTTCAGTAAAAACTTTGGCAAATCACGCTTTCATCATGTCGATTATTTTGTGCGGGATTTATTGCCGGTGCCTGACTCTGAAATTGAAATCACGAAAGAAAAAATACTCGTCAACTATTCAGCATTGTGTAAAAAACTATACCTGGAAGCTGAGTTTACGCCTGGATTTATGAACTTTTTGAACCAGCTTAAAGGGCGCAAATATGTTGCAAGTGGTTCAGAGCAGCAAGAGCTAAGAGATATTTTTGAGCAAAGAGGAATTTCTGAATACTTTCATGGGATATTTGGCTCTCCTCAACCCAAAAGTGAAATAATCAGCGCTATCATCGAAAGTGAAAACAACGGTTGTTGTGTTATGTTTGGTGATGCAGAATCAGACCTGAAAGCTTCTTTATCAAATCAGATTGATTTTATTTTTTATTCTCCTTATTCCAATGTTCAGGAAAAAATGCTGGGCTTATGTGCTTCACATCAGTTTCCTGCCATTCATGATTTTTCAGAAGTGATATTAAAATGAATAGTACTCAAAGCTTTGCTGTTGTTATACCTGCACGCTTTAAATCCAGCCGTTTTCCGGGTAAACCTTTAGTCGATATATGTGGTAAGCCTATGATTCAACATGTTTGGGAGCGTTGTTGTAAAGCAGTTGGTCCTGAATTGGTTTATGTAGCGACGGATGATGAAGGGATTCAGGACGTTGTGGAGAGTTTTGGTGGACAGGTTGTGATGACCAGTTCGGAGTGTTTGACCGGTACAGACAGACTGGCGGAAGCGAATCAAGCACTCGATAAGGACTTTATTGTCAATGTTCAGGGGGATGAGCCGCTGATCAATCCTGATGATATTAAAAAAGTAATTTCAGTCTTTCAAAAGACCGGCAATGTAACCAATGCAATGTGCGCTATTACTTCAGAAGAAGAATTCCGTTCTTTCACTGTGCCTAAAGTGACATTTTCAACCTCCGGCAAATTACTTTATATGAGTCGTTCAGGAATTCCTCTGACCAAATATGGTGAGTACTCTTTCGGGTATAAACAGGTCTGTATCTATGCATTCTCAAAGAAACAACTGGCGTTCTTTTATAGCAATGCGGCAAAAACAAAGCACGAAGAAGTTGAAGATATAGAGATTCTGCGCTTTTTAGAGTCTGATTTTCAGGTGGATATGGTTGAAGTTGAAGCCGGTTCTCTGGCAGTCGATGTCCCCGATGATGTACAGGCCGTTATCGATAGAATGAACTCAGAGTCTCAGTTCAGGGGTTGATTTTAATCTGTTCTGAGTGCTTTTAGTAAAGGTGCCACTATGTATCATATTGATGATTTGATAGCTTTCGACCGACAGGAAGCTGCCCGGTTTTTGTTTGAGGCTGTCAAAAATGAAACGCTCATCCTAAAACATCCCCGCAAAGAGATGGCCACTTACTGTCGTCAAAGTCAACGCTACGGTAAGGCCAATGTCATTCTTTTTTCTGATCAAGAGAAGAAAAACCCATGGTATATGATTCAGATTTATGATCTGGTGAATGGCTATATTTGTGAGCAGGAAGTTGTAAACCCGTTAAATGCCGGTGAGATTTCCGATGTGTTCAATTTGATTCAAAAGGGCGAATTCCAGATTGATCCGGATTGCGGCAATACTAAACTTCATGGATTGCTCTTCTCTCAGGTACGCCCTTATCACTACATGTACGATCAATTTGTGAACTATTTTTATCTGAATGAGTTTGGACCTGTTTCCGGGTATTCATTTACAGATGAGAATTGTTTTTACGCCGGGCTACCTGAAGGGAAAGCATTAAAACCTGCTCTGGCTGGCGGTTGCTATCTTTTCCCCTGTACTTTGGGTGGCTTGTTAAATAGCAAATATGATGATCAATATGCTGAACAAATGCATACATTCCTTCGAAATGATTCAGAGCCTAAAGCGCTGAATTCTGAGCTTTCTCTCTGGTTTGGTATTACAGCTCAGAAGCGTTCCTGGCTTG
This sequence comes from Vibrio quintilis, assembly GCF_024529975.1. Classification (GTDB taxonomy): domain Bacteria; phylum Pseudomonadota; class Gammaproteobacteria; order Enterobacterales; family Vibrionaceae; genus Vibrio; species Vibrio quintilis. Next base: position 4,032,554 of record NZ_AP024897.1, on the reverse strand, counting down.
AACAAACGGAAGGTTATTGTCATATTGTCCGGCAGCTTCTCAATCATTATCGTTCTATTACCGTTATCATTGATGGATGGACCAGTTTCAGTGGTGGAAGTGCTGATACACCCAAAAATATTAACCGGGATATGGCTGTATTTGAGTCAATTGCCTCGCATCTTTCCGGGGTTGAAGGAGTCACGTTAATCAATTTGATTGGTAAGGACTACAAAGAAAAAATCAGCTACTCAAAAAGTATTGATTACTTCATTGCTAACTCCGGAACGGGTTGTATGGTGCCGTTGATGTTTACCGGGTCCAAAGGTGTTATTCATACTAATGGTCAGTTACATACGTTTGAACGCTCCTATGATGAAAGAGTTCGGGTGGTACCGGCAGAAAAAATATTTGCGCAGGAAGATATGGCGATTGATAGCGGTGTGTACTCGACTCACTGGACAGTCATCTATAACTTATTGATTGATTTAATTGGAATTGATGCCCATGTGCCAGAAAAAGATGTCATAAAAAATAAGTCGCTCTTTACGCTGAAACGATTCATTTTTAAGAAAACAATTCAGATTGGCACCGCCCTAAAAAAAATTCGTCATAAAATGGCATAACTACTGTTCACAATACATCCAGCACCGCCGCAGCCAGGCGGCGTGTGCTGCCCGTCGTGGTTGAATCATCTTTTAGCTGTTGCAAGGCTGCCACCAGATCAGAATCAATCGATCCGGGAGGTAGTTTAAACAGCGAACTGATAGCAGCATTTCTGATCAATTCATCTGAATCAGACAAATAGCTGCGTGCTGTTTCCTGAATCTCATCTGGTTCGTCGATCTCGGCAAGTCCGTCAATGACAGCTGCTTTAATCTGGTGGTTACTGTCTGGCATCAGAGCTTGAAAGCGCTCCTGTACTTCCGCTTTTAAATGCGTATCTGTTTGATGGCTGAGTAGCGCAATCGCCTGTTCAAGTATCTCGGTATCCGGTTGATTGTATGTGACATCAATCAGCGCCTGATTGAGTGTGTCCGGTAACTGATGAAGGTCCATCATTTCCACGAATTCAAACCCCAGCTTTTGTGTCTGAATATCATTTTGATCTGTGAGCATTTCTCTCGCCAAAAGCATTGTTTCCTGACTATGACTATTTGCCAGAATATTCAGAAGGTTCCATTTTTCATCATACGACTGGCTGGCCCTGATGATTTCTGTAAGCCGGGTGGCCAGCGCTGCATCTTTTTTGACCAGAAAAGATAAATCCTGAAATTCATTCGATGAAAAATCAATCTCTGAACTGTTTTCCAGCTGGTCCAGCAATTGATTTGCAAGGGAAAAATGGGAGAAAGTGTTGTTACTTCCGACAGAATCTACCTGAATTTCATGATGAATTGTTTCCGATGAAAAGTTTGTCGTAATACAGGGTTGCGGTTCTGTTCTGTTTATTTGACGTTGTTCTGAGTAGCCGTCGTGCAATACTGTGTGATAAAAATGTGAATTGAGTGATTGATAAATATCTGAAATAAAATAACCAGATGCTATACCAAATAAATAAAACAAAATGTTCTTCATGATACGAAACCCTTAATTATAAAAACCAATATTTCCCTTCTGAATCTAATTCTGGTGACTCTGTTTCATCACGGAAAGTAATGTTAATTCTGTTTCTAATGGAGGATATTATTGATAAGCATTTATTACTTTCATGAATACTATGCTATCAGATGATTGAAAAATATACAGTGATGAATTAACTTGAGTTGAGTGTTTTTTAAACACTCATAAATAGTAGGAATAATTTATTTTAATAAATCATTTACCGTATAAATGATGATATATGTGGTTCTCTTTCGCCATATATCCGGTTTTACGAATAAATGATATAAGTAAAAATTGGAAATATTATGAAAAAAACAAAGTTAAATTTATCACTAACAACAGTTGTTCTGGCATGTTCGCTGTTTTCAGTTGCTGCAATCGCTGCGGATACCAGTAAAATATCTTCAAAACCCAAAGACACGGTGAAACTGAAAACCGGTACCTATGACTTTAAGGGCAGGACAATCGATGGGAGCGGAGTAGGAACCGGAAAGCCGTTGTTTAGCTGTAATAAACAGGCCAAAGTGACGATTAAAAACATTACTGTGACGAATAATCCCCGTTACGCCTTGTTTATTCGTTCCTGTGATGGTTTGAATATCTCCAACTTCACGATGAAGAATATGTCAAAAAGTACTGGTGGAATAAGATTTGATAAAGGCTATGCCAGTAAAAATGTCACCATTGGCACGATTAAAGCCAGTAATGTCGGCGGTCATGCTCTGGAACTGTGGGATGTGAATGGCTATTCGATCAGTAAAGTCAATGCCAGTAGTACCAAAGGCTGTGGCGTGTTAGTCAACCGAAGTAAAAACGGTAAAATTGGTACTGTGACCGGGAATAAAAATGCTCAGGGCGGCGGCTATGCGACTCTGCGATTTGCGAATAATAACGGTAAAGTGACAGTCAACAAAGTGAAGTCACGTAACTCCGGCCGGGGTTTCTTTAGTGTCAGTGGCAGTAGTAATGCGACAGTGAAATATGTTGATATTTCTGGTTCTACCAAAGAAGGTATTTATATTCAGGATGCTAAAAAGACGAAAGTTTTAGATGGTAAATCCAGAGGAAATCCGAATTGCCGGATTCGTGGTGGCAGCGGTAATTCCATTAAAGCCGATTGTGGCGGAAGCATAGCCAAATAAAATTAATTTATTGTATATTAATGAATGCGGAGCCTGAAGGCTCCGCTTACCTGACAGAATGATAAATAGAATTTCTCTTCCGTATATTTATTTGTGGAAGAAACGTGAAGCACAAGCTTGTCCGGCTACATATTCTCTTCGTGTATTTTTGATAATTATTTTCTCTTTCTGATGGTGATATTGTTATTATCGTGCCTGATAATCTGGCACAGCATATTTGAATCACACTATCATTAAATTACCGGATAATATACCGGGACTCTGATGCCTTTAAATATAAGTATGTGATTCATCAATAATATATTCTGAAATTATAGGTCATCTTATTATGTTTGGTTTTAAAAAAATGCTCTATTCAGGTTTTGGAGCACTCACGGTCCTGATGATATTTGTCGGGATTGCATCCTACAACGCTTTGAATCACTCCTCCCAGGGTTTTACGACTTACCGCTCATTAGCCCGAACGACCAACCTTTCCGGAAGAATTCAGGCCAACCTGCTGCAAATGCGCCTGAATGTGAAGGACTACATTCTTTCTTCTGATCTCAGGGATAAAGCCGATTACGAACGGCATCTGGCGAACACTCAGCAATTTATCGAAGCGGCAAAGCATGAGGTCAAAAACCCGCAGCGTAAAGAATCCATTTTCAAAATTTCGAAACTGCTTGAAGAATACAATCAGGGCTTTTCTGAAGTGGTAAAGCTCAAAGCATTACGTAATCACAATGTGAATGAAGTGATGAATGTGAAAGGCCCGGAGATTGAAAAAAATCTCAGCCAGGTATTATTTACCGCGAAAGAAGATGGTGATGTTGAAGTCTCTTATATTGCTTCACTGGGTTTGCGCCATTTACTTCTGGCCAGACTCTATGCACTGAAGTTTCTCGACACCAATAATCAAACAGCTGTTGACCGCGTCGATCAGGAACTGGATGAACTGTATGAAAGTTTTGCGGAACTAGACCAACAGTTGCAAGAAGGGAAACGGCGGACCTTACTGGAAAGGGTGATGGCCGGAACAAAAGTATACCGTCAATCATTCAATGCTGTGGTTAGCGAGGTTTTTCAGCGGAATGACATTATTAAAAGTACTCTGGACCGGATTGGTCCTGTTGCCGCGAATCACATTGAGAATATTAAACTCTCAGTGAAGAAAGAACAGGACACGCTCGGGCCTGAATTACAGCAGGAAAACCGGACAGCGAATCATATTATTGAGTTGATTGTGGTGATTTCCGTAGCCGGCAGTCTTTTGATTGGATTCTGGATTGTCCGGATTACATTCCGCCAGCTCGGGGGTGATCCGAAGGAAGTGTCTGACATCGTGAAACAGGTTTCCGCCGGAGATTTATCTGTTGCCCTGAATGCTGACGAAGAAACGGAAGGAAGCCTGTATGAATCTATCAGGATGATGGTTGCCGCACTTCAGAAAAAGGCGAAGCTGACTCAGCAAATCGCTTCTGGTGATTTATCTCAGCAGGCTGATATCGTGTCAGAGAAAGATTCGCTCGGTTATTCATTACAGGAAATGGTAACCAACCTGACAGACTTGCTGCGTCAGGTGCAGGATTCCGGAGAGCAAATCTCTGTTGGCAGCCACCAGATTTCTCAAGCCAGTCAATCCCTGGCTGAAGGTGCTGAAGATCAAAGCCAGAGTGTTGAACGTTTATCCGCATCTCTGGCTGAGTTATCGTCTCAGACCAGTGTCAATGCAGACTCTGCGGAAGAAGCCAGTCATCTGGCGTTGCTGGCAAAAGATGCAGTGACGGAAGGTCAGGAAAAAATGCATACGCTGGTTACAGCGATGATGGAGATAAAAACAGCCACGCACAGTATTACGGACTTTATTAACACAATTGATGAAATTGCTGAGCAAACAAATTTGCTGGCTCTGAACGCTGCTATTGAGGCCGCGCGGGCAGGAGAGCAGGGAAAAGGCTTCGCTGTTGTGGCCGATGAAGTCAGAATGCTGGCATCAAGAAGTACAGATGCCGCACAGGAAACGGCAAAGCTGATTCAGATGGCCGCAGATAAAACGCTCACCGGTGCTGAAATTGCTGAACATACTTCCGAATCACTGGGAACGGTCTTTGAGCAAATCAACAGTAGTGCGGATCTGATTGCACAGATTGCACAAGCCAGCAAAGAGCAGGCGTTGGGTGTGGATGAAGCCCATCAGGCGGTCGCTTTTATCGAAGAGGTGACCCGTGGTAATGCGTCTGCTTCAGTTGAAACAGCTGCAGCTGTGGATGAACTGGCTTCACAGAGCAGGATGATGCGCGATATGCTGCAACGATTTTCGTTTCATCAGCGTCAGGCCTGAATGTTATCACAAGAGAAAATAACACCTCTCTCCCATGAGAGAGGTGTTATTTTACGCACCCGGCGCAACTCACTCTAGGCTGTCAGAAATGAAGCCATATAACCATTGAGAAACAGGTGACAGGCCCGGCCTTTGCCCTGAAACAAAACGGTTGAGTCATCGGTTGCTGCCAGTTCCGGGGGGACTTTAGCAATGCAGTAATGATTTTCACGGTAAAGCAGGGAAAGTTTTTCCTGCCTTGTCTTGGAAGATAGCTCGTTAATACACTGTATTTGCGCTGAAATAACAGGTAAGTAGCTATTCTTTGCTATATCTGTATCTGTGCCATGCATAACGTTATTCTTAATAATTATTTAATAATACTTTGTATTTCATTTTAATCCCTTCTCTTTCAAAAGCAATGCATTTAAGTTAATATCGTCACGTTGTATATTGATAAATAGGTAACTCTATGAGGCATATCGGTGACAGACTCAGGGAAACCATGAGAATGCGGGGTATCAGTGCGACTCAGTTAGCGCGTGAGCTGAATTTAGGCAAAGGGCATGTCAGTAATATTATGACCGGCCGCATCCAGTCTCCTAAAAAGCACCTGCCGGCGATTGCGGATTATCTTCAGGTCTCTCAGTCATGGTTGCTGACCGGAGAAGGAAGCTGCGAAGAAATCCCGATTGCTGTTTTTCCGGTATACGAGATCAATTCTGGTGATAAGCAACAAACCGGCATGTGTAAAGTTCCCGGAATATTTACCTGTGAAGAGAGTTTTGGCGTCATTGCAGGCTCTTTGCCGGAAAATATTTTGGTGATTGTTTCTTCAGCAACGACCGGAGATGGTCTCTACCTGATTGAAGACAAGCAGCTCGGATTAGTGATTGCCAGCAGGCATGATTTAGTGACCCGTCTGGAGTGGACTTACCTTTCCTCAACCGCACCCCTTGAACCGTCAGTTATTGGCAAAATCGAAATGATAATCGATAAAGAGACGTATATATATGAAGCTTAAAATTATTAAACACACAGCTGACAGTATTCTTTACGAGTCAGATAAAGGCGTCAGGCTGCATGCACCGGCAGATGACCTGCTGAAAAAAAACGTATTGCTGATGTTTGACAGCAAAGACAGGGCATTAATTCGTGAACTGTCGAACGGGTATATTTCACAAAAAGATGAGTATGACTTCTTCTGGATTGGCGGCTTGTTTGCGTTTTATCTGGTGTTTCTGCTGTTAGCGATTCCAATGTCACCGAATACGGTACATCTGTTCCACACTGCCCAGCCAGCCGGGATTCTTATTTTCCCCTTAACTTTCATTATCCTGGACTCGGTGAACGAGATTTTTCAGTACCGCTATGCCAGACAATTGACCTGTATGGCAGCCGTCGTGATGGTGATTGCATCGGCACTGGTTTATCTCACGCTGAATGTTTTCACTTTGTCTGATGCATATCTGACTGTATTTGGAAAATTACCCAAATTATATCTGATTAATGCGCTGTGTCTGTTGTTAGCTGATCAGACGAACAATCTGATCTTCCGCTCTTTGCGCTACCGCTTAGCCAGATGTCCGTTATGGTTGCGGTGTATTGTCTCAACCAGCTGCGGCCAGATCACCTACACGATCGTGTGGATTTCACTCTTCTTCGGCACGTCAGTCAGTACCGGCCTGATTACCCGGATTATCGATAACTATGGCTTCAAAATTGTTTATGCCGCTTGCCTGATCCCGGTGACCTATGCGATTGTTGCTGTCTATCGGAGTCGCAAGCCGGAACTTCGGGAAGTGACTTCCTGAGCAATTTCCCAGAGCGTCAATACCTGATTGAATCAATCAGCAGAAACCGGAGCCAGTCTCCGGTTTTTTCCGGATAGCTGCAAATCAGTCAACCAAAAAAGCAGGAGACACCGGTGCAGGAAGAATACCTCGAATACTATGCCTCATTTGATGAAGACCAGCGGCTGGTTCGTCAACATATAACCCGGATTTGGTTTGCCAGCTGGATATTAGTGTAAGGCTCAGTGATGTTCTGATCGCTGAAGTCAATTTTGAGTGGCACTCTTTAATTGATGGCGATCTATACTGAAAAGGATCATATCTTGAATGGAATTGACGATGATGGAAGTGAGTGCCTGGTCTAATGGGCGTCCAAATCATCAAACAGGTGCTGGTTTGGGAATTCGTATTTCAATCCGGGACAGGTCTGATTATTTTTGCTGGAAGGTTCACAAGGTTAAGGTTTTACTCGACGGTCAATCGTGTGATGTCAAATTGACAGGAGGTTTTTGGAAAAGTTGTCCGGAACTCAGAGATCCAAGAATTGGTCAATGGTTAATTAAAAGAAGATTGAACCGGTGGCCAAAGTATCATCCGCACAAGCTTGAGCTTACTCCATGCGGAAAGCATCTATTCAAACTATTCGAACTTCATGAAAAAAGATGAAGTGAAGCGCGTGCACCAGATGTTGCCTGGAACCACGGAACGAGCTAAGACAACTCTAGCCCAAAGCATCCCCCCTGAAATTCAGATAAAAAAGCGATTATTGATAAAGTTTTATTGCTCAATTCCGGATAAAACAGTTAATAAATCGAGATGTTTTTTATCAGAATATCTCAGATTACCAGATTGATTGTATCAGACTCTCGTTATTCTCTTGATAAACCAGTAGCGTATAAGACTCGTTTGAGTCTTATATTTATCCCGGAGGAGTAATGGCAAAAGCGGTACGTGTTGGTGATATGGGGACTGACCATCATGGTTTTCCACCTACACCAGTCATTTCCGGTTCATCCGATGTATTCATGGATGGCATTTCTGCTGCAAGAGTCGGAGATTTGCTTGCTCCGCACGCAAAACCAAAACATCCACCTCATAAGCGTAAAATATTGTCTGGATCATCAACAGTACAGATAAATTATAAGCCAGCAGCTCTGACGGGAGGAACCGTTAACTGTGGTGGCGTCACTGTTGGAGGCGGTACAGTTAATATTGGTGATGAATCTCCTGAACCACAACTCATGGATAAGCCATATAACCGGAGGTTTGTTATTCAAGATGAAACCGGACAGCCTTTGACCAATAGAGAGTACTGCATTCTTGTTGATGGAAATATTGTTGCTGAAGGAAGAACAGACCGTACCGGGAAACTGCCGGTAGTAGATACGGGGAGTCAGCCGAAAAAAATACAAATATTTCTCAGGGAGGGTTCATGACAGATTCATCCGGCTGGATTTTGAAAAAAGAGATACTTTCGACACCGGCAAATATCCATGATCCAGTGATGATCACCCTGGCTTGCCAACATCCAGACGGTGCTTTATTGGTTGCAGAATATATCATTGGTGAAATCAGAACCAACATTCAGAGTGAGAGTTGTAAAAGTATTCGCTACTTACTTAACTATCATCAGAAGCGTCTGAAAAAGTGGCAACAATTACCCACATATCGACAATTATTGATCGCAGCGCCCGGTCCGGATTTGATGTCAGCAATGGCTATATGGACCAGTCAGGTATTTAAAGGTCATCCGTGGGATCACAAACCGTTGATTTCTCATAATTCCCGTTTACAGGCAGTTGCAGTTCATCGTAAGTTATGGCCGTTGAGAGAGGTACGGGCGTTTCGGGCTGACCCGAAAAATGAGGGTGATATTCCGACAGATTCAAAGAGCTACTGGCACAAGTATAAGAAACACGATTATTTTTATGATATCTGGTCGAATATCCATTATGGTTATGTCGGGCTTGCCTGTGGTTTCAGTCAGGAACTTTTGTTAAAGGGGGCTTCTGGTGCACAGTTTTTGGATAACCTAACGACATCTGGCGACACACCAGATGATAGACTGGGTATTGAAGCTGGCTTTCAACTATATCGTCAATATGGGGACTTGGCTGCGGGATTAACGCCGTTTAAGTTAATGGAAACCCTGAAACAAACACCATTTGTCGACTCACGGGACATTCATTTTTGTATTCATCCAAACAGAGAAGAGCTAAGAAATGGCAGCTAAATGGCAGAAAATAACCCAAGTCGCTATGGCTGTAATTTTCTGTGGCATGGCAGGTGCTTTTTTCTTTCCCAAGCGTCTGTATATTCATTACAACAATCCGACACATCCGGTCGAAGTCCGGTTGAATAATTATGATCAAACCCGTGATAAAGTAATTGTTTCCAATGGTGTGGGTATGATGATTATTAAACGCCCATTGGTCGAAACCATGTTTTCAAGGGACTTATTTGCAATGATTCACTGGTCGTATACTGATAACAAATCATGGATTGGACGACTGGATATGATAGGTGAAGAAGGTCAGCCTGACTTAGCGGATATCTGCCGGTTGGATATTTATCTGGATAACAATGCTAAATTTATCCGGTATGAAGAAACCGGGTTCTTATTTCTGAATTTTTGCTGGTGATTTGGGCCGCTGTATTTCACAGGAGCCCAAATTCTCCAAACCTCAAAATAAACTAAAAAATCACCCTTCAACCACCTTCTGCGAACCGCTTCCGGCAGCCCGGATAATACTGAACACCTGCATCACCACCACCGCAAAGAAACAGGTCGCAAGAAACATCGACACCGGCCGTTCGACAAAGGCCAGTAGCTGGCCGTCTGATTTAATCAGGGACGACAGCAGGTTCTTCTCCAACATTGGGCCGAGGATCATCCCGAGAATGATTGGGGAAATGGGATACTGGCCGCGTTGCAACAGGTAACCCAGCACGCCCATGCCCAGCATGACGTAAATCGATGACAAATCATTGTTGATGGCGAATGAACCGACCATGCTGAACAGAATAATCACAGGGTAAAGCACGGCTTTATCAATGTAGATGATGCGCTTGATAAAATTCACCACCAGCGTTGCCAGTGGCAGCAGCATCAGGTTGGCGATAAAGAACAGAATAAACACCGCATAGAGTTTATCCGGCTGGAACAGGAACAGCGTCGGGCCGGGGTTCATGTCTTTCATATACAGCACGCCGATAATAATCGCTGCGGCTGAATCGCCGGGAATCCCAAATACCAGCGACGGAATCCAGCTTCCGGCCAGACTACCGTTGTTACTGCTGGACGCATCGACAATCGCTTCTTCCGAGCCATGCCCGTACAGCTCCGGGTTTTTGGAAAACTTTTTGGAAATCGCATAAGAAATCCATGCGGCGATGTCTGCACCCGCACCGGGCAGGGCACCAATCAGGGTGCCGAGCACACTGCTGCGCATCAGGTTGAATTTGCGTTGCCATAACAGTGAAGGCACACCTTTAAACAGGTTCATGCCTGAATCGGTTTGCGGTGTTGCTGTTTGACGGCTGGTGCTGTCCTGAATGCGTCCGGCGTAATATTCGATTGCGCCGGAAATGGCGAACAAACCAATCATCGCCGGGATGAAATTCACGCCCTGCAACAGGCTGACCTGACCGAAAGTAAAGCGGGGGACACCGGTGATCTGATCGTAACCGACACAGGCTAACAGCAGCCCGAGACATAAAGTAACCAGCCCTTTCAACGGTTGGTTGCCAACCACCAGCGTCGCACAGGTTAAACCGAGCAGAGAAAGCCAGGTATATTCATAGGAACTGAACTTCAGGGCAAACTTCGCCAGCAATGGCGCAGCCAGCATCAGAATCAGTGCACCAACCAGACCGCCGATAACGGAGCTGGTCAGCCCGATGCCGAGCACCCGGTTCAGTTTGCCTTGTTTCACCAGCTCATTGGAATCGGCGACATAAGCGGCCGAAGCCGGGGTGCCGGGAATGCGTAGCAGCGCGCCGGGAATATCACCGGCATAAATCGAGGAGGCACCGATTGAAATCATCAGTGCCAGTGCCGGAATCGGGTCCATAAAAAAGGTAAACGGCACCATCAGAGCAACCGCCATGGTCGCAGTCAGGCCGGGGATGGAACCGACAAATAAGCCAAAAAGACCCGCAGCGATAATTGCGATGATGGCGTTGAGATCAATGTATTGTAGTGCACTGAGAAAAACAGACATATGTGACTCCTAACTCCAGATGCCGGAAGGCAGGGCAACCATCAGAACGCTGGCAAATACATAATGAATGCCGAATGCAGCCGCGGCGGAAAACAGCAGCCACAACCAGAGTTTGTCTCTGCGGCGTATCATGATCAGGCTGAACAGCAATAAGGTAGCGCAGAGAATGAAGCCCAGCGTTTCAATCAGCAGAATAAACACAATGACGGAGACGCCAATCATCAGTAATGCGCGCACTTCTGCGGCAGTGATCGGGAAACGGCCGTGATGCTGCTGACGGTAATGAATCGCGCCATCTATCAGGGTGAACAGTAACAATAACCCGCTCAGGACGGTGGGCAGAAATCCGGCCCCGAATTCACTGACACCGCCATATTGAGTCAGGCTGGTCAGCAGAATCAGCAGCGCAAACAGCGCGATAAAAAATTGTGAGAGTGGCAGTGAACGCATAAATACACCTTATCGGGCTGTACCGGACAGTCTCAGCCCGGACAAGATCAGCGACATCCCGGAATGAGCAGAAACAAAGGGCTGAAGCGGGTTCATACACCTTTGTTCTGCCATCGGGGGGACGGTTTATTTCTTCAGCTTGCTGATGAGTTTTCCGTATTTCTCATCTTCTGCTTTCATAAAGGCAGCCATGTCTTTGCCATACAACGGATACACTTCAAAACCCTGTTTGGTTGCGTACTGTTGCAGCTTGCCTTCAGCAAACACATCTTTCATCGCCTGAATCAGTTTGGTGCTGACTTCCTCAGGTACACCAGCCGGAGTCACCAGTGAGTTCCAGGTGGAGAATGAATACGGATAGCCGGTTGCCTGGCGGAAAACCGGCACATCTTTGTACAAACCGGCTGGTTTTTCTGCCATGGTCGCGAGATTTTTTACCATCCCGGCCTGAACCATACTTCTGGCTTCGCCCGGTGAAGAGGTCGTGAAGTCAATCCCGCCGGAGACAAGCTCCATCAGGGCTGAGCTGGAACCCTCGGATGGCACGAAAGTGACTGCATTGGCTGGCATTCCCATGCTGTCCAGCATGCCGATCAGGTTCAGGTGCCAGCCGGAATTCAGGCCGCTGCCGGATGCTTTGAGCTTACCGGGATGCGCTTTGATGTAATCTGTCATCTGTTTGATGTTGTTGAACTGCGAATTGGCTGCAACCTGAATACCGCCCAGATTGACTGCGAGACGGGTGATCGGCGTGTAATTATGGTAATCGAGTTTGGTCATGCCCTGATGGTGCATCATGGCAATTTCGACGGTTGCCACACCCAGGGTATAACCGTCCGGTTTAGCTTTCGCCATCGCATCATGGCCGACAACACCCGCGCCGCCGGTGCGGTTGATGACATTCACCGGCACACCCAGTTTGCTTTTCAGACCTTCAGCAACCAGCCGGGCAACGGTATCGGTATTACCACCTGCGCCCCAGGGCACAATAATCTGAATCGGTTTTTCCGGCCAGGCTGCCATCGCAGAAGCGGATGTCATGATTGCGGCGGAAAGAATACTCAGTCGTAGGGTATGTTTCATGGTTGAACTCCTTCGTTATTATCGTCGGCTGATACTCTGCATCCCGAAGTGACAGCGAGGTCTGCCGTAGTTTCAGTTATTTGGATGTAAGTTAATGCTTACTTTTTATTATTGAGTGTTGCTATCTGGTTGCGGTGCCATGCACCTGACTGTGCAATTTGATCGAGAATCGTGGTAAGCCCCCAGTGTTTTTCCAGCACATCATCCGGGTTAGCACGGCAGTATTCGCTGCTGAAGGTGCCCAGATGCTGATGGAATATTTTGGCGTTTTTCGGATAGCCCAGCGTTTCAGTCACCGCACTCAGTGACAGGAACAGAGAAAGCTGCTGCGCGAAGTCCGGATGCTGTTCTGCGTGGTGATATAACCAGTGATACAGATCCGGATGGAAATTAGTAAAGACCCCGCTGAAGCCTTTGGAACCGGCTTTCATCGCGTCATAAGCAATTGCCGCATTAGCATTGATAATCGCCAGCGGTGTGTCTTTGACCAGCTGAACCCGGCGGGTTACGGTGTTCAGATCGCAACTCACATCTTTCAGAACGGAGAACCGGCCGGATTGGGCGCAATACATCAGCTCTTCATCACTGAGCAGGCGGCGATATGGCGCCGGGCATTCATATAATCCTAATGGCAGAGATTCCGGCAAGGCTGCCATCAGTGTGTCCAGATTGCGGATAAAGACGTCTTGCCCGGTATGCGCCGGGTCGAGCCGGTTGGTGACCAGCACCAGCGCGTCGATGCCGGTTTGCGCCATGGCTGTTAGTTCTTCAATCTGCTGATTGATGTCATCGGAAATATGTCCGGAGGAAATCACCGGCACCCGCTGATCGGTGTAATCCACCACAAAGCGGGACAGCGCCACCCGTTCTTCAAGGCTGAGAAACAGCATCTCACTCGACTGACAAACCGCAAACAGTGCATCAGCACCCTGGTCGATATACCAGTCAATCAAGCGTTTTAAGCCGTCAAAATCAATCCGGTTGTCTTGTGTAAACGGGGTGAGCATTACCGGGACGATACCGTTAATTTGTTTCATCATTCGATTCCTTGTTTTGGGTTGAAGTACCGGCCTTATAGGGCATTGACGGAGATGGTCTGCTGGATCATTCTTGCGTCCACCATGGATTCAGTCGGCATATTGGCTGCACCGGCGCGTTCTACAGCGAGAGAAGCAAAGGCTGTCGCATACAGTGCTGCCTGAGTGAGATTTTTCCCTTTAGCCAGAGAGGCTGCCAGCGCGCCATTAAATGCATCGCCTGCGCCGGTGGTGTCGACCGGTACGGCAGAATAAGCCGGGATATGCGCATATTTTTCACCATCAAACAGCACGACACCCTGACCGCCCATGGTAATCAGCACGTGCTTACCACTTTTTTCATGAATCGCGAGGGCGGCTGATTTGGCCGAAGCAATATCGCTGATCTCAATCCCGGAAAGCTGGGAAGCTTCTGTTTCATTCGGGGTAATCAGGTCGATATAAGGCAGAAAGCGTTCGACTTCCGGTGAATACGGGGCTGGATTGAGGATGACTTGTACTTTCAGTCCTTTGGCGAGTTGCAGCACCCGGTCAATCGCATCGAAGTTATTTTCCAGCTGAACCAGCAGCACATCGGACTCAGAGATATACGGAATCAGCTCGGCGGTTTCCTGTTCGGTAATGTTCTGGTTTGCGCCGGGGCTGATCGCAATCATGTTTTCACCTTCATCATTGACATAAATCACCGCACTGCCGGTGGTGCACCGGTCGGATTCATACAGGGTGAATGAATTCATCCCGCTGGATTCAAGGTGATTGCGGGCAAATGCATTGAACTGATCTTTGCCGACTTTGGTCGCGAAGTGCACCTGCGCACCGGCACTATGGACCGCCAGTGCCTGATTGGCGCCTTTACCGCCGGGGCCAAAGGTGGTTTCTCTGGCTATCAGCGTCTCACCGTTTTTCGGGAAACGCTCAACTTTGGCGACGATGTCGACGTTAAATGAACCGAATACACAAACTTTTCCTGCCATACGCTGTTGATTTACCTGATGATGATGAAATGAACGTGTTTGATAAGGATGTGATTTCATCAGCAGACTGATATTCAGATCGTCGTGCTGGATGAGTTCTGTCTGCATGAGATGCTTCTTCAGGGAAGCGCCACCGTGATGGCGGACAATCAACCCGGCCTTTTGCAGAAAAGCCAGATCGGACCGGATGGTCTCTTTGGTCACCTGAAACATTTCAGCCAGATACACAACACTGGATTGCCCCTGTTTACGCAGCAGCTGAATAATTTGTTCTCTGCGGGTTTCTCTGTACATCGCTCAATCCTTATCTCTGGCGCTATCATAGGAATTCAGCCCGATTCTGAACGGACAGAATTCAAACAAAAAGCAGATAAACGGAAATAAACAAAAATGAAGGGCAGGAATTTTCAGGGGTGTGATCGGGTTAAAAATGATACAAAATCAGGTGATAAACAATGATTTGAATAAAGAAGGCCCGGTGTAAAACCGGGCCAGAAGTCGCTATATAGATACCTGTTCCCTAAATGCTATAAATGCGCACTAATCGCTTCAATTTCATCCCGCCATTGCTGCTGCAAAGCGGGTTTCTGACGCTTCGGCTTGCGCGCCAGATCAGCTTCAAGCAGCGATTCCAGCTCAACCAGACGGGATAACATGGCATCCTCATCCGGCAAGTCAGATCCGGCAGATGAAACCGGCTTAGCACCGGTGTTGACTGGCTGTACTGAGGAACCGGCACCCGCCATCTGTTCATAGATGACTGCCGGATCATGATGTTCTTCCAGCTGACCATCCTGAATCAGCCAGAACCGGTTGCACGCCTGCTCAATCAGGCTGCGATCATGGCTGACTATCAGCGCGCCGCCCTCATACTGATTGAGGGTTTCAATCAGCTCTTCTTTTCCTTCCAGATCCAGATGGTTGGTTGGCTCATCAAGAAACAGCAAGTGGAAGCTCGCCAGAGTCAGGCCGATAAATAACAGCCTGGCCCGTTCGCCGCCACTCAAACCGGCGACGGTTTGCTGGTGCCGGTTGTAGCTGAACCCCGCACTGATTAAAGCCTGCTTACGGATATCGTCACCGACCGGCGCGAACGGAATCAACGCATCAGATAAACTGTCTGCATCATTCAGCTGCGCCTGCGACTGATCGTAATAACCCAGCCGGCACTGTGGATGGAAACGGATGGTGTTGTTGACATGATCAGTTTGCCCGGCCTGATAACAGTCAAACAGGCAGGTGAGCAGGGTTGATTTACCACTGCCGTTTGCGCCAAGAATCGCCACCCGATCACCGCTTTTCACCTGCTGATGCAGGGTCTCAAACAGAACCCGCTGAGAATCCGGCGGGCTGACACGAAGCTGACCGACTTCCAGTAAACGATTTGCAGGAAGTGCAACACCACTGAGCATCAAACGCCATGGTGCGCCCTGGTTCAGCGAAGTTTGCGCTTCTTCCAGCCGGGCTTTACGCGCCTGCATGGTTTTCGCTTTCCGGGCTAAATCTTCGTTATCGTAGACTTTGCCCCATTCTGCCAGCCGTTTAGCACTGCGATCGATGCGATCGATTTCTTTCTGTTCTGCCTGGTGACGCAGCCTGTCGGTTTCATCCCGCTCAGTCAGAGCCGTCCGGGCCGCACTGCATGGCAGGTCGAAACTATGCAGGGTCTGGTCGCGCATAATCCAGGTTTTGCCGGTGACATTGTCCAGCAGCGTTTGATCGTGCGAGACCAGGACAAATGAGCCCCGCCACTGGCGCAGAAACTGCTCCAGCCACAGCAGAGACGGCAGATCAAGGTGGTTGCTTGGCTCGTCCAGCAGCAGTAAGTCAGGCTCTGTAATCACCGCCCGTGCCAGCAGCAAACGCATATGCTGGCCGCCGCTCAGGGCGGAAACCGGTAATTGCCAGTCACTATCATCAAAACCAAGCTCACTGAGCATCAGCTCTGCCCGCCATGATTCCGCCTCATCTACCCGCTCAGCCAGTGCATCTCGCAGCGTGCGCTGTGCAACTTCAACCGGCAGCGATTGTTCCACATAGGCAAGATTACAGGCGTGTGCTTTGGTGACCTGACCTGAAAAGTCATCCAGCCTGCCAGTGAGGATTTTCATTAGGGTACTTTTACCACAGCCGTTATGGCCGATCAGACCGATGCGGTCGCCTTGATTCAGGGTGAAGGTGATGTCTTGAAAGAGTGGAACGGAAGCCAGAGAAACCGTCAGGGATTGTGCAGTTAAATAAGTATTCATCATTAAAAACTCAAGAATTTGTCGCGTAGATACGCCTTGCCTTAGCAGATGCTGGCAATAATCCTGAGCCTGAATGGCTTTACTTTGTATCGATGTGTATAAGTCCGCTCAAGCTGAGATTATCGCAGCGCGATGTCACAGATTCCTGAGCGGTTTTCTATACCAAAGTATTGTGCGTTAATTACACGCCACAAAAACATATCGGATCTCCTTTTCTTCTCTGTTACACGGTGGGTGTAGAATAATGGTGCAGTTGCTGACGGACAAGTTTTTTATTGTCATCCCTAAACCACCGCCTTGGGCGGTGGTGATTGAACCTTGGGGCTATTGCCCGAAGAAATGCCCATGTTAGAAGTAAACCTCTTATTCACCACAAGTAAGAGGAAACAAAAAACATGGGCGACTATAGAAGTTCATCACATGTCTATTGGCGTTGTAAATACCATATAGTTTGGACGCCGAAATACAGATTCAAGATCCTGAAAGGTAACGTAGGTAAGGAGCTTTATCGCTCAATCTATATTTTATGCAATATGAAAGATTGCGAGGTCTTGGAACTAAATGTTCAGCAAGATCATGTTCATCTGGTTGTGATAGTTCCACCAAAAGTGTCTATCTCAACGTTGATGGGGATGTTGAAAGGACGTTCGGCAATCCGGTTGTTTAACAAATTCCCGCATATAAGAAAGAAGCTCTGGGGAAATCATTTTTGGGCAAGAGGTTACTTTGTCGATACGGTTGGCGTAAATGAAGAAATCATCAGACGTTACGTCAGACACCAAGATAAGAAAGATCAAGAATACGAGGCGCAGTTAGAGTTGAAGATGAACTAACAGCGCGAGAATGCTCCCTTTCAGGGGGCTGTAAACCAAAGCCGCCTTCTAAGAAGGCGGATTTTTACTCCGGCTGAGTTTCGGGATAGCGGTAAACAGGAGAAAAACAGGATGAGCAATAGCGTCGTGAGTGGTTCCGAACCGCAGATGATTGAACAAAAGCCAGTGCTTATTGAATTTCTGGCATCACATCCGGCATTGAGCCAGCCTATAGCCACGCAACTGGCCCAATCATTTCACTGTCGGACGATGGAGAAAGGCATCCGGATGGTTTCACAAGGTCAGCTTTGGGATACAGCCTTTTTTATCAGCAGCGGGATCATGCGTTTTTATTACGCTACGGCGGACGGGAAGGAATTCAATAAAGGGTTTTATAAAGAAGGTGATCTGGTATGGCCCAAAGCACCGGCAGCCCGGACACAACCCTCGCTGTTCACCATTGAATGTCTCACTCCTTGCCTGTTTTGGCAGATGTCATTTGCGGATTTTCAGGCGCAGCTTGTCAGTGAAGGTTTGTGGGAGCGCTTTGCTCTGCCGTATCTGGAGCAGTTTGCTGATGAAAAATTTCTCCGCGAATATGAGTTTCTCGTTCATGATGCGGAGAAAAAATATCTCAGCTTGTGTGAACAGTTGGGGCCGATGATTGAACGTATTCCTGATTATCATCTGGCTTCTTACCTTGGAATCACCAATGTGGCGTTGTCCAGAGTGAAAAGAAAACTGAAAGATGCCTGAATCATGCAGCTTCAGGCTGCTGGGGCATGCGTATTTTTTGCTGATTTTAAACCAGGTTAATGAGCCCGCACGGGCAGAGGTTTAGATTAACCCTGTTTTCATTTTTACACGAAAAAAGAACAGGGAATCAGCATGAAACCATCAAACGATAATTGTTTTCACACCCAATCAGGCCACGATGTGCCTCGCGTTGGTCTGGGTTGTATGGGCATGAGTGAATTTTACGGGCCGGGTGATGATCAGCAAAACCTGCAATTACTGGAAAAAGCAGTTGCACTGGGTTATCGCTATTTTGATACCGCCGATATGTATGGGCAGGGGCATAATGAGACTCTGCTGGGGGAGTTTTTGCAACGCCAGAATCGTCAGCAGCTGTTTATTGCGACTAAATTTGGCATCAAAGATGATCACAGCGGCAAATCAGCCCGTCAGGTCGATGGCAGCCCGGCTTATGTCCGGGAGGCTTTGGAGAAAAGCCTGGCCCGGCTGAAGCTGGACTATGTTGACTTATATTATGTGCACCGTCGTGATAACTCGACACCAATCGAAGAGACCATGGCTGCACTGGCGGCGCTGAAACGGGAAGGGCTGATAAAAAGTATCGGGCTGAGTGAGGTGTCGGTTGAAACCTATCAGCGGGCACAGCAGGTTCACCCGGTGGCTGCGGTACAGTCCGAGTATTCATTACTTTCCAGAGAGCCGGAGCAGGGCATTTTACAGGCGTGTCAGGCGAACGGAACGGCTTTTGTCGCTTACAGCCCGATGAGCCGGGGATTACTCAGCGGGGCCATTCATGCAGATGTGCTGAATCAACCGGATGATATTCGTGGCGGCTTTCCCCGCTTCAGTGGTGAAAATTTACAGCATAATCTGGCGTTGGTGCAGCAACTGACTGCACTGGCAGCACAAAAGCAATGTACCCTGGCGCAGGTCGCTCTGGCGTGGGTGCTGCATCAGTCGTCGCATGTTTATATCATTCCCGGCACCCGGCGGGAGAAGTATCTGCTGGAGAACTGGCAGAGTTCGCAGGTTGAGCTGACGGGGGAAGAGCTGACAGTACTGCGCGGGATTTTTGCTCCGGATCAGGTGGCCGGAGCGCGTTATCCCCAATCCCGTCTGGCCGGACTGAATGGGTAACTTGTTTTATTGAAAAGTAATTTTATACCCTGCATCTTCAGGTTGTTTGGGTATAGTGATCAAAAAGAAAAGTGCCGGTGGCACTTTTCTTCAGATTGAGCAGGTTAATCAGGCCCTAAGTAAAGTCATCGAAACCTCCGCCGAAGTCGTCGAAACCTCCTCCATCAAAGCCTCCGTCATTGAAACCGCCGAAATCACTGTTATCGAAGAAACCGGAATTATCAGCAAAACCGCTGTTATCGACAGCTCCGTTATCAAAGCCCGGGTTCGCAAAATCAGCATCATTCATCTCTGTATTGTCAAAAGATGTATCCTGAAAATCATTATTGGTGCCACCATCAGCAAATTGATCACTGGTGTTCTGCCCGAAGTCACTTTGATCGGTAAAGCCGTTATCCATCGCCTGTGATGGGTCTTCATTGATAATATTGACGACTTCCTGCGGGTGATGGTGGCTGAACATATCCATCATCAGGTTGCCCAGCACTACACCGCCGGCAACACCTGCTGCGGTTTGCAGCGCACCGCCAAGAAAGCTGTTGCCCCGGCTAAATCCGCCCGGCTGGCCGTATTGGGCTTGTCCGTATGGTTGCTGCCCCTGATTCGGTTGTCTGCCATAACCTGGCTGTTGCGGGTTGCCTTGTGGCTGATGGGTATTCGTGTTCTGAAAACCAGAGGGTTGCGCATGGTTGCGGTTCCCGCCAAACAAGCCAGAGAGAAATCCGCCACGCGGTTGGTTTTGTGCCTGCCGGATCTGTTGCTCCAACGCTTCAACGCGGGCATGAAGTTGTTTCATGGTTGCTTCCTGCATCACCATCGTCTGGGCCATGTAATAGGGCGCAGAAGGTTGTTGAATGAGATGTTTGTCAATCAGGCTCTGTGCTTCCTGATCCCGGCTGCCGCCTTGCTTTTCAGCTTGCTGGATCCGGTTGAACAGATTATCAATCAGTTGTTGGGTATTTTGATCCATAAACGCACCTCAGTGATGGAAGAGTTGTATTCAGTTAGTCTGTGGAATGTGAGGCAGGTTCAATTTTTATTGATGCAGATCTCATTTATCTGAGGTTTTCCGGAGAGGAGGAAGAGTTAAAGAGACTCAAACAGTCTGAGATCAGGTTTCTTCAGATTGTTTGAGTCTGTGAGGCGCGTTATATCTTCAGGTTAAATATCACTCTCACTAAGCAGTGGCGGAACACGCGGGACTTCCGGGGCATTATCCATATCTGCCTGAGTGATTTTAAACGCTTCCGGGTAATGTTCGCGGCTGGTCCGGCGCAGCGGTTCAGTGGAGCGCCAGGTGTAAAGGCACAGCTGGCACTGGTGCACGGTCCAGACGTCCGGAACCGGTGATTTTGCCAGCAGTTCTATATGCGCATGGCCACATCTTGGGCAAATCATCAGTCATTCTCCTTGTGTTGTGCAATCAACGTTGTCAGGCGGTTCACCCAGGCTTTGGTTTCCGGCAGATCTTTCACCGGCTGGCTGTAATGCCCGCGGTTATCCGGAGCAACCGGCGTTGTG
The DNA here is from genome assembly GCF_024529975.1 of Vibrio quintilis. Classification (GTDB taxonomy): domain Bacteria; phylum Pseudomonadota; class Gammaproteobacteria; order Enterobacterales; family Vibrionaceae; genus Vibrio; species Vibrio quintilis. The sequence continues at coordinate 4,011,491 of NZ_AP024897.1, read as the reverse complement.
GCATCAATCACCAGCTTGTCGGTAATCCCGGCCGGGGAAGAACCCGGATCAAGTTCCAGTACTGACATATTTGGAAGTTGCACCAGGTCACCCGCCGGATTGACCTTGGAAGACAGTGCCCACATCACCTGTTGTAAGTCGAATGGGTCGACATCTTCATCAACCATGATCGCCATTTTGACGTAGCCCAGCCCGTGCGGGGTTGTCATCGCCCGTAAACCAACGGCACGGGCAAAGCCACCGTAACGTTTTTTGGTGGAGATGATCGCCAGTAAGCCGTGGGTGTACATGGCATTGACGGCCTGAACTTCAGGGAATTCAGCTTTCAGCTGTTGATACAAAGGCACACAGGTTGCCGGGCCGATCAGGTAGTCGATTTCAGTCCACGGCATGCCCAGATATAAAGATTCGTAGATGAGATTGTTGCGATAACTGACTTTATCAATCCGGACCACAGTCATATTCCGCCCGCCGGAGTAGTGACCGGTAAACTCACCAAACGGCCCTTCGATTTCCCGTTTTCTGCCTTCAATCACACCTTCGAGAATCACTTCTGAGCCCCACGGTACATCGAATCCGGTCAGTGGTGCGGTGGCAATCGGGTAGGGCGACTCGCGCAATGCCCCGGCCATTTCGTATTCCGACTGATCGTATTTGAGCGGTGTCGCCCCCATCAGGGTGATGATGGGATCGTTGCCCAGCGTGATCACAATCGGTAAATCCTCTCCGCGCTCTTCCGCTTTGCGCAGGTGGATTGCAATGTCGTGCATTGGCACCGGTTGTAAGCCAAGTTTGCGTTTTCCCTTCACTTCCATCCGGTAAATCCCGACGTTTTGCTTACCGAAATCATCCGGGTCAGTTGGATCGCGGGAGACAACGCAGGCTTTATCGAGATAGAAGCCGCCATCACCATCATTTAAGCGGAATAACGGCAGGAGGTCGAACAGATTGATGGCATCCCCATCGACCTGATTTTCAGCCCATGGCGGGTTGTCCCGTCGCTCAGGTGTGACCGGAAAATGATCCCAGCGGCGGATGAATTCAGCGACCTGAGTTTTTACCGGTGTATTGGGTGGCAGACCGATTGAAATCGCATGATTTTGCCATGAGCCAATGGTATTCATTGCTACCCGGGCATCGTTAAATCCTTCGATGTTATCAAACCAAAGTGCCGGTGAGCCTTCTCCGATTCGCCCGGCAGCATTCGCCGCTGCGGCTAAGTCTGGCTCTGCCTGTACCCGCTCCTGAATTCGCAATAGTTGCCCGTGTGCATCAAGTGCACCCAGAAAACCACGTAAATCATCAAATGCCATTCAGTTTCTCCTGCAAACAGTTTAAATTATTGTTCGTACACGAACTACAATTAAACTAAACTGATATGCTTTGATAAGCAACCAGACACTTTATTTGTTGTGAAGTTATTGATTCAGAACAGAGAATATGTGCTAAGGTGGCGCCGGAAAAAATTGAGGTGGAAAAAATATGGACGGGTTAGACCTGATTCCCTTTCATTTGATGAGAAAAGTGTTTCAAGAACATACGGCGCTCTGGAAGCAGTCGTTGCCTGAACTGACCAAACCCCAATACTCGGTGTTAAGTGCAGTTGCGGAACAGCCTGGTATTGAGCAGGTCAGGTTGACGCAAGCAGCTATCAGCACGAAAGCGACACTGGCTGAATTATTAGCCCGGCTGGAAAAGCGGGGTTTAATTGAGCGGCGTCAGCAGTCAGCGGATAAGAGGCGTCGGTTCGTTTATCTGACACAGGAAGGGAAGAGAGTTCTCTCTGTCGCCACTCCGCTTGCACAGAAGGTTGATCAATTCTTTTTATCCCGGTTGAGAGAGTCAGACCAGCAGCGACTGACCTCATTGTTGCATCAAATGACCTATCCGGCTGAGTCGAAGGATTAAAGTCTTAGTTCTGACGGGTGATGCGCTCAATTAATTCAGTGGTGAGTTGCCCAATCATCTGATCAATCTGTTGAATTTGCGGCAGAGAGGCATCATCGAGGTGAACACCGCAGGTCACTGTGGTGACATGGCCGGTTGCGGTTGTGATTTGTCCGGCGGCGCGGTGCGCGATTAAATCTTCTTTATGGCCGGGCACCGTGATGACTGAGGTGCTGGCACTGCGTTGGTTTTCATCCAGCAGGCTGGCTCTGGGGAGTGCGACAGCAACCGCGCCGATGTGGGGTTGATCGCCGCCACAGATCGTGACATTCAGGTCATTCCCGACTGTGAGTGCTTTGAGTTCAACTTTGATATTGTTTGTTTCCTGGGTGAGATGAATCATGGATTCTCCTGAGGTTATTGATTTGGCTTATCATCGGGGATTTCGTGGAACAAACATACAAGGGCATGGATGCCCTTGTCTAAGCGAACAGGGATGTCTTGAGCGGTTTGTGGAATGACTTCCCCGATGATAACTTTCAAACTCAAACAGTGACGCTGTCGAGTGCCTGACTGATGTCGGCAATGATGTCATCGATATTTTCTATGCCGACTGAAATGCGGATCAGGTCGCGGCTGACACCAGCTTTGGCGAGTTCTTCGTCGTTGAGCTGGCGGTGTGTGGTGCTGGCCGGGTGGCAGGCGAGAGACTTGGCATCCCCGATATTGACCAGTCGCAGTACCATTTGCAACGCATCGATAAACTGTGCCCCGGCTTCAAGGCCACCTTTGATACCAAAGCTTAAAACACCGGAAGCTTTGCCGCCGGTAATCCGCTGGCAAACCACGTTATACGGGCTGTCGGGCAGGGCAGCATAGTTGACCCAATTCACCTTGGGGTGATCCTGAAGGAAGGCTGCAAGCTTTTCTGTATTCTCACAGTGACGTTCCATCCGCAGGCACAGGGTTTCCAGCCCCTGCAACAGCAGAAAAGCACTGTGCGGTGCCAGTGCTGCGCCGGTATTACGTAATGGAATCACCCGGCAGCGGCCAATATAAGCGGCTTCACCCATAGCTTCGGTGTAAACCACATCATGATAAGACGGATCTGGTTCGTTCATCATCGGGAAGCGTTTTTTGTTCGCGACCCAGTCGAATTTACCCGAGTCGACGATCATGCCGCCGATGGTGGTGCCGTGGCCGCCGATATATTTGGTCAGGGAGTGCACCACGATATGTGCACCGAGTTCAATCGGGCGGCACAGCACTGGCGTGGCAACGGTGTTGTCGACGATCAGCGGCACGCCGTGTTTGTCGGCAATCGCAGCCAGAGACTCGATATCCACGATATTACCGGCCGGGTTGCCAATCGATTCACAAAAAATCGCACGGGTGTTTTCGTCGATCGCAGCATCAAATCCGGCAAAGTCGTCTGCGGAGACCATGCGGGCTTCAATCCCTTGTCTGGGGAAGGTGTGTGCAAACAGGTTGTAGCTGCCACCATAGAGCTGGCTGGTGCTGACAATGTTTGAGCCAACTTCACAGATACACTGAATCGCATAGGTAATGGCCGCCATGCCGGAGGAAACAGCCAGCGCACCAATGCCGCCTTCCATCGCGGCCACCCGTTGCTCCAGAACGTCATTGGTCGGGTTCATGATCCGGGAATAGATGTTGCCGGGAACTTTTAGGTCAAACAAATCGGCACCATGCTGAGTGTCATCAAAGGTATAAGAGGTGGTTTGATAGATAGGAACTGCCGCGGCTTTGGTGGTTTCTTCTGATGTGTAGCCGTGATGCAGTGCAAGCGATTCGAGTTTCATAACTGTTCCTTGTTGTGCTTAATTAGGTGTCTGCGGGTGTGTAATTAATAAGTTAATTTCTTATGGTACATGGGGTTATTTTTTTTGGAAATGAATTAAAGCATTGTTTTGAACTGGTTGCAGGGATGAAGGAAGAGCCGCCGGGCGGCTCTTGTGATGAGTATTCCCGGTTATGCCGAAGTTGTGAATATATTGAGTTCGGGGCCGGATGCAGGGAGCTCTTCAATATGTTGTTTTTGAGCAATCTGATCCAGTTTCTCTGTGAATTCTTCATCTGTCATACTTCGCCAATAATGAGATGCACGACCTGTCTTTTGATCATATTCAGCCGTTGTCTGATCTTGTGCTCTGAAAGGTTCCAGTATTGGAATATCAGGCATTGGCTGACTTGTATCCATATATTGCTGAATCATATTCCACAGCCGGTGATATTCAGCGACGGAGGCGTTAATTCCAATTTGCAGTCCGATATTTATACCTTTTTCGTGGGGGCTATACCGGTTGAGTAATGTTAAACGGTACGTCAGTAGTCCCTGGTGCGTTGGAGTTGCCGTTAATACACAATCGAACTCGATAAATGGATATGTGTATAGTTCCTTATTATTTCGATCATATAGTGTGACCATGCCTGTTTGTCTGTTCAGAGAATAATCCTTTCGCGAGAACAACGCTGCTTGTTCTTGCTTTACTTCCGGTTTTTTCCGGTTTATCCAAAGGATCGGTGAATAAACAATAAGAGCCGGAATAGCCAGATAAAGTGTGATATCACTTAAAAATGAAATTAACTGATTGATTTTCCAGTCTCCAAAAACAAATGCAATCGTAAACAAAACAAAAAAGAAAGGATAAGCAAAAAGTAATGCGAACTTAGCGAAAGCTGCAAACATGAGATAGATACCAGCCCCGCGGGTAAAATGATAAGGCTGCAAATGTTCGTGAGTCCAAAATAGTTCAGTTTCTTCAGATTTCCTGATAACCGATATATCCGGGGTTCTGATTGCAGATGTTGCGATGCTGCAATTTGTCTGAGAAAAAGGTAATATCTGGCCTCTTTTATATAATTTATTCTTCAGCCCCTCTGATTCCGGAGGATTCTGTTTTATAAATTGCTTACTGTTATACGCTGTCTGGCAGTAACTCATCGGTTGTCTCCTGCTTTGTTATTTCAACACAAAGCCATTGTGATTTATCTTTATTATTAAATTCTGGATGCACGTTATCATCTGGTGACTGAGGTGGTTCTTTATCATCCAAAGATGGTCCGGGAAAACAAATATCATCAACTACGGTTTGAGCTCTGACAATAAATGCAGGTTCATAGTGATGTTGTATGTTCTTAGGGCCCCATAAAGATGCTGCCGTACTTTTGTCTTTTGGGACCGTCTTATTAAAACGGAGCAGAAACATGCTTTTATCCGGGATATTTTTATGTGGATATATTGTACTGTTGTGCTTGTCTATATTAATTAAATGCCTGGCTTTGATATACCCCCCAAAACTTGGTTGATATACACTCGTATCTGTGGTTTCTTCCTGTATTGCCTCACGTGCGTATAGCCGAAAGCTAATATGGTTAAGTAAAGGAAGTAAATTGCATTCAACTAACAAAACATGGGTGATATTTGATTTTTGTATTATTTTTAGCAAATCAGGTGATACGTCACTTTGATAATTGAGCTCAAACATTTTTACGTCAAATCTTAATAGCAAACCAAGTAGTCTCTGAAATGCGATATCCTTATTGTGAAGGTGTTTATATTGATTATGTTTTTTTTCAAATTGAGTTGTAGGTGGGTAACTAAATGGTCCATTCTTCAGCCACGTTTCGATTGGTGTATCTTTTAGAAATGTATATAGAACACCACCAATAATAGCAACGATTAAACCTATCGGACCTAATATTGAGCTAATACTAAGCATTGTACAAAATGTTGACACTGCCGTTCCAATAGCAACCGCAGCCATAGCCGCGGAAGCATCGTCATCCTGATTCCAGAATAACCGCATTGAATCGTATCCGGCTATTCCAGCAGTTAGGAAACCAGCTGCCGCATTTGCGACTTGCAAACGGCTAAATACAGTTTTTAATCCCTTCGCTTGCAGCATTTTTCCAAGTCCACTTTTGGACGAGAAGGCTATTAACTGTTTTGCAGAGGCTTTAGCTAATCTTGAGCTTTCCCCCAAAAGGAGGTTAGAACTGTTGATTGTGGCTATAGTAAAGTCGGTTAATGCACTCGTGACATTAAAGGCTGAATACCAGTTCGCTTTGTTCGCATGTAGCAAATCAGAAAAATATTGGCGGTTTGCATTGAGATTGAGTACTTCCATAACGACCAGAAAATGAGGTATGCGGAACCGTTCGAAAACGTTACTGAAGGTCGTTCCCTCTTTTGATATATCTTTCATTGCACGATCAATCGCTTTTTCGGATAACTCATCGTATAAATCGAAAAATGCGTTATTCTCTTTAGGAACTATCAGCATTTTTACTGGCGACTTTCCATTTTTTTTAATGAAATCAAGGACGGCTTCACTGGTTGTTTCTGCGGATTTAACTGCTTTATGGTTGGAAGAGATGAGTATTTTATTTTTCTGACTAAATACCTTTCCCATCGCTTTGCCGTTTTTACGTCGGGATATATATTTATTGAATGTTTGAACAAACCCCCAGCTTTGGCCTTTACTTTGCAGGCCGACGATATAGCCTTCGGCCCCTGGACCTGTTGGGTCAACGTATCTGATTTTACCAAAGGTTTTGGGCCCCATGCCTTTTGTCAGGCAAAGGATTGGGGCATAGACAGAATCGAAATCAATGGTTGTTGTTGGTGTATTTTCTAATGCATTTTTGACGGTTTGTAGTGTATCAAAAAAATTTCCGAAGATTGAGCCAAGAAAAGAGGAGACTCTACGCTTTGTTTGAAAGTTGTTTTCACCATTTTCTGATGATTCCAGAGGGAAAATATCATGAAGTTCCCATATATTAATTTCCTCTTGTTTGATTAACATGGTTTCATCGGACCATCGGGCAATAGATTCTGGTGTACACAAACCTGAACCATTATTACAAAAGGTAGGTGCGACGTAATCGTCTTCCAAAGTTATTTTTCCATTCTCCGGAAATAAAATTTCGTGCAAAGGATGTTGTCGGTCATTATTTAATAAGTGGATAAGATTGTCCAGAAAAGGGTGAGGGAGATCTATACTTTCATGCAGAGCAAGAGTGTCAATTTTTTCCATATGGATTTTTAATGAACTGAGAACATTTCCAATGATCGGATAAACCGCAGTTGCATTAAAGTCGTCGAGCGTTGTTATATCTTTTAAAGCATGAATCAGCTCATTACTTTCTAATTCCTCACATAACAATTCCTGAAGGTCAAGAACCTTTTTTTTACATACTCTGCGCTCTATTGTTCTCAGAGTGCGCTGAAATTTCCCGCCATCTGAAGTGTTAAATTGCTTTGCTTTTGTTGCTTTATGATAAGGATTTTTCTTATTTCCCCATTTTGGTGGCATTAAAAAATGCTGAACCAGCTCCGCACTATTATAATATGGCTGAAGCTCAGCATCTTTTAATATTGTTCCTATATAACTTACTGCACCTTTTATCAGATAGCTCTTATGTCGGAGAGAGAATATAGGGTCTTTCAGAAAAATCCCCCGAAGATTTCTTGTTCTTCCATCTTTAAAAAAATCGTCGACAGATTCTCTTTCCCATGATGGAATAATTGGTTTCTGAGCTTTATCTCCTTTTATTTTACGTTCTGAATCATATACAAGTTCACTTAATGCGTTTTCAGCCAAAATTAAATCGTAGTAGTAATCATCGGTTCTGGGTGTTAAGGAAAGGCTGTTGAGTGCATCAGCAGGTTTGTCACGACAATTTCTTATTTGTTTTTTTAGGGTTTCATAATTTTGAGATAATAAGGTACCAGTGATGTCGTGACAAAAAAAACCTGGGTTTCCCAGTATCATTTCTGTTTCTGGCTCGCGGTGTCTTGCTGGTTTCAACGTAGAAATATGTATATCCATTTTGGGATTGTCATAAAAACCTGGCTGAATCATTCTGTCTTGTAGCTCTTTGGGGTGAGCTTCCAGATAGTTAAGACGGGTGTTACTCCATTGTACTTCTGAATATGCAAAGCGTATGTCAACTATGTCTCCTGCCTGTTTGACCGGATACCAGATTTCTTTTAGTTCTGCCCCTGTGGCTTTTCTGTTGGTTTTTTTATCAGTTTTAAAATTCTCATTAGTACGATTTCCGCGGTATTTAAATAAATTAATATCCTGGAAACAGGGAGAAACTCGCAACGTACCGTCATCCATTTCTTCTTGTTTGGTTGTAACTTTTATTTCTCTCCAGAATTTGTTGTTAAGTGTAATATAGATGAAACCATCTCTTAGCGGAGCCATTCTTTCGCCGGTAGGGAAGCGGTTAAGTGTTGGTAGCAACGTGAGTGGAATGATGGATTGAATTAGATAATCCTGAAATTTGTTTTCACCTGGTTTATATGCGTCTACATTGGTAAATAATGGTACCCGAATTGGTATAGTGCTTCCGGGTTGTTTGATCCCCAGCCACACATTTCTCTTTTCAGTTTCCTCCGACCAATCCCATTGATAGATCAAACTTTGATGAAAACCCTGAATGTGTTTTTTCTTTTGTTCTAATGGTTTTTTCTCGTCATAATCAGATAAATCGTAAAAAAGGAAATCAAGTTCTGATGCGTGCTCGGTGCCAGTGACTTCAATGGAAAAGTGGGGTGGGCAATGATGACCACTATGGATTTTTTTATCACCCATGATGAGCTCTCCTTAAAACAATTTGTTCCAGATGGATTATTTTTTCTTCTGCAGACAAGTGAGAGAAAAAGGTTTGGTCTGTTGTGGCAACCTGCGGCAGCTGTCCGTTTTGTTGTGCCAGCTCACGTAAACGTACTATGAGTATGTCGTCCTGTATGTTGTGATCTTCGCTAAACGCATTCACTTCCCGTTGTGCTGACCAGTGAATGGATTGAATTTTTCTCTCTTCTGCCCAGTCTTTGACTTCCCGTTCTTCATTCATCAGATAAAGGGCTTGTTCCTGATCCGGCAGCAGCATCCACAAACTTAAGTCTGGTGTGCTGGTGTAGTCACCAACTTCCCGCCATTGCTGTTGTTCGCTGTATTTTTGAGAATAAAAACCGATCGAATAAAATGCGCCCAGCCAGGCACTGGTACTGCGGGTCGTTGAATCAGTGAAGAAGTAGCTGGCAATTTCCGGATGGTAATAATGAAACACGCCTTTTCGTTCGCCGTGGTAACCAATCAACATTCGCCAGCGAAGTTGCTCTGCAAGCGTTTCAAAAGGAAGGTCAGCCGGTGCCGAAAAATATAGCGTTTGTTGTGAGGGAAGTTTCTCTGTTAATGGGTCGTTTCCTGAGTATTTCAACGGGATTAATAATGGACTTTCATCCTGTATTTTTTCCAGTGCGGTGTTGAGATAAATAGGTTCAACCTGATGGCCGTCAATCGCCTGATAAACCAGACGATGACTGTCAGGAAAATAGTTCACCAGCGCATACCAGGCGACAGGTTCCCCCTGATGTTCATGTGTCAGTGTTAACACTGTATTTGTCTCCGTCATTTTTATAAAAATCAGCGTGCTATTCAATAACATGGCCAACTGAAATAGTGAGCTGTCAGCGGTATTGCAGGCCGCCGTTTCGTGTCTTGGATATTTCAAACAAAATATTTTTCTCAATACACTTATTCTTTATTTTTCTTTGTTTAAAACAGATTTGTTCAGGTTCCTGATCATATTGACTTATTTCCTGAATCCCTTTACCTATATCCCAGACATATATGTAGAAAGTCCCATCTGAAAGTGGATTGGGAAAGTTGTACTCAGCCTTCAGGCTTTCTTTATTTTCTTTCCACCAGGAAATTTTCCCTCGAGTTGTTACAGGAAAATTTTTTACCACGACATCTGTAATGTATTTATTTTGATATACATTGATAATTTGCACGGGTTTTAGCCATGCATAAATTAAATACAGCAAAGCCAAAACAAGCAGTGAACCAAGTGTTAACTTGATACATGATTTTCTGATAGTTACGTTAACGATCATGTAATCCTCCGACTTTACTCATTGCTCGTCTCGACGGACTTTAAAAAGCTGCTCTCAATACAATTCATTTTTTATATTATTGGAAGCAAGTTTGTATTCATTTATATATCCAAACAACCTGCATCCTCAGGTTGATTGGGGATAGCAAGCCATTAAGACCATGAATATTAGCTTAAGGATATTTTATTACTCCATTTCTGCTCATTGTGACCGCAAATACAGGCTTTTTCTCAATACAAATATTCCTGTAGACACCGATAATATTTACTGGTCTGACATATAGATAGCTGCCGTAAGTCAGACTACAAATGAATGCGATTAGCAGTAAATATATTTTGTCATTCATTAAGTCATTCTCATCAATTGAACTATATACAATTTTATATGTTTAGCGGTATTGCAGACCGCCGTTTCTGCCAAGAGATACCTCAAAAACCTTTTTTTTCTCAATGCAATTTGCATTTGTTTTCATGTCTTTGAAACAAAGCAAATCTGAATCCTGGTCGGTGCCCGTGTCTGTTTTATATCCTGAGCCGATCTCCCAGAAGGTCACATTGAAAAAGCCATTTTTATCGACTCTGGGAATATCATATTTGTCTTTTAACCAGTTTTTGTGCTCTTTCCACCACTGGATTTTTTTCCGATGAGTGAGTGGAAAGCTTTTTACGACTACTCGGGTTGTCCATATCCCACTATGGTGAACATCAATGATTTCGACTGGTCTGAACCATAAATAACTGACGTAAATTAATCCGCATAAAAATATGATTATTGACCAAGAAATTTTCTTCACTTTCGTATGCCTTTAATCTTTATACTGGTATTCATTTCTGTAATAAATGGTTTGAATCCCAATTTTTCCCAGCGTTGCAATACAAACCAAATTCGGAAAATACGCTGTTGTTTAACTATGGATGTTAGATCTCCGTCATCAAGACCAAAATGGTCTTGAACCTGATAGTGAATGACTGCTGTAAATTCACTGTCTTTAATCTCAAGAGATTGCAACGTTATATGTGTAGCCCAGCTGTCATGTACAGATATTACCAGCCCATTCGTATAATCATTCCAACTGTCAAATCTTGGTAATTTAGTGTCTCTGATTGCTTCTTCAATCCTCTGCTTATCTGATTCCGGGTAGCTTTTATTTTCCCAATCAATATAAGATTCTAATGTCGATCTTATAATTTCGAGTGAGCTGTTTTTTGAATCATCTTCTTCAATTTGTTCATGTAAAGCTTGATCAAGTAGATTTGAACTAAATGGTTGGCCAGTATTTTTCTGCATATGGGTAATCATTTGCTTAATCACATGTTTATATTCGCCATGAAAAGAATATACATTAGCCAAAAAACGAAACTCATCAAATAAGCTGTTAGCGACTTCGTCTTTAGTGAGCTTTTCGTTTTCTCCAAAAAAATGATTTTTTTCAAAGTCATAAACCCTAAGATCTGTTGAAATAGCATTCATACCGAGTGCTTCTTGTTGTAAATTAAATTTTTCTTCTAACACTTGTCTGGATAAATCACCATGATGCATATCTCTGGCATCATAGTCATCCATTTCTCTCTGAGTTTGATAGATCAGTGCAGGAAGTTTTAATGGTTCGGGTTTTGTTTGTTGTGATTGAGCCTGATTGGTACTGGCAGATGTACTTCCACTGTTTCCATTCCCTTTATAATGTCCGCACGGACAATCACTCAGCGGACAGCTTTTGGTCTCTGTCTGATATTGACAAAGCTGAGTGATCGGTGTGCCGACGATCTTGTCATTTCGTAGTTGCAGAATAAACATGCCGTCAGTATTGATATTTTTGGGCGTGTATTCTTTGAACAGTGCTTCCATACTGGTTTCTACTGCTTCCAGCTCAAAGGGGGTCTGTTCCGCTTTGTCCTGATCTCCCAGCTTTCTGGAAATTATCGTCTCAACCATAACCCCTCCACTAATTCAGATTAATTGACGGACCGACGACATGTACGCCTGCCGGGTCCAGTTTGACAAAGGTTCCGCCGACTTTGATGGTGATTTCAGAACCAGCCTGTAGCACGACAGCATTGCCGCCTTTCAGATGCACTTCTGAACCGGAATCCAGCACCTGCTTTCCGGCGACTTTCTGATGAATTGATTCCTGTGCTTCGGTGAGCTTATTTTTACCGACTTTGGTGCGTTGTTCGCCTTCGATCACCTGATGTTCTTTCTTCAGTACATGGTCGTAGCGGTCGTTTTCCACCGTTTCATGCTGGTCATGTTTAATCTCAGTCGTGGCATCGTTTTCAACCAGGACGGCGAGGTCTTTTTGTGCATGCAGATTGATTTTTTCTTTGCCGGACTGATCTTCAAAACTCAGTTCGTTGTAGCCTTTGCCCTGATGAGTCTGGGTGCGCAGCACCGTTTTGGTTTTGTTTTCCGGCAGTTTGTAGGGTGGGGTATTGCTGGCGTGATAAGTCCTGCCGGTGACAATCGGCTGGTCCGGGTCGCCGTGCAGGAATGAGACGATCACTTCATGCCCGACGCGTGGTATGGTCTGCATGCCGTATTGGCCACCCGCCCAGCTTTGTACGACCCGTACCCAGCAGGAACTTTTATCATCGGAGCCATCATAGCGGTGCCACGGGAAATGAAGTTTCACCCGGCTGTGTTCATCGGTATAAATTTCTGAATCTGCCGGGCCGACAACCGTCGCAATACAGGGGCCATCAACCATGGGCTTGGGTTGCGGATGTGCCCGCCAGACTTTATCGCCGGGCACTAAGGTAAATGTGTTTGAATAATCCGTCGCGCCGGTGCTGCCATCTTCTTCAAGCGCCTGGGGTTGCGTGCCCTGATGATGAACCTGAACCGCCAGCCATAAACGATTCATGCTGTTATCGTGGTGTTCGCTGATTTCAAACCGCTGCCCGGCCTGAATTTTTGTCTCATCACTTTGCCCGGTCACGGTGTGAACGGCGCGTCTTAAATACTCCAGCCGGACTTTGCTGAAAGCCTTGCCGGTGCTGTCATGATTGTAGCGGCCGGGATGGTCGAAATGCGGATACATTTCCAGCTGATTGTCGCAGTCACCGGCTTCGACCTTCTGCGAAAAGTTGTAGTCTGGTTTTTGAAAACTATAGTCTTCGAGCTGAACACTGCTGACCTCAGAACGGGTATGTTCGGTCATGGTGGCGATGTAACCATCGGGATTTGCACCACCGGAAAGGTTGTTATAAATCGCATGGCCGCTGAGCTTCGGAAAGCCCTGGTCATGATCGGTGATCACCAGCACATGTTTGGTGTCTTCATGGCTGAAGGTATACATCATGCCTTCTTCGGCAGCCAGCCGGTGGAAGAAAGCCAGATCACTTTCCCGGTACTGAACACAATATTCCCGTTGTTCCGGAGCCCGTTTCAGAGAGAAACAAAAATCAGAAATACCCATGTCACTGAGCAGACCCGTTAATATTTCCTGTGCATTTTTCTGCTGAAAAATACGGCAGTTCTGGCGCAGGGAAAGGCGCTCCAGTGAAGGCACTAAGGTGATTGAATAAAAGGTATGGTTAAAGCCGGTATCGCCTTTGGTCAGGGCTCTGATAATCCCGTGGACTTTCTGGACGACCTTGCCGTTACGGACGATTTCCAGCAATGCTTTGCTATCAATTATTTTTTCAGGGAAAAGGCTGGCAGAGCTGCGACTGGCGAGTTCAATAGAATACCGGTAGCCAAAAAAGGGGATGTCATGACTATCAATGCTATCGGAAACGGACTCATCACCTTCAAAACTACGTACCACAAGTGTCTCGTCGGTTATTCCGTCAATCGTCAGCCTGAAATTGAGTGTTCTCATTGTTATGCCTGTAGGGTTTAGGTTACAGCTGAAATACCAGGGTGGAGCAGGCAGACAAATTGCAGAAGGGAGAGTTGAGGCGTTTAGTTATTATCGCAGGCTGGTAAGCCGGTTATATTATTCCCTGGATCTGTCTGTTGTCTGAAAATATATCGCTCACCGAAGTGAGCGACATTGTTACGAAGCAGATTAAGCTTCGATAGGTTTACGCCAGTCATCAGCACCTGAAGTACCACAGTTGTTGTGATCCCAGGTGATTTTACGGTAAGTCATTGAAACCGTAACGTTTTGAGTGTAGTCCGCATCATCAGGGTTTTGACAGTGAGGCATTTCACAGTCGATGTCGATGATAGTTGCGTTTTCAAGTGCAGTGGTGAAGAAGTTCTCTTGTTTACCTTCAATGGAAGTACGGTACCATTTCAGTGTAACAGTGGTCATTTTTTCACCTGAAGTTAATGCGTTATAAAGCAGAGGAACTGCTTTGTTCAGGTTTACAGTGAACTTGAATGGTTTGTGAACACGTTGACCTGCTGGCTGACCAGACTGAGGATCAGTTGGGACAGTCACGATATGATCGAACTTTTGAACCAGCATTTCATCTTCGTGACCTTCAACATAAGCGTCACCGATAGAATCTGCAGTACATGCACCTGATGTAATTGAACCCTGAGTTTCGCCTTCGATCGCGATATAACATGGAGTTGGCATTTTATTATTCCTTATTAACTTAAATATAAATTTAAAAGCATTTATTTGCAGTTAACATAAGTGCATTCACTATGCCAGGTCATTGATTTAAATAAAAACAATTAGTTGTGTTTATTGATTTGTTATTACAGGCAAGATCTTGCTCAGACGCGAGCAAGATCTTGCCCGGTGAGCAAAAAGTTGCCCGGTCATTTTGTGATCTGTCTCTTAATGTGTGCTGAACGCTTTATCCCGGGAGTTCGTTTAATTTGGCGCTATTATTAACTTTATCATTAATGTGCAGGGTGTCTGGCCTGGTATTATTTGAAGAATGACAGCGATTGGCCGGATAAAAAACCGGCCCTGAATAAAGGCCGGTTTGTTGATGAACCGATGTTCCTGATTCAGAATTGGTTGCAGAACTTATCAATATCAGTCCGGGTTGTATAAGGGTTTAAAAAAACCGCTTTTTCCCCTGGCAAATATAAACAGTGGTCATTTTTGTCGTAAGTGGTTCTGGCAATGGATTCAACCCAATTAGTTTTCAGATGCTTTCCTTTCCTGTCATTAAAATGATTACGGTGGTAGAGCGTGGTTTGAATCAAATCATCTATGCTATGTTTTCCCACTGTAATATGCTGCTCTGACAGGAACAGATGATTGCTGTCCTCTTTTTGCAGCGCTGTGTCCGGATAGAGGCGGAACACCACAGAAGGACCATGATTTTCGGCACACACAACTTTACAGTGTGGATGCTCATTGAGTTTTGCCCGCATGTAATTTGCGTTTTGCAAGCCATGAGCAATGATGGTCTGATAGCCTTCAACCCCCATAAATTGCAGCGCGGAGTAGGCTGCAAATACTCCGTTTGCACCCCGTGAACATTCAATTGTTGATTGAAGATGGGTTTTTTTCTGTACCTCATGTTCAAAGTAAGTGAAATAACTGGCGTCTTGCTTGAGGGCTTCCAAATCCTGTTTATTTTTAATCATCAACAGGCTGGAAGTGTAGGGCACATAGCCCCATTTCTGAAAATCAACTGTAAAGGAATCCGCATAGCGGATGCCTTTCATCAGTGGCTTCAAAGCATTGAGACTGCTCAGTGTCGCCTGATTGATCGACAGCGGATTTTTATTCAGATCATAATGGCGGAAAAACAACAGGCTCCAGCCAACAGCAGCATCCACATGTAAATGTGGCTTACGGGTGATCCGATATTTCCGGCAGATTTCTTCCCGCAGGAGATAGACCTGTTTGATGTCATCAATCGCGAATGTATCCGTCGTGCCGAAAGTCAGCATGATGGTTGGCACATGAATGCCATTTTTAAAACAGTTTTCCAGACGACGTTTTAAGTCCCGCAGGCAGATTTGATTCTGTTCATTGATATGGACCCGGATCACCTGATTTTTCATATCCAGCCCGAGTAATGTCAGATTGGTCATGTTGGAATAATGACCAGACTCTGAGTTCAACATACAGAGTTGTTTTCCTTTCAGGCCTTTGACGATTGAATCCGGAAATGTTTTCCTCAAGCCAAGCAGATAACCATATAAATTACAAAAAGTACCTCCCTGAGTGAACAATCCACTCGCTTGCTCCGGGTTATAACCGGCCAGTTCAGCAATCTGCCGGACAACCAGCTGCTCCAGATCAGTGGCCAGTCCGGCATATTCTTTATAAACAAGGTTTGGGTTGGTGATGGTGGCCAGTGTTGCGCCCTGTATGGCGGGATCACAAGGGGTTGAAATTACATTTTCAACCGCTTTGGGATCCTGCCAGTCCTTACACCCGTGTGCGACATATAAAGCCAGTGGATCAAAAGGACCGGTATGAGTACTCATGTGATGAGGAATATCGGTTCTGTGATTCAGCTGATGGTTGAAATCATGTTGCTGAGATCCGGAAAAACTGACCTTATGGTGAGTCAGGTCGTGAATATCCTGAGATTGATAAACCGGCCAAATCTCAGGATCCCGGCTGAAAAACCGGGATATAACGGCCTGATAATGATTTAAAAATTCAGGACTTAACTGATTTGCTGCTAAATCATTTGTGGTACATAACATGACTTCATTCATCTGAACACCTAACCAATTATCATGAACTAATGTAACCTGAAGTTGGCAACCAGCCTTTCAAGCTCATTGTTGGATTTACTTAATGATTCTGTGGCAGCTACCGTCTGTTTTCCGCTCACGACCAGTGAGTCAACAATATCCTGAATCGACAGCATATTTTGGTTCAGCGCTTCAGCAACCTGGCTTTGTTCATTTGTTGCTGAAGAGATCTGTGTACTGACTTCATCAACCTGTGTGACTGATTCACTCATATGGCCCAGACTCACCGAGACTTCAGCGGTTTTATCCGCAGTAGACTGACACTGCTCTTTTGTTGTGTTCATTGCCCTTACAACGCTGTCTGTTCCTTCCAGCAGCTTTGACAGCATGTCAGATATTTCGGTGGTACTTTGTTGTGTTCTGCCCGCCAGAGCTCTGACTTCATCAGCAACAACAGCAAAACCCCGTCCCTGTTCACCAGCCCTTGCTGCTTCTATGGCGGCATTGAGTGCCAGCAGGTTGGTCTGCTCCGAAATATCGCCAATCACATTCAGTACATCGCTGATTTTATTGGCGTCATGATGCATTCTTGAAATCCGGGAAGACATGTCTTCAACCTCTGAAACCAGTGAAGTCACACTGGAAACCGCATCATTGACGATGCGCAGTGAAGACTGTGCTTCCCGATTTGCATCATCTGTGATCTGATTGGATTGCAGTACATTTTCCGCAACGGTTCGCGCACTTTCACTCATTTCCGTAATGGCTGTCACGACCTGCTCAGTCTCACTGGAATGCATCACCAGCTTTGACTCATTTTCCCGTGCGGTTTCTCCCAGCTGAACCAGATTTGTCGAGATATTTTGACTGGCATCAGATATTTGCAGCATCATATTTTGGAGATTCTCAATAAAATTGTTAAATCCCTGGCTGATCATCGCTAAATCGTCCGTTCCGTCCACTTCAAGCCGGTTCGTCAGGTCGCCATTACCGTGGGAAAGCTCGATAACGGCTGATTTTAGTTTGAGTAACGGGCGATACGCATGATTCACGATCAGGAAAATCGCGCCAATACTGATCAAAATAAGAATGATACTGGTGACTATGGCTTCATTTTGAGCACTGTAAACACCCTGCAATGCTGTGTCTGTATCGATAAAAACCATCAAAGTCCAGTAGGCTGAGTCTGTTAAGTGGACGCGCTGAAAATAGCCATCGAACTGACGTCCCAGATAAGGAAAGGTCAAATGACCGGATTGCTGGATACTGAACGCGCTTTCCATCTCTGAAAAATCAGAACTGATTTGAGAAGGTGTCCGGCCTATATCTGTTGGATCATCACTGGCAAAAAAGACCGCATTTTGATCGGTTAATGTTGCAGCTCCGCCGGCAAAACGCATCTGGCTGACTTTCGTAATAATATCTGAAAGCTGAATTTCACCTAAAAGCACACCGATTAGCTTGCCGTTATCTCTGACCGGCATGACCGCGCCGATCACTTTTTGATTCATGACCGGATTCAGATAAATTTCTGTCAGCTTCAACTGGTATGCCTGCTTCGCGTTTTGAAACCAACTCTTGTTTCTTAAGTCTGTGGTTTCATTTTGACGAGACGAGGTAAAGGTGCGGCCATCTGTGTAGGCCATGGTGACATTAGCAATGCCAGCTGTGTCCGCAAGTACACTGACCAGCTCCTGATTTTCATTATCAGGTAGTCTGGTATGAAATTGTTTTGCTCCTTTGGATATGGCATTGAGCCGGAACTGGATAAAGTCCTCAAGAGACGTGACGTGATAATCCAGTTTATTCTCAGTCATTTCGACCAGTGAGTGCGTCATTTTCTGCTTCAGTGACAGAATATTCAGCGTACCGAGTATCGTAAGAGAGATGGCGACTAACAGGCCAACGCCCAGATAAATTCGAGTTTTAAAGCCCAGGTTCATGTGACCTCCAACTGATTTGAATTTACGAGTAGTATATTCGCTTGGTTTATTGTGTTACTACTCACTATAAAATTAGGTGATATGTCCTGAATGTCAAAAGTGAGTTATATATAAATTTAAAGGCGCTGTACAATATTTTATCTAATAAACTCATGTATTTATTTTCATTTTTGTTTTTAAGGAGTTATTTTTTTTATTATTTGAATTTGGAGTCCAAATGAAGGAGATACTGATCACATAAAGTATCAATGAAGAGAGATGTTATTGAATAAAGACAAAGACTTAAAAGAGAGATAATTCATGGCAAAATTATCATGAAAGCAACGGGTATAGAGTCTTTCTGATAAGAGCTGTTTATTTTATATACTATTCTAGAATTATTAATAACCATATGGAATATTGTTAATTATATCCACTTAATTAATGTGGTTACTTGGTTAATGACTAGCATAATATTCTGTTTGTGGGGAAATGCGATCTATTATTTTCAAAATGCATTAATTTTCTGTCTTTCTAAAAATCAGACGTTCTATACCCAAGCAACCTGAAGATGCAGGTTGCTTGGGTATAGATATAAACTCAATCTATTGATAAATAGATAAAATCATTTTGATTCCATTATTATTTCTTCTGGCCGGATGTTTTTACTCCGAAATTTGAAAAAGCCATTTAATGTGCTAGGTTTCATAATGAGTGAAAAAGGAAGATGTTCAGGCAGGAGAGTTTCACAATGGAAGATAGTCAATTTCTTGAGGGTGGATGGAAGTTTCCAACGGTCCGTTCCGGCGCAGTTCATCAGCTACCGGATCTTCATTGCGGTGAGCATGATATTAATCAATCGATTGATGATGTTTTACAGACTTATTTGACTGAAAGATGTATTCCTTATCTGAATTGTGAACCCTGCTATGTTTTGGATAATGTCCGTGTTCGCCGTATTGCACTCAAAGATGAAATAGCATTTTTTGTCCGGTGTGTTTTATTGAATGCTGAGTCAAGAATTTATGTCAATGAGGTTCAGGTGATGTGTTTTACTCAGGGTGGAAATATGGTTGATATCAGTATCTGGTATACAATCAAGCAAACAGATAGTCTGCACTATCATATAGTTAGTCTCCCATTATCTGAATAAAATCATTGTTCATGATTAAATCTTATTGATTCATCCGTGTTTTCCGGATTAACCCATCCCGTTGTTTCTGCCTGTTTCCCCGACAAAACTTCTTTTCAGTTGTGATCAGCCATGAATCTTACCTGTTTCATAAGATGACATTCTCAGATGGGTATATAGCCATCTGAGAATGTCATCTGTGTGTTGTATAAATAAGAATAATGTTAATAGAAGACTATACTTAACGGACAGAACCAGAAAGGAAGCAGGTGAATGTCAGGGTTTCATATTCTGAACCGTTATTTGTTGATGGCTTTGATAGCTTTCCCGCTGATGTGCGGGAGTGGCAAGGCTGATACTTATGGTTTGGTGGGAAAGAGCCTGAGTGATCTGGCGCTCCTTGAAATCTGGCGTGGCTGTGAAGCAATGGCGTCACGTAACGATGATAACTGTGCGGCACTTGCTGCGACGGGTTCCGGACATCCACGCTACCAAAAACGCGTTTTAAACGAAGCGCTGCAGAGTGCAAGGTTTAAAGCACTCGGTATTTCCGTATCTCACTCTGATTTGATCGCGGAAGTCCTGGAATCCAGCCCCTTGCCTTTGATTACGATCGATATTCCGTTTGATGAAGAGAACAGTCATATCAGTATTGGGCATATTGGTGTTGATAATTTGTCGCTGGGCGAGGATCTGGCTGAGGTTGTGAAACGGTTACATCCCGGAGGCGGAAACATTTGTATTATGACGTCTTTTGGTTTGCACCGTGCTGAAATGGAGGACCGATTACTTGGGTTACGGCAGGGCCTGAGCGGAGAGAAGCTTGAAAAAGGGGTGCGCCTGAATGGGCATAAAGGCTGGCGGGAAGTCGCCCGTTGCCCGTGGAACAATGGTGCAAGAAGCGAGCAGGCACTTACTCAACTTGAGTTTACCCTGCAGCATCTGGATGTCGATGTTTTTGTTGCCATTGATAACTGGTTGATTGCTGATCCAAGAGCCTATAAAAAAGTCGTGGCACCTTATAAAAAAGAAATTGAAGCCGGTAAAATTACGATGGTTTTATCTATCGGCGGAATGAGATCTGAATATAGCCAATTGCTCAGTAAAAGGCTGGTGCACGGTTATCTGATGATCAATTATTTTCAACTCGGGCAGGGAAGCTACACCTTAATGAAAGCGATGGCTTCCGGACAGTCCATTCCTGCCGTGACCTATATCCGCGAGCATAAGACATATCTGGTGAAGCCGGTTGAATGACCGGAGGAGGCGAAAAAGAATTCGGGTTGACTTCTTTTTCGCCATCCTTTAGCATCCGCGCCAACTTTTTATCAATTTAACTGCGGAGGACACAAATTATGCTGACAATTTCGATTTCCTTTGCAGATCTCACCGACACCCAATAGCAGAACACTGCTTTTCCTGTTCTGCCTGTCCGGCAGATCTGCCAATATCGATCCGATAACTATTTACATCCAGATGACGCTTTGGGATTGCTCTGACTGCGCCTGTTTGTCTGAGAATGTTTGGGTTTTCCGGATCAACATCTGAACCAAATATTTACAGGAAAAAGATGATGGGCAATATCGTCCGGACAATTTCTGAACGTGCTACCCTGATTGCGTCGGCGTCGACGTGGATTGAAGGGCTGGCGATTGAACAACTGAACAAAACAGCACAGCTGCCGGACATGGTTTCGGTAACCGGCATGCCGGATTTACATCCGGGCCGCGGTTATCCGGTCGGTGCTGCATTTTTTAGCCGGGAACGAATTTATCCGGCGCTGGTGGGGAATGATATCGGCTGCGGGATGGGATTATGGCAAACCAGCCTGAAGGTCAGCAAATTTACCCCGGAAAAGGCAGAAAAGCGGCTGAATGGCGTCACATCACCATTATCAACATCGTGGCAGCCATATATCGCAGAACGGCAACTTGCACTGAATCTCAGCCCCGGTCACTTTGATGTTTCGCTGGGAACGATTGGTGGCGGAAATCATTTTGCTGAATTTCAGCAACTGGATGAAATCTACGGTGAAGCAGATGTTGCAGCCTTGGGCATGAATCCGAAGCAGCTCCAGCTACTGGTTCATTCCGGTTCGCGTGGCTTGGGTCAGCAAATCCTGATGGAACAGATACGCCGTTATAACCATGACGGGTTAGTGGCGTTAGACGATGGATTTGCTGATTATTTGCAGCAACATAATGAAGCGGTACGTTGGGCAGCACTGAACCGGGAACTGATCGCTTTACGTTTTCTTGAAGCGGTACGGGGTAAGGCTGAACGCGTGCTGGATGTGACACATAACCTGGTCTCTCCGGCACAGTTCCGTGGTGTATCGGGATGGATTCACCGCAAAGGTGCGACCCCGTCAGATCAGGGAGTTGTGGTGATTCCCGGTTCCCGCGGGGATTACACTTATCTGGTCAAACCGACGAACAGTGATGCCGGACTTTTTTCGCTGGCACACGGCGCCGGGAGAAAATGGAAGCGCGGAGACTGCCAGAGCCGGCTCAGTCACAAGTATAGCCAGAGTGACTTACAACGAACCGCACTGGGCAGCCGGGTGATCTGTAAAGATAAAACCCTGCTGTATGATGAAGCGCCACAGGCTTATAAAAAATGTGAATCGGTAGTCAGTGATCTGGAAAATGCAGGGTTGATTATCCGGCTGGCCCGGCTAAAGCCGGTACTGACATTTAAAACAGATAAAGGACATCAGGTCAGCGGAGGAAAACTGTCATGATTTTACTACAACTCTCCGCCGGTCAGGGACCACTGGAATGCTGTATGGCAGTTGGTTTAGCGATGCAGCAACTGGAAAAACAGTGTAAGACATCTGGTGTGAGCTGCCAGCTTATCGAAGCTGAACCTGCCGGAAAAAATGGCTGCTTTCACTCTGTGTTAATTGAGTTGAAAGGAGATGGCTGCCAGCTCATTGCCGAAAAATGGCAGGGCAACATGTTGTGGATTTCTCCCAGTCCTTTCCGGCCAAAACATCCGCGTAAGAACTGGTTTTTCAACGGGCAGATGTTCGAACCTGATGAACAGCATTGCCGGGAAGATGAGATATGTTTTCAGACTTGCCGTGCTTCAGGTGCGGGCGGACAACACGTGAATACCACTGATTCTGCTGTAAGGGCGACGCACGTTGCATCGGGAATCAGTGTCAGAGTGGAAACGGAACGCAGCCAGCATGCCAATAAAAAGCTGGCGAAATTATTGCTGATGCAGAAACTGCATGTTGCAGAAAGGCAGAAGGTGCAACACAGGGACAAAGCCCGGTGGCAACAGCACCATTGTCTGGAACGGGGTAATCCGGTCCGGATTTTTGAAGGCAAACACTTCTGTTTAAAGAAATGAATGAAGAAAAAAAAGAGGATCCGATTATGTAATTCCATCATCACACAGCGACTGAAGGCGCTTCGCACATGATTCCGGGTGAACAGGCCCGGGAGTTATTGCGTCATGCTGTGTTGATTCATCACGAAGACAAAATGAATCAATAAAGAGGAATAGATGATGAGAATGAAATACCCGAGAACACCGCATTTACCATGGTCCCGCGGGGCGACTGATGATGATGTGTTTCAGCGTCGGCTGAGCTGTTTCAGCGGCAAAGAAGTCGTTGTGACTGAAAAAATGGATGGCGAGAATACCACAATTTACCGGGACTACATTCATGCCCGCTCAATGGACAGCCTGTTTCACCCTTCCCGGACCTGGGTGAAAGCATTACAGGGACGCATTGGCTGGCAAATCCCGGAAGGCTGGCGGATTTGTGGTGAAAATATGTATGCAAAGCATTCGATTGCTTACCATGACCTGACCAGTTACTTTCTGGCTTTTTCCGTCTGGGATCAGGATAACTGGTGTCTGAGCTGGTCAGAGAGTGTTGCATTTCTTGAACGCTTAGGTTTGCAAACACCGCCGGTTTTGTATCAGGGCATCTGGTGTGAAGCCACCATCCGGGAGATTCAGCAAGGTCTGGATACCCGGACTCAGGAAGGTTATGTTGTCCGGCTTGCGGATGCATTTCATTATGATGATTTCAGCCGTAGTGTTGCAAAATGGGTCCGGCGCAATCATGTTTCGACCGGTGAGCACTGGATGAAAGCGGAAATTGTGCCGAATGGTCTGACAGGAGAGTAACAGAATGCGGGAATTGAAATTATGGCTTGAAGGTTTGGCGGCGGATCAAACCCCGGACTTTGATGAATGTCTGTCCCGGCTGGGACGCTTTTTCCCGTGGCTTGAACGTTTTGCAGACACACCACAGGAGCCGGAATGGCATGGCGAAGGTGATGTCGCGATTCATACGGCGATGGTGCTGGATGCTTTGTATCAGTTACTTGACGGGCCGGCAAAACATCTTAGCGGCAGCAAACGACAAGCCCTGATTCTGGCAGCTTTACTGCATGATATCGCCAAGCCGGTCACGACGCGGGTAAAGCTGCTCCATGGTGTGGAGCGGCTCGCTGCGACAGGTCATGAAGAACAGGGCGCGAGCTATCTGGCACCCAAGCTGATGGCTTTACCACTGGACTATTCAGTTGTGACGATGATTCTCGGCCTGGTTGGGTTTCATCAACTGCCTAAGTTACTGGTAGTGAGAAATCAGGGTTACAGCCGCTATCTGCATCTGGCTTTGAACACGGACTTAGAGCTCATGTACTGGCTTGAGCGGGCAGATATGCAGGGCCGGATATGTGCCGATCAGGCAGCGCAGCTGGATATACTGGAGCAGTTCGCCATGTTTGCGCAGGAATACGGGTTATGGCAGGTGGCCGATCCCCGGACAGACGTTTTATCCGCTGTTCAGGTAAAAAATACGCCGCGTGAGCAGATCTATCTTGATAACTATGCGGTGAGTGAGCTGGCCGGGGGGGATATCGTGATGGCTGAAGAAGCCATCGCCCGGACTTACCGGGCAGCCTCCGTTTATGGTCATCTGTACGTGATGTGTGGGATCAGCGGAAGCGGGAAATCCAGCTGGATTCAAACCCATCTGGCTGATTGTCAGCTGATTTCTCTGGATGAAATCCGGGCTGAAATTCACGGTGACCGGACCTGCCAGAAAGATCCCGGCCGGGTCGTGCATCTGGCGCGGGACAGGCTGAAAGCCGCACTGGCAAAACGGCGGCATGTGGTTTGGGATGCAACGAATCTCCGGCTTGATTACCGGAAAATCTTGTGTGACTCAGGCCGGGCTTATGGTGCGCTGGTGACGCTGGTAATCTTTCATCTGGATGTCAGCAGCCTGAAAGCCAATGATCGGAACCGCCGGTATACGGTGGGTGGCGCTGTGATTGATGACCAGCTGAAGAGCCTGCAATGGCCGTCCGTCACCGAAGCACACCGGATGATTGTTGTGGGAGACAACGGTAAAACACTGGCCCGGTTTGGCAGCTTTCAGGAAGGTGAACCCGGTTGAGTTTTGAAATATTGCACCGTGAACCTGATCACTAAAATTGATTGGTTATGCTTGTCAGCAGTCTGAAGCCTGAGTCTTTATCCGGACGGAAGAAGCTGTTCCAGGTTACGAATGGCGGCATAGCGATCACTTAAAGCTGCCATTGAAGCATGGTGCAGAGAAGCAGCATCAACAACCTGTCCGTTTTCATCTTTGAGTGCCCGGGTAGCACAGGCATCGGCACAAACCACATTGGTGTATCCCAGCTCTGTTGCCCGGATGGTGGTTGCTGTCACACACATATGGCTCATCAACCCTGCGATCACAAGTTCTTTGCGGCCGGTCGCTTTCAGCAGGGCTTCCAGCCCGGTATTAAAAAATGAATTGGGCATTGATTTAATGACTGTTGTTTCATTGTCTGCCGGAGTGAGTGGCTCAACAATGTCGGCCATATCTGTTTGCGGATTAAATACTGCACTACCTGGTTTAGCATGATGTACCACGTGAAACACTGGCACATTTTGCTCACGGCAAAAATTCAGTAGTGTCTGAGCCTGATGGATTGCCTGTGTTCCTGCTTTTCCCAGTGGCAGCATGCCGCGGGTATACTCATTTTGATAGTCAACTAAGATTAAAGCAGCCTGATCCCAGTCGGTATTTTTTTCACAAACACCAGAAATGGTGCGTAATGTATTGAATTGATTCATTGTTTTTCGCCATAGTGAGAGTTAACCGATATACTTATACCCAAGCAACCTGCATCTTCTGGTTGCCGGGTATAATTTATGCGAAGAACCTGCTGCTGTAATCAGGCAATGCTGCATAAGGGTTGTGCATTTTTGCGCGGTGTCCGGGGTCTTTTAAACGGGCTGATTTTATATCGTGAATAGGTGATGTATGGATAACATCAACTGGGATGACTTACGTTTTTTTATTGCGTTAGTGGAAACTGAAACCGTCAGTGCTGCGGCGAAACGTCTCAATGTAAACTATGCGACGGTTTCAAGACGAGTCGAAAGGCTTGAAACTGCGATCCGGCAGAAGCTGTTTGACCGGACACTGAGTGGGTATCAGCCAACGGTTGAAGGGTTGGTGCTTTATCATAAGACCAATCACATCCGCGAGCAGATTCAGGGGCTCGAATCTGACTTTTTCCCTGAGAATCAGTTCAGGAAACCTGTGGTGGTGTCGATGGTTTCATTTTTAGCAGAATATCTGGTGATTGATGGCCTGAAACCATTATGTAAGAAGTCACCGGATCTAAGGCTGGAAGTTGATATCACCAGCCGTAATGTCAGCCTGATGAAGAAAGAAGCCGATATTGCACTGCGGCTGAACCTGCCGGAAAGCGGGGAGTCGCTGTGCAGAAAAATAGGGCAGCTGGATTATGTGTTATACAGCAATGCTTACTGGCTGGAACGTTTGCTCTCTGGCCGGGAGGTTCATCTGGTGACTTATACCAGTGAGCTGGCTCATCTGCCGGAAGCCCGTTATCTCCTTGAACGGTTCGGCCATCAGTCGGTCCGTTTTCAGTCTGATTCAGTCACGACACAAAAAATTGCAGCGGAGAAGGGCTATGGCATTGCTCTGCTGCCACAGATCTGTATTCCGCAGGGCGTGAATGCACCTGCGGCGCAGAAAAGTATTCTCAGCCGGGATGTGTGGATGCTGAGTTCTAAGCTTTCATCCCAGTCTGCGCCGGTGCGGTTAGTGATGACTGAGCTGGCACAGCTGTTTGCCGGCAGTCGTACCGATCAGGCCACAGAATAAGTATCACTGTTTCTGTGCCTGAATGTCCCGCCATTTGAGGCCAAACCGGGCCAGATACTTTTGCAGGCGGGTTGAATCATTGGCAGTGGCCTTTTGCTGGCGACTGATATCAAACAATACCCGTCCGGCAGCAGCCATGCTGGATTGATTCATGCAAACACGCAGCACAGCATTGAGCTGGAAGCGATCAAACTGGTCCAGTTGTGAGATGGCTTCTTCACTGAGAAACAGGGGAAGCACATCACTATGCTGGTGATACTGAAGCGGTTGCCAGTCCGATTTCAGCCGGATAATTTCTTCTTCAACATCGTCAACAGCAATCCGGGAAGAGTCAGCCAGGGTACATAAGCGTGTTACCGATGCACCTAAGTCGCGGAAGTTGCCCTGCCACAGTGCCTGCGGGGAGTGCGCGAATTTCAGATAAGTCTGGCGGGCTTCTTTATTGAAACGGATCTGATGTCCATGCTGTTGACTGAACCTGCCCAGTTCAAAATCAATATTGGCTTCCAGATCTTCTTTCCTGTCTTTCAGGGCGGGCAGGGTATAAGTCCACAGATTAATCCGGGCGAGCAGGTCATCACGGAAATGTCCCTGTGCGACCTGTTCTCTCAAATCCCGGTTGGTTCCGGCAATCAACTGGAAATTACTCTGAACATCCTGATCGCTGCCCACCGGATGGAAAGTGTGATTTTCAATGGCTCGCAGCAGCATGGCTTGCTCTTCCAGCCCCAGCTCACCGATTTCATCCAGAAACAGTAATCCATTATTTGCTGCTCTGAGAAAGCCTTCCCGCGCTGATGCTGCGCCGGTAAATGCGCCTTTGGTATGGCCAAACAGGGCTGCCATGGCATTTTCACCCTTCAGGGTTGCGCAGTTGACCACAACCAGCTCGCCGGTGAGCATGCTGCGCATTTTTTTGAGCTGATAAATCCGGGTCGCCAGCTGGCTTTTTCCTGCACCTGTCGGGCCGGTCAGTAAAATCGGTGCCTTGGAGCGGATTGCGACTTTCTCAATTTGCACGATGAGCTGGTTAAATGCCTTATTCCGGGTGGCTATCCCGCCTTTCAGAAACTCAGTTCCCTGCTGGTGTTCGTGGTCAAAGCGGGTTGCCAGCTGGTCGTATCTGGATAAATCCAGGTCGATAATCTGAGTTTTTCCGGTACTGCGATCTTCCTTGTCCTGATCGGGCGCTGTCTGGATTAACCGTCCCGGAAAGTGACGGCTTTCAGTCAGCAGATAAGTACAAATTTGTGCGACGTGGGTCCCCGTGGTGATGTGAAATAAATAGTCACACTCGTCGATATCGAAAGTCTGACTAAGACAGAAGTCATAAAGCCGGGCATACACTTCTTCAAAATCCCACGGGTCATCAAAGTTCATTGATGTCAGGTGAACCTTCGTCTGCGGAGAAACAAGCGCGATATCATTTTTGACGTAATCAGCCAGCCGGTAACTCTGATCGCCATGTAAGAGGTAGAGTTCATCGATGACCAGATCAGTTTGTTTGACCAGAGAAATATTGGGTCGCCACTTCGTCCAGCGGATTGAGCGTTTTATCGCATCCAGTTTTGTGCCCAGAAAACTGACGGCAATCATCTTCTTTTTCATTTGATATCTTTTGGGATAATTATCTATCTGTATTTCAATGTTTTTATGATTCTAACATAAGTGGTTTTTGTCTGTCTTGTTATGTGTTTAATTTTATTTTTTAATTATTTCATATGGTTATGATTTATTTATTCATATTTTAGCGATGCTGGCACAGCACTTGTAATAACTATCAGTGTGATGTGTTGTTGGGCTTGTTTCTGCATAACACCCCGGTGCGTTTACGCTGTAATCACGTATGCCGGCATCACAAGATTTTAAGTAGCTCAGAGGGTAGAGCGGTGACCCCGGGTCATTGGTCGCGGGTTCGATTCCCGTCTTAAAAACCGGAAAGCTTACAGGAAGCTACGGGTTCAACTCCCGAATTTAAAATTGAAACAAAAATAAGGAAAAGCCGTGATGGCCGCTATGTTGTGTCGTTTGACCGAAACCAGTATTCAGCAAGCCGGAAGCTCCCTGAATATTGAATCTGCAAGACTACACGAACAATACGTTTTTCACCCTTATCCGGGTTGGTGCCTGTCGGAGAGAAGTATAAGTCCGGCAGGCAACCACCAAAGTAATCTTTAATACATTCTTCAGAAAAAGTGTAAAACAAACCAGAAGGAACGAAACAATGTCAGTTA
Organism: Vibrio quintilis; assembly: GCF_024529975.1. Lineage (GTDB taxonomy): Bacteria > Pseudomonadota > Gammaproteobacteria > Enterobacterales > Vibrionaceae > Vibrio > Vibrio quintilis. The sequence continues at coordinate 3,982,636 of NZ_AP024897.1, read as the reverse complement.
TTCGCATGAAATTAAAAAATAAAATCAAAGTGACAGAAAATCAGCGGGTATTTGTTCTGAGAAATCAACAGCTGGAACAGGTATTGATGCCGGGAAATTATACCTTCTGGAATGTCGGTGACCGGCCTGAATTTATCAGTTTTGATATCAATCAGCTGTTTTACCGGGAAAAGAACAGTAAACGGTTGTATCAACAATCTGAGGTGTTCCGGGAACATATTGAGCATTTTCAGTTGAACGATAATGAAACAGGCTTGCTTTATCTCGATGAACGCCTGAGCGGAATCGTTGCACCGGGAGAGTCTGTCTATGTGTGGAAAGATGCCGGAGATATCCGTCTGGAACGAATTGATTTATCGACAGCAGGCATGCTTGAGTCGACTTTGTTGCGTCAGATTCGTCAGGCTGATGTCAATAAAGTCACATCGGTTATTTGTAGTCAGTCAGTTAATACTAAACTAATCAATGAGTTAATTGTGCCTCAGGGGCAGCTTGGATTGTTATATGTAGATGGTAAACCTGAGCAATGTCTGGCTGCCGGTGAATATGGCTTTTGGCAATTTAACTCTAAAACAGAAATGATAACTTTTGATCTACGGACCCCGGTATTTGAGTGGGCTGAGGGTGAATCAGAAAAAACTGCCAGTTATGTACAGCCTTATCGACTTGATTTAGATGAAGCAGGAATTTTGTATATCAATCAAACCTTGAAGGGAATCGTTGCACCGGGAGAGTCTGTGTATGTGTGGAAGGATGCCGGAGATATCCGTCTGGATAGGATTGATGTGGTTAATACCATCGATGTTGCGCCTGAATTGCAGACGTTATTCAGACAAACCGGAGCGAATCGTGCCAGTCGGTTGATATGCAGTCCGAATACTATTCAAACACAGCCAGCGGCTGAGTTACGTGTCCCGCAGGCACATATTGGTTTGCTGTATATCAATGGTGAGCTTGAACGCCGGTTATCGCCGGGTGAATACAGTTTCTGGCAGTTTAACCGGACGATAGAAATGAAATTGTTCGATTGCCGGACACAAATGCTGGAAATTTCCGGCCAGGAAATTCTGAGCAAAGACCGGGTGAGTTTACGGCTGAACCTGAATGCCAGTTTTAAAATTACTGATCCGCAACTGGCGGCAGCGAGCCTGGCGCAGGTTGAAGATTATGCCTACAAAAAGTTGCAGCTGGCATTGCGTGAAGCGGTTGGTACCAAAACACTCGATGACTTGTTACTGGATAAACTGTACATCAATGAAACCGTGAAAGCGCTGGTTGTTGAACAGTTGAAAGCCGTGGGTATGACGCTGGAAAGCGTTGGTGTGAAAGACATTATTTTACCCGGAGAGATGAAAGCCATTCTGAATCAGGTGGTTGAGGCACAAAAAGCAGCGGAAGCGAACGTGATTAAACGTCGTGAGGAAACCGCAGCAACCCGTAGCTTACATAACACTGCGAAAGTGATGGAAAACAACCCAACACTTTTACGGCTAAAGGAACTGGAAGCGCTTGAAAAAGTAGCTGACAAAATTAACAACCTGAATGTTTATGGTGGACTGGAAGGCTTGATGAATGGGGTTGTGAAAATGACCTGAACTCCGGCTGTCTGTCGTCAGGACTGGCAGCCGGTAAATTCATCCTTCTGTTCACCAGCGAAAAATAAAAGAAAACAATAAGTTTCATGTCGTCTTTTCATGCCTTTTTTCATAGAGAGGCAAGATGACAACGCTAGGTAACAACATGAAGACAAAAACAATAACAGTAAAGAACAATCAAATTGCGCTGGTGATGCAAGCGCGCAAATTATTCAAGGTATTCACTCCCGGCACTCATGTGCTGCGGGAAATGAATGAAACGTCAGAGATTATCTCAATTGAGACTGACAAGTTGTATACAGAGGGCTGGCAGGCTGAGCTGCTGGCGGAACACCGGCAGGTACTATTGCCTTATATCGCATCATACGCACTACAGCATAATGAAATCGGATTGTTGTATGTGGATAACGTGATGAGCCGGATTCTCAAACCGGGCCAACCCTGCTTTATCGGGAAAAGCATGGAAAATATTCGTCTGGAACGGGTTCCTGTCCGTGAGGAGATTGACATCGATCCGGATGTTTTATGGCTGGTATATCAGGCCGGGATGAATGGTGCTGAGAGAGAGAAACAGCAGCGGATGCATTGCCCTGATGGTGGTCTTGATCTGCTGGAAGCCCGCGTTAGTTTTTATATCTGAGTTCCCTGAGCAGGATGACCTGCTGATGAAAATGAAAAATAAATCAGGTGAACCTGATGGTTAAAGGATACAAAGTGATGTGTGAAAAGAATTTTAATTTAATTGAAAACGAAAACAGAACACCAATCAAAGCCTGGACAAACGGTGTGCCATTTGAAGATAAAGCACAGCAGCAACTGGAGCGGATTGCTTCCATGAATCTGGTGCATTCTCATATTGCGGTGATGCCGGATGTTCATATGGGCAAAGGTGCGACAATTGGCAGTGTGATTCCTTCGGTTGAAGCGGTGATTCCGGCGGCCGTTGGGGTGGATATAGGTTGTGGGATGGTGGCGACTAAAACCAGCCTGAAAGCCAGTCAGCTGCCTGATAACCTTTCAGGAATCCGTCATGCTTTCGAATCTGCAGTGCCGCATGGAAGAACAACCGGTCGCGGACGTCGTGACCGGGGTGCCTGGGGAAATATCCCCGATCTTGTGGCGGGTGAGTGGCAGAAACTGGAAGCCCGGTTTGAGCGAATTTGTGAGAAACATCCGGCCATCCGTAAAAGTAATCATGTGAACCATCTTGGAACGATGGGAACCGGGAATCACTTTCTGGAATTGTGTCTGGATGAAAATGATGCGGTGTGGATTATGCTGCATTCCGGCAGCCGGGGTGTCGGTAACCGGATTGGCTCTTATTTTATTGAACTGGCAAAGAAAGAAATGCAGCGGCATCAGATTCATCTGCCGGATATGGATTTAGCCTATCTGTCCGAAGGGAGTGAATATTTTGATGACTATGTTGAAGCGGTGGAATGGGCACAGGATTTTGCGGCGAAAAACCGTGAAATCATGATGTTCAATGCGATTCAGGCATTGCGTAAAGAGATTCCGGTTGCTTTTGAAACGGCAGATCTGGCGGTGAATTGTCACCATAACTATATCTCCCGTGAACATCATTTCGGTAAAGACTGTTATGTCACCCGAAAAGGCGCAGTGCGTGCGGAAAAAGGTGAGCTGGGAATTATTCCCGGTAGTATGGGCGCCCGTTCATTTATCGTGCGCGGGCTGGGCAATCCGGAAAGCTTTAATAGTTGTAGTCATGGTGCCGGGCGTGTGATGTCCAGAACCAAAGCGAAGAAGGTCTTTAACGTACAGGATCAGATTGCTGCCACAGAAGGCGTTGAGTGCAGAAAAGATGAAGCGGTGATTGATGAAATTCCGCATGCGTATAAAGATATCGACAAAGTGATGGCTGCACAGCGGGATCTGGTTGAAGTGGTTCATACCCTCAAACAGGTTGTATGTGTGAAAGGTTAATTCCTCATTTAAAACCAACGGCTCCGGCCGTTGGTAAAAGGAGAGACAGATGAATAAAAAAACAGATTTATCTGTAATTGCAGCGCCGGTCAGAGCTGAGATCATGCGCCGTATCCGTGCTGCGGAACAAGAGCATGGTATCAGGGTTTTGTATGCAGTGGAGTCCGGTAGCAGAGCCTGGGGATTTGCATCACCCAACAGTGATTATGATGTGCGGTTTGTCTATGCCCGTGAGCCTCAGTGGTATATGCGAATTGATGTTGAAGAGCAGAGAGATGTGATTGAATATCCGATTGTCGACGAAATTGATATCAATGGCTGGGATATTCGCAAAGCACTGAAGTTGTTCCGCAAGTCAAACCCGGCGATTGTGGAGTGGCTGAAGTCTCCGCTTGTTTATCTGGAAGAGGGATGCTTTGCCCGGCAACTCAGTGCATTACTTTCAGACTGGTATGCGATTGATAAAGGTCAGTATCACTATCTGCATATGGCAAAGGGTAATTACAGAGGATATTTAAAAAAGGATGTTGTTCCTTTAAAGAAATATTTCTACGTTCTTCGCCCGTTACTCGCAATTCAGTGGCTTGATAAATATCGTGAAGCGGCGCCGATTGAGTTTTCCCGCCTGATAGAGTTAATTGATGACCAGTCCGTTTTAGAGGAAGTAACGCAATTACTGGCAAAGAAAAAACGGAGTCAGGAAAAAGACTATATTCATCAGGTTCAGCCATTGAACCGTTATATAGAAAAGTTGCTTGCAGATGCTGAGACCAGTATTGGCCGGCAGGAGAAGAGAGCCGGCAATGTTGACGAACTCAACCGTATTTTTACGCAGGTTGTCTGAATGGGTTCATCTCTGAGCTGGTGCAGCTGACATATAAAAAGAAACATCCGGGTAATGGTTTACCCGGATGTTATTGTTGAACAGAGCATTGAGTTTAAACTGTAAACTTATCGATGAGCGCCTGCTGGTGCTGAGACTGTTCGCGCAGCGTGTGGCTGGACTCGGCGTTTTCTCTCGCTCCCTGAGCGGTTTCTTCTGCTGAATCACTGATGTGAATCACACTCGCGCTGATTTCTCTTGCGGTTGAACTTTGCTCCTCGGTGGCGGTTGCAATCTGCATGTTCATTTCCACAATTTGTCCCATCACATCACTCATCTGACGCAGCCCTGTATCGGCTTTTTCGGCAACTTCAATATTGCTTTCATTCCGCTCTACATTGAGTTTGATGACATGAACGACGGCCTGAATCAGCTTTTGCATAATCTCAATCATATTCTGAATTTCTTCAGTTGACTTCTTCGTCCGGCTTGCCAGTGAGCGGACTTCGTCAGCCACTACGGCAAAGCCACGGCCTTGTTCACCGGCCCGCGCTGCTTCAATTGCCGCATTCAAAGCCAGCAGGTTGGTCTGCTCTGCAATATCCTGAATCGTTTCAATGATGGTGTCGATTTTTTTACCATAATCATTCAGTTCAATGGAAGTTTCAGATGCTTTCTCAATTTGTTCTGCCTGCTCTTTAATGTTGTGGATTGCCTGTTTGATACTCTGGCTGACATCCTGCATCTGTTCATTGGCCTGTTCTGCGGCCATCATTGTGTCCTGAGCTCTTTGTGCTACTTCACCAACCGAGCATTCCATCTCGGTCATCGCGGATGCTGTTGTTTCCAGCAAGTGGCGCTGATGGTTTACTGAATTAGTCGCCTTATCACTGATTTGAGCGTTATTCTCAGCGACCTGCGTCAGGTTGCCGGAGGAATCCGTCAGTGCTGTAAAGGTATTCCTTAAGTTTTCAGCCAGTTCATTGAGGTAACCTCCCAGTTCGCCAAACTCATCTTTTGAAGACTGGTTAAACTGAACCCGTAAATCACCCTGAGAAATTTTCATCAGCGTCTCGCGGAAGTTGTGTAATGTTTTTTTGACCCAGCCAGCAATCCATAACGGAATTAAAACGGCGACAGCAATGACCACTGCACTGATAGTCAGAGTCGTATTCTTGATCAGATCAATTCCTTCGTTTGTGTTGGCTTGAGCCTGTTTCACCAGCGTCTGGGTTGTATCGACAAACGTATTGACTGATTTTAATAACAGATCGGTATTTTTCTGTGTCTGAACCAAAAGCATATTAGTTTTCAGCATGATTTCATCTTCTGCCAGATATAACTGATATAAGCCATTTTGATCACCAAGCTGCTTGAGCAAAGGCTTCAGCATCAGGCTAAAGAGTTTTCCTTTATCCTGATCAAAGTTCTGAATCTCCCGGAAGCGTTGTGCAATCACGGTATTCATCCCATCAAGGCCGGCTTTCAGTTGCTTCAGGTCTCTTTTCACCAGATAGCTGTTAAATGCAGAAAAAATTTGTTTGGCTTCACGCTGTAAACCGGTAATTGTGAACCTGAATTCCCGGTCATCATACCGGTCGCCGGAATACTTGGTCAGATAATAGGACAGTCGTCTTTCTATCTGGCTGACGATTTGTTGCTGCGCACTGATTTGCTGGTCCATTTCGATCAACCGGCGGCGCAGATCAATCAACGCAGATGCATCACTGACATAGCTTTTCCCGGCAGATTTGATGGTTGCCAGCCCCTGAGAAAGAATACTGTTGTCTGCGATGATATCGGGTGGTATTGCGGAAATTTCGTCGACGATTTTTTTGTCAAATGAACGAAACATATTTTCGTACTGATTGACTGTATTCATATCTCTGGTACTGAAAACAGACATGACTTTCAGATGTTGCTGCAGGATATCGATTTTAATGTCATTCGCCCGCTGAGATACAGGAAGTGTTTTGTCCGTAATGTAGGTCAGATCATCCTGTATCCGGTTAACGGAGGTGTAGTTAATGGTGACCATGATGAGTAATGCTATGACCAGAATAGAAAAGCCACCAATCATTCTTTGAATTAAAGACATTGTGTTCTCTCCTATTTTTTTAGATATTGTAGATAATTGTCCGGCGTGACCAGACGGAACGGTATCCAGACGGCTTTATCCAGAGAAACACCGTTCATCAACTGATAGCTGGCCTCGACAGCTGCTCTTCCCTGACCGGCTGCATCCTGCAGTACCGTGACATCCAGTCTGCCTGATTGCATTTCTTTCAGGGCGTCCTGCGTCGCATCCACACCACCGATGAGGTAATCGGCGGGATTCTTACCCGAGTCTTTAATCGCCATAATTCCGCCAATGGCCATTTCATCGTTGTTTGCCACCAGAATGTTGAAGTCCACATTTTCTTTCATCCATCCGGTTACAACCTGATAAGCCTGATTGCGCTGCCAGTTGGCGGATTCATTTTTTACCAGTTTCATCTGAGGATATTTTGCCATCACGTTTTTGACATCCTGTGTTCTCATGATGGCCGCTTTATGGGTATCAACGCCCCGGAGCATCGCGACTTTTCCCTGCTGACCAGCCAGACGGGCCAGTTCTTCCATTTCCAGTGTACCGGACTGTTCTTCATTTGAGCCGACATAGACGGAGTTTGCCGGTAAGTCATTCAGGTTATCCAGAGGTTCAGCATTGACAAAGACCAGTGGTACCTGTTTTGCAAAGGGAAGCAGGGTCTTGTTTTGTTCTGGTGTGCCGGCTGCAATCACGATGATGGCATCGACACCGGTTTGCACAAAGCGTTTAATTTGCTCGTATTGGGTCTGGAAATCACCCCCGGCAGAATCGATATAAGTATCATCACCATAAATATCAGCGGTTTTCTCAATACTATTGGTGATCAGGTTACGAAAGTTATCTTCATTACTGACTGCTACAGCGATGAGTTTTGCCTGACTATAGCCAGAAAAAATAAGCAGCAGTAATGGAAGCAGGGTGGACAGTTTCCGGAAAAACCCATGTGTCAGCAATTTCTCTGCCATCTTCAATACTCCATGTTATTGAATAAAAATAAAATTTTCTTTGGAAGGATCTGCTATTAAGTTTTTTGTCTGTAATTATTTTTTTATAACTATAGTCGATTGGATGATAAAGATGATTAAAATCATCTGTTAATTGCGAGCCGGGTTCCGTTGGGTACATTCCTGCATTCCCTTTCCTTGAACTGCCCCTTTCGGCTGCACGCTGAATCATGCATTTTCAGGTTGCCTGAGTATAATTATAAAAGGGTGGTTTTAAGTGGACTGATAAGTAATGGCAATAAAACAGTTCAGGAAACATACATTTCAAATCATAGAAGCAATGCATCACTGTCATGAGGCATTGATTGGTTGCCGTAGTGAAAAAGAAACGGTTCATGACCTCAGAGTGTCAATCCGCCGATTGATGCCGGTGATGAATGTTCTGATTCGTCTTGAGGACGATAAGCAGGAAATCATCGATCTGAAAACCCATCAGAAGCGATGTAAAGGTGTCTTTAAAGCACTTTCAGCGCCAAGAGATCTGGAAGTTCAGATTCAGTTAGCGGCTTCACTGCGCACCTTGCAAGACTGGCCGGAGCTTCTGATACAGCCTTATATTGATGACCTCTGTGAGGAAAAACACCAGCTGGATGAAGGGATAATTCCGGTGGTGAAGGCGATGAATCTGACTGAATCAACGGATTTTGTCTGTCGAAAAATGAGGCTTCTCTCATGTGAAAAGCCTCGTTTCCGGGAAATACTTGATATGTTGCATTCCCGGCTGGAAGCAAAACTGCGTCAATCGTTTGTGAGGTTAAAAGAACTGCCTGAACATTTTCATGAAACCCGGATCATGCTGAAGAAATATCGTTATCATGTGGAACTTGAAGTGGCAGTGCAGGGAAATCCCCCGGAGAAAGCCCGGATACTGAAACAGATACAGGATCATCTTGGCGATACCAATGATTTGTCGGTGGCTTTACAACTGATGAAGGCGCATCAGGTTGATTCTGCTGTGGTGGCTGATGTTGAGCAGCTCTGCCACAGTCATCTGGAGCGTTCGGTCAGCTATCTGTTTTCCTGCGAAGCGATTTTATGGGACTGAGTTAGATTCTTCAGCTGGTTTGGATAGAATAGGGGCTGGTCTGTTTAACAGAGTGGTGGTTACCCGTGTCCCGAACGCAACGACTATTTGATTTACTTCAGTTGCTCCGTCGTCATCAATATCCCGTCGCAGCTTCTTTTCTCGCGTCTGAACTGGGTGTGAGTGTCCGGACGATTTACAGAGACATTGCAACGTTACAGGCTCAGGGGGCTGAAATTGAAGGAGAAGCCGGTATCGGCTATGTCCTGAAACCCAGTTTTATGTTACCGCCGCTGATGTTTAGTCAGGATGAACTGGAAGTCTTATTACTTGGGGCTGAGTGGGTGACGCAACGTGCGGACCGGGATATGGCTGAAGCGGCTCAAAATGCCATTGCCAAAATATCCTCAGTTTTGCCGGATAATCTGAAGCATCAGTTAAGCAAGGATGTCACCCGGGTTGTCCCGGTGGGTGATTTTTCTGAGCTTCAGGTCGATTTAACTGACATTCGTTCATCTATCCGCCATGAATCAGTCGCTGAGATTTGTTATACCGATGAAAAAGGCAACCAGACTCAGCGAAGAATCTGGCCGGTTTTAATCGGCTTTTTTGAGCGCTGTTATGTTCTGACAGCATGGTGCGAAAGCCGGAACGCATTTCGTCATTTCCGGGTTGACCGGATGCAATCTTTCACCCGGACCGAAGAAAAGTATCCCCGTCGTCAGCGTGAGTTACTGAAAAGCTGGCAGCAGCAAGAGGGCGTGACCGAGAGAGATACACGCTACTGACAGAAACTGACGCAGCTGGTCATTATTATTTCTGCAACTTCCCGACAGAAAAGGACAGAAGAAATAATGAATAATCTGATTGTGTTATACGTTGAAGATATGATGAAAAGTCGTCAGTTTTATCAGGCACTGCTGAGCACAGAACCTGCTGAATGCTCTGAAAAGTTTGTGTCATTCAAAGTCAATGAAACATTGTCTGTTGGCCTGTGGCTGCGCAGCGACGTCAAACCTGAAGTGAATGCTTCAGCAGGAAGCTTGCACGAAATCTGCGTATTTGTTGTTGACCATCCGGCGCTGGATCGTCAGTACGAACACTGTACCGGTATGGGGGCCACAATTATTCAGGAACCCGTTGAGATGGACTTTGGCCGGACATTTTCAATTTGTGATCCTGACGGTGGCCGTATTCGTTTCGCTACGCCGGTATAATGCTGGTATCAACAAAGGAATCTCATTGATCAGAGCTGATTCTCTCAGGAAAAATATGATGAAAAATTTAGCCATGGCTGTGGTGATCCGGTCCGGAAAAGTACTGATTCAACAACGTTATCGTTCTCATCGCGGAATGGTTTACGAATTTCCCGGCGGCTCTGTTGATGCAGGTGAATCCGGCGCAGAAGGTGCTTGTCGGGAATTGTGGGAAGAAACGGGGCTGAAAGCTTCGCAGGTGTTGGGGACGTACCAGGCTGACAATGAATATGGTGGGACGATCGATTATGTCGTGCTGAATATTCCTACTGAAGCTGAGCCGGTTTGCATTGACCCTGTCCGGCAGCAAACATTTTTCTGGATGCGACCGGAACAGATTCCACTGGTTGATTTTTATGCGGCAGATGTAGCATTTATCCGCGGGCAACTGCCGCATTATCTTGAAGCGCCATTGAACTGAGTATGACGCTTCCCGTGCATTTAGCGGACTCTGATTTGTGAGAGTGCTTTGTACAATGCTTTCTTATCTGTTGAGGACAAATACCGGTTTTTCACTGTATTGTTAAATTCCGGCCAGTTTTGTTCTGTCAGTTTGCCGCCATCTTCCAGATAGTTTTTCACATTTGTATTAATCGTATTCCCCAGCTGAATCAGTGCCGGACGGATGACCTTTTTCAGATCACGTGGCTGGTGCCGGGTTGGCTGGTTGAGCAGGTCTGCGCGGTAGCGGTACTGAATCGCTTTCGCTGCCGCAATCTGTGACCGGAAGAACGCCGCCACGCTGGCACCATTCAATCCGGCTTTCTGTGCCGACCGGACTGCTTTCTTTAATACCACTTCTTCACGGGTCACATCTTCTATAGGTAAATGGTGGTTGGCTTTGTATAAGCCGACATCTTCCATGTAACTGAGACGCTGGTTAATGGCTTGAAACAGGGGAGTTGGGTCCGGTGTCGCCAGAACCGAAAAGGAAAATAAAGTGCTGAGCAGTAATATTACATTTTTGAACATATAAGCCTCTGTTCTTTTTTGGGTTTATTATCTGAACTAAGACAGCAGGGCGGGCATTTGTTTCAAAAAAAGTGGCAGCTTGTGTACTGCCACTTTACCTGTTTATTCAGGAAGCGTGATTATCTTTCGGTAACGGAGAGAGTTGTTTGAAAATAAAAGCTTGTTTTTGACCACCCAGAATTGTGGTGAAGTTTTTTGTGCCGGTCAAAATATAGTATCCAGCGGGAAGCTGTGTCCCCTGAATATAGTTGACGTCTTTTTCTTCTTTCAGTGCAATGACAAAGCTTCCAGGACAAACATACACTGCATTTTCATCAATCATACTTTCAAACCGGCATTGTGAATCATCCGGCTTTACTTTAAACAGCGCCTTGCTGGCGTCTGATAGTGTCAGGTAACCGTTTTGGATCTTATTCAGGGCTGAAAGCATGTTGTTGAATAATTTGCTGTAGCCAAATGCATAGGCCTGAGTCATATTTTCAATCGTCTCTTGATTCACAGCTAAGTGATATTGTTGTTTATATTTTGCTAACTGAGCCGGGAGCCTGGCATTACATTCGGATATTTTTTCACCCCAGTTCTGCTGAACCAGCGCATTGTCTTTTGCTAAAGCCTGATTACGAAATTTCTTGTATTGTGCTATCGCTTTTTCGTTAGATTGAATAATCCGGGCACTTTGATCGAGATAGACAACCGGCCTTTCTGTACTTCTTAATGACCATTTACACTCATTTAAGGCATTGATGATCAGTTGAGTGACTACCCGGGGTGCCGTATCTTTTTCGGGATCTTCTGATTGTGTTGCATGGCTGTAAAAGCCTGCCAGTGACCCGATCAGAAGTGACCCGATCAGAAAGAACAAACTTCTGGACATGAAAGATTTCAATGTGAGTTCCTTATATTTTCGCTCAGGCATTTCTGCCGGTAAACCGCTGAAGATTATGACGATATCGTTTAAAAACAGGCAACTATTCTGGTTGTGTTTCGCCCAGTTTAAAGACACCTTCTGCGTTAAGTCCGTTGAGTTTCTTGTCCGCAGCTTTTTTCGCGTCCTCTAATGCTAATGTGCCATTGCTATCAAAAGATTTGAGCATGGCCTGTTTGTATATCTGAATCATGATTTGGGTGAATTCTGTTTTTTGTACTGGTTCCAGGTTATCCAGAATGGCCTGGACGGACTTCTGCATTTTTTCCGGAGACGATGTATCAATTGAAGGGCCGCCGCAGGCCGTCAATAAACTTATACTGCCGGTTAAAAGCAGAGTTCTTAACTTATTTGTCATGTGATTACCTGAATGGTTTACCTTACATCTGTGGCTAAATTTTAAGTGTTTGAGTGTGTATAAAACTGATTTGAGTGATAAGAAAATGAAGTGCAAATTTAATCATAATTATTATTTATATCAACGGCAGGATTAAGCAGAAACAATAATAATGTTATCTGTGCCATATTTATCCGGGAATGAATCGATAACAAAGTTTTTTATTGAGCCAGACTGAATTAAATCCATTTAAATAATATATTTATCAGTTAGTTGTCAGTATCTGGTTTGTTTTCCACCAATTGGAATCAGGTTAACAGCTTTCAATTTGAACTGCATTGATTGCTATTCATCCATCAGGCAGTGTTGCTATATTAGATCGGTGAATAGTTGCATAGTCGGGGTTATGAATGATATCGATTGTGTGCCGTACTATTTTCATTTAATACCCGACGGTTCCTAAACCTTGGGAAATCGTCAAATCTTTGAGTCGCTCTCTAACAGTCTGGATCACGGGAGAATCTGTCGGGCAGGAAAGTTATCTGAGAGAGATTCATGACAACATATGAATGGAGAATGTTAACAATGCAAATTAAAAACTTTCCAGGGAAATTTCCACTTAAAACTCTGGGATTAGCAACGCTTTTGGCTTGTGCTTCAATGTCTTGTCAGGCTGGTTTTTCTGTGTCAGGTACACAATTACTTGATGGTAACGGAAATCCATTTGTAATTCGTGGTGTGAACCATGCTCATACCTGGTACAACAGTTACACCAATCAGGCAATTGAAGATATTGCCAGTGTCAATGCGAATACTATACGGATTGTTTTAAGTAGTGGTGATCGCTGGACGAAAACATCTGCCGGTGAGGTGGAAAGTATCATCGAACAGATGAAAGCACACAAAATGATTACGGTGCTGGAAGTCCACGATACAACCGGATACGGACAGGAGACAGCGGCTGCTTCTTTAGATCAGGCTGTTGACTACTGGGAAAGTATTGCTGACGTTTTAAAAGGTCAGGAAGATTACGTCATCATCAACATTGGTAATGAACCGATTGGTAATAATGTTGATAAGAAAGTCTGGATTGATGGCCATGTTGATGCGATTAAGCGTCTTCGTGCGGCGGGTTTCACGCATACACTGATGGTTGATGCGCCAAGCTGGGGGCAGGACTGGGAAAAAGTCATGCTTGATAATGCTCCTGAAGTTGCGGCTGCGGATGAGTTGAATAACACGGTATTCAGTGTGCACATGTACGGTGTCTATCCGACTGCTGACAGTGTGAAGAGCTATGTGAATCAGTTCCTGACTGAGGACAAATTGCCTTTGGTTATCGGTGAATTTGCGGCGGATGACCCATCTGATGGCACAGAACTACCGGCTAAAACTGTGATGCAGATATCTGAAGAAAAAGGTATCGGTTACATGGGCTGGTCCTGGGCAGGTAACTCAGGTGCGACTTATTCTAAGTTGATTGATATGACCAACAACTTTGAGTTGAACAGCCTGACTGACTGGGGTGATTTGATCATCAATGATACCAATGGTCTGAAAGCAACAGCCAAGCCTGCGACTGTATTTGATTCATCGAATTCCGGTGGTGAAAACGGCGGAAGTAATAATGGTGGCAGTAACAATGGTGATGACAATGACTCTTCAGTGACCTGTGATGTAACAACCGTGAATCAGTGGAGTGGTGGTTATCAGCTGGCGGTGAAAGTGACCAATAAAGGTGAAGCGATTGATGGCTGGAAAGTAAGCCTGAAATATGATTCAGCGCCTACGCTGGTTAACTTCTGGAATGCTGATTTGACCGTTGATGGTACAGCAATCGAAGCAGTAAACGCCAGCTGGAATGGTAGCCTGAGTACAGGTAAATCTGCATCTTTCGGTGTTCAGGGTACTTTTGAAGGAACGTATACAGCACCAACCTGTGAAGTACTTTAATTTTATGGCGCTGGGTAATTTGTAAAGTAAAGAAAAACCCCGGGGGGCAAGCCCTCCGGGGTTCTATTCCTACCTGCTGCAATCCTGCAACAATCAATGCTTCCTGCATCAAATCCGTGATCAGTATGCTAAATCCTTTAGCTTTGTCCTTGCATCGCCTGCCTGGCTGTGTCCTTGACCATCCTGGTTACTGACGCTTCCTCGTCAGTACATTCATCCCTTTTATCATCCTGATAAAAGACCTCATCCTGAGGTTGTCCTGGTTATCCTTAAACGTTGTATCCGTACAACGATTCAGATTCCCTTCTTTGTCCCTTCGTTCAGCTCCCTGCTGATGTAAGTAATCTTACGAAATGAGAGGTTTTCTACAATCAGGTAAATTAACGATGATAGCTTTGTTATTTAGAGTGAAAAATAGTCAAATCTATGATTATCAGTATCTTATATTGATGTTTTGTTGTGATGTCGGCTGCACAAATCTCTTTTTACGCACTTGTTTGTAAGAGATCTCTTACAGCCAGATGAGAAAATCAAGATCGCTCGTGGTCAGCATTACATGGTCAGTTGAACAAATATTCTGCAACTTTTGCCAAAATAAACAATCCGGCAGCCAATAATATTAATCCACATAAACTATCGATATAGCGTGCTGCCTGAATTATTTTTTGCTGAATACGCCGGGTTGAAAGTACCCATGCCAGTAAAGCAAACCAAATTAGCGCCAGCCCCCACAGCAGGATGATGGCAAGATATTTCCCTGACAGGGAAAAACCAGCGGGAATCAACCCGGACATCAGACTAACAAAGAAAACCAGTGCTTTGGGATTCAGAATATTGGTCAGATAGCCTTGTATAAATGCGTGCTTATTGCTGTGAATCTGCTCTTTGTTCACCTGAAGAGGCGGGTGTTCCTGACTGGCAAGCCTTCGGCTGAAAAGGATTTGGCGGAGAATAGTGAATCCGGTCCAGCTGAGATATCCGCCACCTGCTAATTGGATCGCAACAAACAGCAAATGATGCTGATGGAGCAACAGGCTGATGCCCATCAGGCTGAGTATGGAATGGGTCAGAATCCCGGCAGATAATCCGCAGGCAAGATATAAACCTGTTTTTCTTCCGTATCGGGTTGTATTTCTGACTACCAGGGCAAAATCCGGTCCGGGGCTCATCAGGGCAATCCAATGGATGCCAGCCAGTGTTATGAGAATATGTGTTTCGTTCATTGTTGCTTTGTTCGCAGATCGTTTAAATTGGCAGTGATTGTGGCAGAACCGGCTGCAGGCAGCTTGTAAAATAGTGACATGGTTTTGCTTTTGTGGACGCGAGATCAGCAGGTGACAGGAATATTGCTGGTACTTGCAGGTTTTCCTGTATTTTTTGTCGTCAGTCTCAGCAAATCACAGAGGATGGCAAAATGCCGTAGGCGCGTTTGAAAGCTTTAGTGAAATGGGCCTGATCATAAAAGCCAACGTTGTGAGCGACCTCTGTACCCGTCATCCCTGACTGAATCAGCCGGAGTGCTTTTTCGAGCCGTAACCGGGTAAACCATGCATAAGGCGTTAAACCGGTTTTGGCTTTAAACTGGCGTTGAAACTGGACGGGACTTTGATGACATAACTCAGCCAGAGTTTGAAGCCTGACGGGTTGATCTAAATGAGCCAGCATATAATCCCGGATTTTATCCAGAGAGTGACAGCCAAGGGCAACCGGTGCTTCTGCCTGTCGTTGACCGTAGCGGTTCAGTAACTCAGAAAATCCATCATGAGGTAAACAATCCTTAGCCAGCCGAGATAAGTTTTGCTGCCTGAGTTTTTGATGCAGCATACTGAGCTGACCAAAAACCGCCTGATCATCAATGATCGACTGTTTAAAACTAAGCAATTGCTGTGATACAGGGCGTTCAGAGAAGTACTGACTGAACCACTCAGGATGTATTGAAAAAACACTGACGCTGTAGGCGCCGGTTGCTGCTTCTCCGTCATGAACTTCATCCGGCGGAATGATACTGATTTGGGATTGCCCGACATGGTGCTGTGCACCCCGGCAGAAAAACTTCTGTTCACCCTGCGTGATCAGGCCAATATGGATATCCAGATGATAATGGCGTTGAAAGGCAAATGCCTGATAGTCGGCTTCAATCAACCGGATTTGCTCGATTTCTGTTGAGCAGTATTGAATCTTTTCCATATTTCACCCGAAGAATGTGAAGAAGGTCCGTTGATTCATCATGAATGGGTTCATCCGGTTTGTCTTGTAAAAAATGATCATTTATACCCGACGTTGTTTTTGATGGTGTTTTAAACCTTCCAGACTAAATATCAGCAAAGCGCACCAGATAAAACCAAAAGTTATGGCTTTATCTGCCTGAAAATTTTCACCATAAATGAGAATAGCCAGCAAAAACATCAGACTCGGTCCGATATACTGGAAAAAACCCAGCGTTGAGAGCTTCAGCCGGGTTGCTGCGCCATTGAATGCCAGTAAAGGCAATGTTGTGACAATACCAGCAAGGCAAAGAAGGACATTCAGCGTCCAGACATTACTTTCCAGATGGCTGGTTGAGGTATTGGCAAGCAGAAACAGATAAATGAGTGCCGCCGGAAGCAGAATCAGCGTTTCAATAAACAGGCCCGTCCGGGCATTCACGGCCACTTTTTTACGCAGTAGTCCGTAGAGCCCGAATGTTGTTGCCAGCACGATGGCTATAACCGGTATAGACCCGAAAACTATAATCTGAAAAATGACGCCCGTTGCTGCCATTGCAACTGCAAGCCATTGAAGTTTGCGGAGCCGCTCTCCCAAAAAGATCATTCCCAGTAAGACATTCAGCAAGGGGTTAATAAAATAGCCGAGACTGGCATCTAAAAGATGATCATGATTGACTGACCATATAAACAGCAGCCAGTTTGAGCCAACCAGCACAGAGGTTGCCGTTAAGAACAGCAGTTGCTTTTTATTATTGAAAATAAACCGTACACCGAGCCACTGTTTGCTCGTGTGGATCAGTATGCCAAGAAAAACAAACGACCAGATAATCCGGTGACAGAGAATTTCTGCCGGTGGAACATGTTGGATTGTTTTGAAATAGATGGGAGCAATGCCCCACATCAGATAAGCGCTGATGGCGAAGAGAACGCCTTGTCTGGCCTGCTGGTCTTTATCCATATTCTTGTTTCTGTCAGATATGCAAACTTATTGTGTGACTAAGGTAACACTTTCCCCCGGCTTAGAAAACTGATATCCGGTGTAACCTGAAGCGGCCGCTCCAGGTGATTCGGGGATGATATTCATTTGTAGCAGACTGGCAGGGAAGTCTGGCCAGATCAATGTTTCAGACTCTAACTGCCTGAATCGATATAGTAAGAGACTTTGGCGCGGGGACTGAGATATTCAAGCACTTTCTCCGGGATTTTACCGGGCGTCACGACCGATACTACGGAGAGCTCTTCTCTATCTGACAAATCGATGATGGGTGCCTGATTTCTGGGTACGGATGCATCGTAGACAAGCACACTGGGATGAAGCAGCTGATTTGAGTTGACTGAAATGACTAAGCCAATCATGCCATTTGAGAGTTCGACCAGCGAACCGGGAGGATAAACACCCATGTATTTAATTAACAGATTCAGGTTTTCATTGTTGTAAAGATGTTTTTGTTTATATAAATAGGAAAGTGCTGCGTAAGGAATTTTTTGATCGCCGGTAATATTTGAGTGGCACCTGCTGTCGAATGCATTCGTTAATGCAACAATTTGCGCCAGTTCATCGATTTCATCGCCTTTTAATCCTTCCGGATAGCCTGAACCATCCAGCATTTCATGGTGCTGGGCAATAATTATCACAGCTTCTTCAGGAAATCCTTCGATAGTTTCTGCTATTTCAACACCATACCGGGTATGCTGTTTTAAATAGTTTTGTTCAGGTTCAGTCAGTGGTGTTTGCTTCTTCAGAATGGTTCTGGGAACTTTGATTTTTCCAATGTCATGAAACAATGATGCCATTGCCAGTAGCTTGATCTTTGCTACATCATAGCCTTTAGCCTTACCAACAATGATGGATAGAACTGCAACATTTAAGGAGTGAAAGTAAATATCCTCGGTTTCTTTACTTTTATCATTAATCAGATGCAGAGTGACATCTTCTTCATTCAGGAGAGTCGATGTGATGTGATCAACTAATTTGGTTGCTTCTCCGGCTGCATCTTCAGGGCGGTTACGGATTTTATTCATAATTGCTCTGAGGTGTGCCAGCGAGCGGTTGAACTCTTTTTCACAGCGGCTGACCCGCCGGCGATAGGCATTGAGCTTCTCTATTCGTTGTTGTTTCTCATCCCACAATTTCTGTGCTTCATCACTGAGCTGATTTTTTTCAGGCTTTGCTTCTGACTTCGTATCCGGGGAGTCCTCCTGCAGGGTTGGCGGAGGTAACGGCTGCTTATCACTTTTATCCGGATACAGGTAGACGAACGAAATCCCCAGGTGCTTGATAATTTCTATCTGCTCCTGGTTTTTCAGTTTAAAGCTGTTCAGTAAAAAAGGATGATCATTCCATTTTACCGGCAACCGGATATATAAACCTGGCTGCAAGCGATCTGAGTTTATTTTAATGCTGTCCACAATATGATGATGACTCTTAATAAAAGTGAATGAGCTTTGTATCTGATTTATTTCATCCGTTATTTCAGGAATAGTTTCAAAGGGTAGTACCGGATTTGTTAAGCATAGTTGCTGTTCATATTTCCGGGAAATGATTCGGGTGATTTTCAATCTGAAAATGAGAGTTTCACTATAAAACAGAGAGATGAAGGTAAAAAATGGTAACAGAACCAGGGTTTATTGATGGTCCGAAGCAGGCTTAGGACGCATATATACCCAGGCAACCTGCATCTTCAGGTTGTTTGGGTACAAAGCAAATTCTCTGTGTTTACAGATTATTCGTCTTTATCAAAGAAGTAGGAAATACGGGAGCGTGGGTTAAGGTATTCCAGCACCTCTTCCGGAATTTTTCCGGGAGAAAGAACAGTCACAATCGACAATGACTCTTTTTCTGAAAGATCAATAATAGGTGCCTGAGATCTGGGAACCGATGCGTCGTACATCAATACGCTGGGATAAAGCAACTGATTTGAATGCACGGAAACCACCAATCCAATCAAATCATTGGAAAGCTGAACAATTGAGCCCGGAGGGTAAACGCCCATATATTTGATTAACAGATTCAGATTTTCCTGATTGAACAGAGATTGTTGCTTATAGAGGTAGGACAACGCAGAGTAAGGGATTTTCTTCTCTTTCGGGGTATTTGCGTGACATAACACATCGAAAGCATTGGTTAATGCGACAACCTGAGCCAGCTCGTCGATCTCATTGCCACTCAGCCCTTCTGGATACCCGGAACCATCGATCATTTCATGGTGCTGGGCAATGATGCATTTGGCTTCTTCGGGGAAGTTTTCTATGGTGTCGGCGATTTCAATTCCATAGCGGGTATGTTGCCTGAGATAGTTTTGTTCGGGCTCGGTTAAAGTCCGTGTCGCCCGGACAATCTTTGACGGTACTTTTACTTTGCCAATATCATGGAACAGTGAACCTAAGGCCAGTAATTTGATTTTTTCAGCGCTGTATCCTTTGGCTTTACCTACCATCATTGATAACACTGCCACATTGAGTGAGTGGAAGTAGATATCCTCAAACTCACTGTTACTATTGATAAAGTGGAGTGTCACTTCTTCTTCGCTCAGTAGCTGTTCAACAATGTCTTCGACCAGCATCGATGCTTCAGTGACTGCATGCTGTGGCTGAGTGCGGATTTTATTCATGATTGCCCGTGTTCGGGAGAGAGAGCGTTCAAAATCTTTTTCACACTGAAGCGCTTTACGCCGGTAAGTTTTTACTTTTTCGATCCTTTTATTTTTCTCTTCCCACATCGCCTGAGCTGTTTCATCCAGTTGTTTTTTATCTGGTTCAGGCTGTTGTGTTGCTGTGTCAGCAGGCAGCGGAGAAAAATAGGGGTCAAAGTCACTCTTATTCGGATTGATAAACACATGAGAGATGCCAAGGTGCCTGATGATCTCAATTTGTTCCTGAGTTTTTAGCTTGAAGCTATTTAACAGGAACGGATGTTCGTGCCACTTTGCCGGTAAACGGATGTAAAGGCCTGTCTGTAACTGGTCAATGGTTATTTTGATATCTTCCACAACGGTACCAAACTCTGCTTCTGAACTGCTTTTTGAAAAACGGTTTCAGTATATCAGTTTAAAAATTGCTTAAAATAGCATCTCTCAGATTTTTTTATATCTTTTTTAATAACTTATACCCGTAATCTGTTTGATTGCCTGGCATAGGGATTCATACATGGTCCGGGTGGATTAATTCATAGTACCGGATCATATGATGCTGACCGTAAGCATTCACTCATGTTATTTGTTTTTTTGTCGATAACATCTTTGTTAAATTTATAAATAAGGATAGGCCTATGAAAAACTGGTGGTTGTTTGCAGCCTTGGTTGCATCATTTAGTGCTCATGTTGCGGCAGCTGATTCATTACCAGAACCCGGTAGTTTTTACATGGGGTTTTTGAAAGAAGACATTAACCAGAGTGGTGTATTCGAGTTAGGAATGAAAGGACAGGTGAATCGTTTTGTCGATGCCAATGCCGCTTTAATGTGGTTTGGTAATAATGACAATGTGTACAACGGTTTTAATTTCGGTGCGCATTTGACGACGGGTACCTGGCCTATCAAGGCTTACGCGGGTGCGGGTCTGTTCTTGGGAGAGCATGATGAATGCGATGAACAAGACACTGATATCTGTGAAACGGATTATGTAGCTGGTGTTTACCCGGAAGTTGGCGTGGAATTATCCTTTTTTCAGTTAAATGTTGCTGCTTACGGACGTTATTATAAAACATCAGACACAGGGAAGAACGAGTATAAAATGTTTGGTGCTTATATTGGGTATGATTTCTGAATGATGGTGAACTAAAGTGAATTTGAATCGTTTATTTTTTATATGTTTTTTAGGTTTTAGCGCTCATCTTTATGCCAATGAAGATATGGCGACGCCATATATTTCTGTGTTGCTTAGTGATAAGGATAGTAATTATGCTTCCGAGGTTGGAATAAGAGTCATCGATGGTCGCTTTGAAGAACAATCCGTTGCATACGCTGAGTATCAAGACGATTTTAGTAAAGATCGGGGGGTTTCATTTTCACGTTTTCTGACAACTGGTATTGCACCGCTGAAAGCATACGGAGGCGCGGGTGTTTTTATTGGCAGACATAAAGAATGCAATCGTCAGGATACGTCATCTTGTGATACAGACTGGACAGTCGGTATTGCTCCTGAAGCCGGACTGGAAGTCTCAATTCTCGATGCCAGAATATCAGTCTTTAGCCGTTATTTAAGACTCTCTAACGGTGAAACAAATGAGCGGGCTTTGGTCGGAGCGTCTATCATCTACAACTTTTTGTAGATATCAGCTTTCTGTGGAGAAACCAGCGACAATAGTCTGGCACTACTATTGCTGGTTTCTTCGTGTCACTTCATAGAATTTATGGTTTTCATCCGGCAATAACCTCTCTAGAATAGCCTGCTAAGTCACTTCTTCATCATAACCCGTATTCCGAGAGTTTCATGACAGCAGCTATTATCCCTGAACCAGACGACCTGAGCATTCAGTCACCACAAATGGTGCTGCAGCGTGTGTTTGGTTATCAGTCTTTCCGGGCGGGTCAGGTGGATATCATTGAGGCGGTGCTGCACAAGCGGGATAGTCTGGTGATTATGCCGACCGGTGGCGGAAAATCTCTTTGCTATCAAATTCCGGCGATTGTTGCTGATGGCATCACACTGGTGATTTCTCCGCTGATTTCTTTGATGAAAGATCAGGTTGACCAGCTGGTTGCCAATGGTGTCGCTGCTGCCTGTCTGAATTCATCGATGACGAAAGAAGCCCTGATGCAGGTTTATCAGCAAATCTCGCGCGGAGAACTCAAGCTATTGTATGTGTCGCCGGAACGGGTACTGATGGCTGACTTTATGGAACGGCTGAATCATCTGGATCTGGCGCTGGTTGCTGTGGATGAGGCTCATTGTATTTCCCAGTGGGGGCATGATTTCAGACCTGAGTATGCTGCACTGGGGCAACTGAAACAGAATTTTCCTCAGGTGCCGTTTATCGCATTAACTGCGACTGCTGATGAAGCGACCCGCCAGGATATTTGTCAGCGTTTGAATTTGGACCAGCCATATACATATCTGGGGAGTTTCGATCGGCCAAACATTCGTTATATGCTGGTAGAAAAGCATAAGCCGGTCTCTCAGGTCATTCGTTTTCTCGGAACACAGAAAGGGCAGTGCGGCATTATTTATTGTGGCAGCCGGAAGAAAGTTGAAATGCTGACAGAAAAGCTGTGTCAGAATCATTACCGGGCTGCGGGTTACCATGCCGGCATGGATGTGGAAGAACGTACTTATGTGCAGGAAGCTTTCCAGCGGGATGATGTTCAGATTGTGGTTGCAACTGTGGCTTTCGGCATGGGAATCAATAAGTCCAATGTCCGCTTTGTGATGCATTTTGATATTCCACGTAATATTGAATCTTACTATCAGGAGACCGGCCGTGCCGGCAGAGATGGATTACCTGCTGAAGCTGTCATGTTGTATGATCCATCTGATATAAACTGGCTGCGCCGGATGCTGGATGAGAAACCAGAAGGTCAGCAAAAGCTGGTGGAAACGCATAAACTAAATGCGATGACAGCCTTTGCAGAGGCACAAACATGTCGCCGTCAGGTGTTGCTGCATTACTTTGGTGAGCTCCGGAAGCAGCCATGCGGGAATTGTGATGTTTGCCTCGATCCTCCCAAACGTTTTGATGCGACTGAAGCGGCACAAAAAGCCTTATCCTGCGTTTACCGGGTAAATCAGAGTTTTGGGATCGGCTATGTGGTTGAAGTATTGCGGGGAATGCAAACCAGCCGTATCCGGGAAAACGGACACGATCAGCTATCGACTTATGGTCTTGGCCGGGATCACAGCCATGATTATTGGGTGAGTATATTCCGGCAGCTGATTCACAAAGGTTTTTTACAGCAAAACATCACCCGGAATTCGACGCTGCAACTGACGGAAGAAGCCCGGCCACTGCTTCGTGGAGAAGTTGAACTTGAATTGGCTGTTCCACGTCTGGATATGGCAAACCGGTCTTCAAAATCGGAGAAACTCGCCAGCAAACATTATGATCGTCAGTTGTTTGCCAAGCTCCGGAAACTAAGAAAGTCGATTGCAGATGAAGATGACATTCCACCTTATGTTGTTTTCAGTGATGCCACATTGATTGATATGGCTGAGATTCTGCCAACTTCTTATGGTGAGATGCTTGCTGTCAATGGTGTCGGGCAGCGCAAGCTGGAAAAATATGCCGATCCGTTTCTGGATCTGATTCAGGAGCATTTAACGTATCATGGTTAAATTTTGTCTGGCTGAATACCTGCGGGATGACGGTGTCCTGATCCTCGCAACCCCGGATTTCGATTTTGACTCTTTTCCGTCACTGGGAGAAACCCTGGTTTCTCTTCTCTCTGCGCATATCAAAGAAAAACAAACCGATGCGGATTTACATACCTGGCTGATTGATTTTGAAGGCACTTCGCTGTTTTTGAAAGCAGAGCACTATAGCGGTTCCATCTGGCTGGAAGCGCTTCAGCGGGAACAAAGCTTCGAGGTTTTGGACTATATCGCTGAAATATTCAGGCAAGAAATGATACCCATTGAGTGCTGAAAACCGACGTCTTTTTGATCCGGAATACCGGGACTGTTTCCAGCCCCGGCTGAATAGCACATTGTATGTTATCCATCACAATGCAGATGTTGTTTTGTAGACATTATCCTGGGGTTCTTTGGTTGTGCCACCTTCAATCTGAATCAGATGATCTGTGGTTGCCATCCATTGTTTCACTTCAGCATTGGTAGATGTTGCTGATAAGCCTGGTAACGTATTGTCTGTGACCGATGGTGTAGGATAAATAATCGACCAGAGGTAAAGCCAGATAGCGGCGCTATGCTTCGCTGCAACCTGCGTTTGATTGAAGAATTTGGTTTTTTGCTCAACAAATGCAACTGAATTATGCAGTTTAGGGTTTTCATCGCCGGCAAAAATGGTAGATACAACCGTTGAAGTCCGGTAAGAATCGATGGCAACACCACGCTTCTTCAGATCTTTTACGATATCTCTTGCGACTTCACCAACCCATTTTGAATTCAGATAACTTTTCCCGAAGTTAGAATAGAATGCATCCAGCAATGATACCCGTTGCGGAACAAGATTTTGCGCGATTTCTCCTTGATCGGATAGCTTTGCCAGTTCTTCAGTCAGACGCAGAGCAAGCTGATTTCCCAGACTATGTCCGGCAATACGGATATCGCTGCCTTTTCCCTGATAACCGGCCATACTTGCCAGATATTCCGACAGCAACAACTCGGTGACATTTTTATCCGGCCCGTCATGGTAATCTCCATTGCCATCTTTCCAGCGCATGTTATGTTTACCTGTCGCGGTCCAGATTTTTGCTTCAGCACTGTCTACATTTGCTTCATCGGCAAATTGATCCCAGTAAAATACGCCGATGTTATAACCCTGACTTATCCATAAGTTAGCCAGATCGATATCAGGATAAGTACTGCCTTCACCTGATTCATGAAATACAAACCGGTCATAACTATTCATCCTGAAAGGCTGCCAGCCATGAATCAGAATTAAGGTCGGCTTAGAAGGGTCATAATAAGAAGAACCATCCTTAGTTGTATCACCGGCTTTTTCATATTGGTTATTCGAGCCAAACCAATACAGGCCATAGCTCAGCTTGTCAAAATCTTCTTTTGGAAATACCCCGACTTTTGCCATGACATTGAGAGCAAAGAGTAATCCGGTCATTAATATGATTATTTTTTTCATTGTTCACCTATTCTGTCGTCGATAAAATGAACATTCATCATAATATGAACAATATGAAATTTGTTTTATATATTTGTGGAAGTTTGAAGATGAGCAGAATTATTTTATTTGTCATATACCCAAGCAACCTGAAGCCAGCATCTTCAGGCTGTTTGGATAAATTCAGTATTTGCTCATGCCGGTATTTATCTGTGCTACGAAAAAGATGACCCGGAATCAGGGAAGCTGAATCCGGGTCTGTGTTTATGCTTTGCGCAGGATTAATTATAACGCTGGTGCAGTTTCATAAACGTTATCTTGTGGTTCTTTGGTGTTGCCCCCTTCATTCTGGATCAGGTGATCGCTTGTCGCCATCCACTGTTTCACTTCGTCATTCGTTGAAGATGCAGACAGTCCTGGTAAAGAGTTATCCGTTACTGGCGGAGTCGGATAGATGACTGACCACAGATACAGCCAGATAGAAGCACTGTGTTTTGCTGCGATTTGCGTTTGGTCAAAGAATTTGGTTTTGAGTTCGGTAAAAGCGATAGCGTTCATTAACTTACGGTTTTCATCACCAACTAAAGGATTTGAAGTGACGAGAGATGTCCGGTATGAATCAATCGCAATGCCGTGGCTTTTCAGGTCTTTGGCAATATCCCGGATGACTTTGCCAATCCATTTGTAATTCAGATAGCTTTTAGGCAAGTTGGAATAAAAAGCATCCAGCAGAGAAACGCGTTGTGGAACAAGTGACGCGTCAATTTCTCCCTGATCTGATAATTTCGCCAGCTCTTCGGTCAGGCGCAGCGCCAGCTGATTTCCCAGACTGTGTCCGGCGATACGGATATCATGACCGGTATAGTTTGCCATACCTGTCAGATATTCAGACAAAAGCAATTCAGTGACATTCTGATCCGGCCCGTCATGATATTTTCCGTGGCTGTTTCTCCAGCGCATGTCATGCTTTCCGGTTGCAGTCCAGATTTTTGCTTCTGCACTTCTTACATTACCTTCATCAGCGAACTGGTCCCAGTATAAAACGCCGATGTTGTATCCCTGAGTAATCCACAAGTTGGCAAGGTCGATGTCAGGATAGTCACCATCAGTATTATGGAAAACAAATCGTTCTTGTTTCGCCATCTTAAAAGGTTGCCAGCCATGAATAAAAATCAGCGTCGGTTTAGAAGGGTCAAAAAAAGTGGAGCCGCTTTGTGTGGTTTCATCTGCTTTCTCATATTGGTTATCTGCACCGAACCAATACAAGCCATAGCTAAGTTCATCAAATGTCTTCTGTGGGAAGACGCCGGATTGTGCCATGACGTTGAGTGCAAAAAATAATCCTGTTAAGAGTACTACTATTTTTTTCATTATTTACCTGTAATTTGAATTGTTTGAGGTGCGGGTCATCATAATATGAACTTATGCAATTTATTTTACAGGTGTGGTGTTTTTTTGAACATGATGCCATTTTATTTACAGAAAAAATTTTTATCTGGTTTTTCTCAGCGATTATCGGGGTTTTCTCTGCTATTCAGCTCATCATAATCTATATAAAACTTGTTGTTTATTTTGCTGTGTTTTGTGATGCTGGTCCCATAAATGCCGGGCAAGATCTTGCTCGCCGGGCAACTTTTTGCTCGCCTCTGAGCAAGATCTTGCCTGTATTAATCAGAATATAAATATAAGTAATTGTTTTTTAATGAATGACCATGTTGGCACAACCATTGCTCTATACAAGAGCAAGACCAAAGCACTTGTTGCTTATATAAATGTTTAAAAATTAAGGAATTTTAGAATGCCAACTCCATGTTATATCGCGATTGAAGGCGAAACTCAGGGTTCAATTACATCAGGTGCATGTACTGCAGATTCTATCGGTGACGCATATGTTGAAGGTCACGAAGATGAGATGCTGGTTCAAAAGTTTGATCACATCGTGACTGTCCCAACTGATCCTCAGTCTGGTCAGCCTGCTGGTCAACGTGTTCACAAACCATTCAAGTTCACAGTGAACCTGAACAAAGCAGTTCCTCTGCTGTATAACGCATTAACTTCTGGTGAAAAACTGCCTTCAGTAACTCTGAAATGGTACCGTACTTCTATCGAAGGTAAGCAAGAAAACTTCTTCACGACAACACTGGAAAACGCAACAATCGTTGATATCGATTGTGCAATGCCACACTGTCAAAACCCAGCTGATTCTGACTACACTCAGAACGTTACGGTTTCTCTGACTTACCGTAAAATCACCTGGGATCACAACAACTGTGGTACTTCTGGTGCTGATGACTGGCGTAAGCCAATCGAAGCTTAATCAGCTTTCGGTTTCTGTCTTCAAAGCCCACTCTTCGGAGTGGGTTTTTTATTGTCATCCCTAAACCACCGCCTTGGGCGGTGGTGATTGAACCTTGGGGCTATTGCCCGAAGAAATGCCCATGTTAGAAGTAAACCTCTTATTCACCACAAGTAAGAGGAAACAAAAAACATGGGCGACTATAGAAGTTCATCACATGTCTATTGGCGTTGTAAATACCATATAGTTTGGACGCCGAAATACAGATTCAAGATCCTGAAAGGTAACGTAGGTAAGGAGCTTTATCGCTCAATCTATATTTTATGCAATATGAAAGATTGCGAGGTCTTGGAACTAAATGTTCAGCAAGATCATGTTCATCTGGTTGTGATAGTTCCACCAAAAGTGTCTATCTCAACGTTGATGGGGATGTTGAAAGGACGTTCGGCAATCCGGTTGTTTAACAAATTCCCGCATATAAGAAAGAAGCTCTGGGGAAATCATTTTTGGGCAAGAGGTTACTTTGTCGATACGGTTGGCGTAAATGAAGAAATCATCAGACGTTACGTCAGACACCAAGATAAGAAAGATCAAGAATACGAGGCGCAGTTAGAGTTGAAGATGAACTAACAGCGCGAGAATGCTCCCTTTCAGGGGGCTGTAAACCAAAGCCGCCTTCTAAGAAGGCGGATTTTTACTTTGAATCATTATCCGCTTTTTTCTGCTGCTCTTCGTTCATTTATTGTGACTTTGAACGATTGTTTCATTTCGCAGACAACTCCCGTTAAACTTACCTTATCAAAAATTATTCATTCAGAGACTCATGGCTTATTGGTTATTCAAAACAGAACCGGATACTTTTTCGATTGAAACATTGCGTGAGCAGCAACGTTCCTGCTGGGAAGGTGTGCGAAATTATCAGGCACGAAACATGATGCGTGATGAGATCCAATTAGGTGATGAAGTGTTGATTTATCACTCTTCCTGCAAGCAGATTGGTGTTGCCGGGATTGCGAAAGTGGTGAAAACTGCTTATCCGGATCATTTCGCTTTTGATCCGGAAAGTGACTACTATGACCCAAAATCAACCCCGGAAAATCCCCGCTGGATCATGGTGGATATTGAGTTTGTGCGTAAAACAGAGCGAATTATTCCGCTGGCGGTGATGAAAAACATCCCTGAGCTGGCGGAGATGCCGTTGGTGAAGAAAGGCAACAGATTATCGGTAATGCCGGTGACGGAAGATCAGTGGCGTACAATCCTTGAACTGGAAAATGGCAGATAACACAAGCGGTGCCTGTGTTATCTGGTTAAGCAATTTTACATATCAAAACTAAGCATCATATAGTAAGTCCGGCCTGTTTCTGTCTCTTCATAATCCTGATCGGTATGGTCAAGACGTTTATCAAACAGGTTGGTTATGCCGGATTTGATCTGCCACTGGTCATTGATTTGATAGCTGGCACCCAACGTAAAGACAGCGTATGCACTAAGAGAGTTTCCGTCGCTGTCTTTTTGTTGGCCTGTATAGTTGATGCCGGTAAACAGACTGAGGTTCTCGCTGGCATACCAGTGAAGATTCGCATTTGCCAGCCATCTTGGTGTATAGGCTATCTCTGATTTATCTGACTGATCGATTGCTCTGGTATATGTAGCATTTGTGGTCAGATAGAAGTCTTCACTCAGGTCGAATTCTCCTTCATATTCAAATCCTTTTGTTTCAACTTCATCAATGTTGACGTAGTGAATCAGATACTTTCCATCGCTGCTGCTGCCGACATGGTTCTCCAGATCGCGGTCAATCATGTCTTCGATTTTATTAAAAAATCCTGTGACCTGAACTTGCCAGCTATCCTGATGATAGAAAGCCGTCATCTCATAAGTTTTTGAGGTTTGCGGATCTAAGTCGGGGTTACCGATCAGGTAGCAGCGCCCGCCGCAGCTGATAAGAGAGAAATCGTTGGATGACTGGAAAATGGTGGGGGCTTTAAAGCCTTCTCCATAACCGCCTTTTAGCGTCAGATTATCCGTTGCATCAAAAACCATATAAGCACGTGGGCTGAAGTTGCTGCCAAACTGGTTATGGTGTGTATATCTGCCGCTGAGTGTCAGTTTTAGTGTCTCTGTGATGCCCAGCTCATCCTGCAGGTAAAACGCATTTTGTGTCACGGAACGATCATCAGAATAATCCCGATCATTGTCGATATTTGTATAAGCCGTCTCAAACCCCGTGGTTAGCATCTGATTTGACAGAACTGGCAGGGAAGCCTTGCCATTGAATGTATGATTACTCTGAGTCATATCAGTTTCAGCAACCAGCGGATGGGAATTGTTTTCATGAACTTTAGCATGTTCGTAGAAATAGCTGATATCGGTTGTACCCCAGTTCCACTGGCGTTGATGGCCCAGATTACCGGTCAGTTTTTTACTATCGTAGATGTTGTCCCATTTGCTGGCCGAAGTATCAATTTCCCGCCGGTGATCATGGGTGTAGCCTAAGTCCAGCAACACTTTATCCTGCGCTGATGCCAGCCAGGTCAAGCCAGTATTCAGACCGGTCCGTTTCTGTTCCGCTAATGGAGAAAAGTTATCGCCGGCATCATCCGGATACCAGCCATCTCTGTTACTGACATCAAGTGAGGCTGTATACAAAAGTGTATCCGGAACCAGCGTACCGCTGATAAAACCTTTGGCATTTTTCAGTTCGCCATCTGCATCGGGTGCGACGCCGCTGGCATGATTATCACCGGGTTTGCTGTAGGTGAGTGTACCGGAAACCCGTGTATCTTCAGCCGGTTGTTTTAAGATCACATTCACGACCCCGCCGAGAGCTTCACTGCCATATATTGATGACATCGGCCCACGAACCACTTCGATATGATCAATCGCACTCATCGGAATAGAAGACAGGTCAAACCCGGCCCCACGGATGACTGTTTCACCAGAACTGATACGACGGCCATTAATCAGCAGCAGCGTATAGTTGCCATTTGCGGAGTTACTATTATGCAGCCCGCGGATAATAATCTTTGGTTCACTCCCGGTACTTTTGGAGATATTGACACCGGCAACATTTTCAAGCGCCGCGGAAATATCCGTTGCTGGCAGGCGATTGAGTTCTTTATTGGTAATCACAGAAACGGAAGCTGGGGCTTCCTGTATTGAAACTGCATTCGTGGTTGCAGTCACAACCATGACATCCTCCGGATTCGTCTCTTGCGGGGTTTCTGCGAAAACAGAATGGCTGAGTAGTGCTATGGCCACTGCATAACTCAATTTGAGGTATTTCATACGTCTCCTTGTTTTGTTTTTATAACTTATCTGCTTTTTTTGATCTGGTGATATGTATGATCACTATTCATCGCTGATCTGCTGCGATGTCTCATCACTTTGGTGACTGAATAACCTGATGAGTCCGTTGGCGATTGTGACCCGCCAGCTAAAATAGTCATGTCCGCTGGCTACCTCTTCAAACATTACCGGATAGCCTTTCGTTTTCAGCACCTGATAAAGTGCCCGGTTGGTTTGTAAGATATTGGCAAACTCAGGTTTTGTTTCGAAAAGACCTGCATTCATATAGATTTGAATGGGCAGTTTTGGCTGCTGACGAAGCTGTGCTGTTAACCATTGCGGATGAGCTTTATCCGGCCCCCACCAGAATGAACCGGACTGACTGAGTACTTTCCCGAACGTTTCAGGATGGCGGGTGGCGACATATAAAGAGGCGAGTCCGCCAAAGCTGGAGCCGGTCAGCACAGTATCTTCTCCTGAAGGAGTTATACCGAGTGAGTGATGCAACCACGGCATCAGTTCTGTTGCCATGAAATCAGCAAAAACCGGATTGGGCGGCAGCTCTTTTGACCTTAAACTGGGTAAAGGGGTATGGATGAAAACTGCCCGCATCGGCGGAATTTGATGTGCTGCAATCAGGTTATCCAAAATAGTGGGTGTTGGTACTTTGGACAGATAATCATCGCCATCAAACAGAATCAGCAGCGGGGCATCTGCAGGAAGCGGCTGTTGGGCTGCCGGTTCATACACTGTGATCTTCCGGTTGTTTCCCAACAGTTGACTGAAAAACTGATACTGTTGAGTGTTTCCCTGTGGTGAATTGCTCTGCCGGGTGTATTTATCATCGGGAGCCTGACCATAAGTGATCGTGGATGCCTGACCAAACCGGATGTCATCGCCGGCAAAATGGGACGTATTCAGAGGGTCCGGGCCGACAGTTGCCAGAACAGCCTGACGCTGCTCGCGCCATTGATTTTCTTCGATCTGAGGGACATCCGGTGCCAGGCGGTAAGAAAAACGGGTGCCGTCAGGAATGGTATAGGTTTTATACCAGATTTCACTGTTTGCTAAATGTGACATATAAGCGTGACCGTCGTATGGTGCGCCTAAAATCCGGACGTTATCTGCTTTACCACGCCATAAAAAGGTCAACAGGGCATTTCCGTCCGGCTGTGGCTCGAGGAGCGGCGTTCCCTGCTGCCGGATCTTCTGCCAGAAATCCGGTTCAGCTTCTGGCCGCTTTTTTTCGATGCCCGCTGCGGCTTTTAAAAGTAACGGACTGGTGATTACATCCTGTGGATTTACAGACTGATTCGCTTTCAGGGGCAGACCATATAAATGCACCTGAACCGAGGCTTTTTCCGGGGTATTTGTCTGCAATCTGAGCCGGTAACTTCCGCTTGTCTCAACCTTCCAGAATATTTCACCTTCCCGCTGCCCGGTTTTGAGCAATGACTTGATGATCTGATTCTGTGGGTTAAGGATACTGGCTTCATTGAGGGGAACCAGACTTTGTATATTGCCCCTGATGTACTGTCCTGCCGATAATGGCAGTATGATCTCCTGTTGCTGGTCAAACTGATAGGTTTGCAGTAATTCGGGTTGTTGAGGCGAATGACTGCAAGCGATAAGGGTTGCCGATGTGATTGCAACCACTGCTGAAGAAATATATTTATCCATACATGTAAATGATAATGATTATTAATTTTATTATCAGTTTTATGGATTATACAGACAAGTGCTTAGTGATCAAGTGTAGCGCCACCATCAACTCTTAAATCATGCAAAGTGATATGGTTTGCAGCGTCGGAAAGCAGGAACAGGACTGTACCGGCAATATCGTCAGGTTCTGCGATTTTGCCGAGTGGGATACCAAGGCGAAAATGTTCTGCGTTGCCGGCAATGACCTCAGATTCGCCATAATTTTCTGTCCACAACTGCGCCTGCATTTCGGTCCGTGTTGAACCCGGGCTGACAATGTTGCAACGGATACCGTGTGGGGCGAGTTCCATACCCATACATTTCACCATCATATGCAGCGCAGATTTTGAAGCGGCATATGCACCAATGCCTGCACGGGGAGTATTGGCGGCATTAGAGCCAATGATGACCATATTGCCGTGCCGGCGCTCAGCCATTTTTTTTCCGATCGCCTGCATCAGGGCAACAGTCCCGTAAACATTCACTTCAAATATTTCCTGAATATTGCTGACGGGCATAGTTGTCAGTGGATGAACGTGGAGTAAACCGGCGCAACTGATCAGATGATCGATCGGGCCATATTCAGAGTCCCAGTGTGCAATCTGTCCATTGATTTCTGCGTGATGAGCCAGGTTGAGTTCATGGCAAATGAGTTGATTGGGATAGTCTTTGAGAAGACTTTGGTTTTTTTCTTTGAGCGCTGAAAGGCTGATATCTGTCGAAATCACCCGGGCGTTATTGTGGAGAAGTTGTTTGAGAACTGCGAAGCCAATGCCGCCTCCGGCACCGGTAAGAAGGATTGTTTTATGGTTCAGGTTATCGCTCATGATTGTTTTCCATTTTTAGTTCAATGTCCGGAAATACGGATCGCCTGTATCGGATAAAGAAAGGATTTCCCTGATACAGAAAATATGGTATTTGTTTATTAAAGGAATATTAATGATAATTGTTCGTATTCTCAAATGAAATGATGTCTATATTTATTTCGCAAGAGGTATGGACTTAAACAACGCAGGCAACTGGTAAAGAGGAATCTGTGATGAAGCGTAAAGTGATTGGCTACGACTACATGGATGAAATGATAGCAAACCATTCGTTTGAAGAGTGTCCGTTCTTTTTTTCATCGCCCGCCAATACATTGTTTGGTACCGGGGTTGAACAGTCACTCGAACAGGTGATTCCCTTCAAAGAACTGGCTGAAAAAGCGCAACAGTTACTGAACAGGGCAAAAAAAAGTGAGGTGGATAATCCGGTTCTTTTCGGACTCGTTCCTTTTAGCGAGGGTAATCCGACCCGGTTTATTGTTCCGCAGCGTTTATACGCGTCGGGAACACCAAGGGCGCTGTATCAAAGTGAACCGGCTAAATCGAAGGCTATGCTGGTTTCTTCTCCGTCCGGTGAAAAGTACAAGCAAGGCGTGATGGATGCGCTGGATCGTTTTTCCAGTTCAGAATTATCAAAGGTTGTGTTGTCCAGATCGATTGAAATTGAGTCAGAGAAAGAGATTGATCGGTCCTGTTTGCTGAGAAACCTGCTGAAGGTCAATCCCTGCGGGTATACTTTTTCGGCAAGTCTGAATGGCGGGCGGAGTATGATTGGAGCCAGCCCGGAATTACTGGTTGCCAAAAGGGGGGCACATGTGACTTCCAATCCGCTGGCAGGCTCCCGGCCACGAGCTGCAAGTCAGGCTGAAGATGAGCAGGAACGGCAGTATTTACTGAACTGTACCAAGGAGCTTCATGAACACCAGCTGGTTGTGGAGGAAGTTGAACGGGTACTTAGTCAGCACTGTCATAATCTGTATACGCCGATGGTTCCATCTGTGATTGAAACCAACTCAATGCTGCATTTGTCGACCCGCCTGGAAGGTCATGCTGTGAATCCGCAGATCAGTGTTTTGCAGGTTGCATCTGAATTACATCCGACGCCTGCTGTATGTGGATTTCCCCGTCAGCCGGCCTATGAAGCTATTTGCGATATAGAACAATATGACCGGGGATATTTCACCGGCATGATTGGATGGTGTGATGCCCGTGGTAATGGCGAGTGGGTGGTGACGATTCGTTGCGCAGAAGTGGATAAGCGGCTGATGAAAGTTTATGCCGGGGCGGGGATTGTGACGCAGTCCAGACCGGAAAGTGAATTGCATGAAACCGGCGCCAAAATGGGGACGATTCTCTCTGCTGCGGGGATCGAACTGGAAGATATGTTGGTGGCCTGAGAATGAATATGGAACAAGATTTTACGCCATGGCCTGACTCCCTTGCTGAACAATATCTGGAAAGTGGTTGCTGGCAGCAGAAAACCTTGGTTGATTACCTTGATAAATCTGTGGACAACTTTGGTGATAACACGGCAATTATCTGTGGAAACTCTGTTTTTTCTTACCGGGAAATGCGGGATAAAATTACGGGGATTGCTCACGGGCTGCTGAAACTTGGGTTGAGGCCCGGTGATTCTGTTATTTTGCAAATGACAAACATCGCTGAATTTTATTTTTGTTTTTTTGCTTTATTGCAAAATGGCATTCGCCCGGTGATGGCGTTACCTGCACATCGCCACCAGGAAATCTCTTATTTTTGTCAGCATACTCAGGCAAAGGCTTACCTGACCGATGGCAGTCCGGCTGGCTTTGATTATCAAAAACAGGCGTTGGCTGTTGCCGGAACGTGTCCGTTACTTCAATGGATCATCGTGACAGGAGAGGTTCGTATTGAGGATGAGCGGTTTGTTGCGTTAAATCAGCTGACAGGTACCGGGCCATTTGATGAAGTTACACCTGCGACAAAGCCGGATGATGTGGCTTTCTTTCAGTTATCCGGCGGGACGACCGGCACACCAAAGCTGATTCCCAGAACACATCGTGATTACGCATATAGTGTTGTCGGAAGTATTGATATCTGTCGCATTCAGCCTGAAACCCGGTTTTTGTGTGTTTTGCCTGCTGCCCATAATTATCCGATGAGCTCTCCGGGTGCTCTGGGTGTATTTTTTGCCGGTGGATGTGTCGTGATGGCGGCAGACCCATCACCGGGTGCAGCTTTTAAACTGATAGAGAAACACCGGGTTAACTTTGTTCCTTTGGTGCCTCCTCTGGCTTTACTCTGGATGGAGCTTGCTGATAAGACTGAAAGTGATATTTCCAGCCTTGAGATAGTGCAGGTCGGCGGCGCAAAATTCAGTGCTACGGCCGCAGGCAGACTACCGGAGAAACTGAATTGCCGCTTGCAACAGGTATTCGGCATGGCTGAAGGGCTGGTGAATTATACCCGTCTGGATGATCCGCCTGAGCAGGTTTATCAAACGCAGGGGCGACCGATTTCTTCCCGTGATCAGATCCGGATTGTGGATGAATCGGGGCGGGATGTTCCTCCGGGGGAAGAAGGGCTGCTGCTGACGCAGGGGCCGTACACGATTCGGGGGTATTTTCGTGCTCCGGAGCATAATGCCAGATCGTTCACTGCGGATGGTTTTTACCGGACTGGTGATATTGTGCGCCAGACAGAAGAGGGGAACCTGATCGTCACCGGGCGGGATAAAGATCAAATCAACCGGGGTGGAGAAAAAATTGCGGCCGAAGAGATTGAGAATCTGTTGCTGCGGCATCCGCAGGTTCACGATGTTGCCTTAATCGCGGTTCCGGATGATTTTCTGGGAGAGCGAAGCTGTGCCGTTGTTGTCAAGCGGGGTGAGGAAAATCTCCGGCCGGTTGTGTTGAAAAAGTTTCTTCATCAGTCAGGGCTGGCTGATTTTAAAATTCCTGATTTGATTCATTTTACCGGAGAGTTACCTAAAACTCCGGTGGGTAAAATTAACAAGAAGCTTCTTCGTGAAATCTATGCGGATGGCGGGTTAATTCAGGTTGGTTGAGAAATCTGATACAGACCGCGGGGTATCTGAGCTGGTGCCCGAACCCCGCGATTGTTTCAGTATTAAGCAATACAGTCCGCTATGGTCAGCAGGTTTGCTTCCAGATAGCGGGCGACTGAGTCATGTTCATTGCTGCCGATTCTCTGGATTTCGGGCAGAGCGGCCATGACTTTTTCATGGGCAGTTTCCATCACCAGGCCGGTTCCGGCCATTGTCAGCATCTCTATATCGTTCATACCATCACCAAAGGCGACGCAATCGTCGAGTGATTTGTTCAGTGACTGAGCGACAACGTCGAGAGCGTGTCCTTTGGAAATGCCTGGCCCCATGACTTCAAGACACCAGGGACTGGAAAAAGCAACCGTGACCTGATTCGTAAATTGCTGATTCAGTTTCTCTTCGTACGTTGTCAAAATGTCATGATCTCTGTTTTTATGCGTGAAGAAGACTTTGGACACGCCATCCAGAGGTGGATTGTTGACATCAAACAGCCGGTAGCTGAAGCCAGACTCATTGTGAAAATCTTTCAATCTTTGATCTTCATGGCTGATCAACCATTCATCATGACGGTAAAGATGGATAAAGATATCTTCATCATGACTGAGAACCTGAATAATCGCCGGAATCAGATTCTCCGGTACATTACTGCTGAACATGAGTTGATCATCCGGATCGTGAATTCGTGCACCATTGGATGTGATCATATAAGCCGGAATACCAGCCATTTTACGAATTCCACTCACATCAACGTGATGACGTCCGGTTGCAAAAACAAAAGTGAACCCATTTTGATGAAGGGTTTTGAGCGTATTCCTGGTATACGGACTGAGCTTGTGATCAGGGGCGAGAAGCGTGCCATCAAGATCAGAGGCAACAATGTGAATCTCTTTGTTGGTTGATGTCATAACATCCTCAATGGTGGGTGACTGCTCTAAGCATACGCTGGTATGACCTGAATTCAGCCACAGTTTCGGGAACTGAGTATTTTGTAAGATATTCTACGCAAACATAAAGGGGAAAAAGAGGGTAAATGTATTCTTGTTCATTTCCTCTTTTGCCCATTATCGGAATTGAAGATCGCAGGAAAAGCGTTAACTTTCCTGCCTGCAGGTGTCAAAGAAACGGATAATTTCGTTGAGAGTCTGGCTTCGATACTGATCTGATTCAAACAGTAATTCATGTCTTGCGCCGTGAATCACGGTTAATTTACTGCGTGGGTTCGTTTGAGAAAGTTTATGGTAAAACTTTACCTGTGAAGCATTATTCACAAGAGTATCGCTGCCAGCCTGAAGAATCAGTGTCGGCAGATTGATTCTGCGTATTTGCCTGTGACATTGCTTGAGCGCAATTAAAGTTTGCCAGACCCAGTGACTGCTGGGGCCGCCGATTTTTATTTCCGGATGTTGTTCATACAGATTACGAAACCATTGATACCGTACTCTGCTATGGGTGAGCGGATTACCTTCGAAGGGCTTATTTTCGTATGCAGAATATCCTGGTGCATAGTCGGAGCCAGTATCCCGGCTGGCAAGATACCGGGCTAACGGGTGGATAACCGGCCGTAAATGTAAAGGAACATTTAAACCGATCATCGGCGCAGACATCGCCATTGCATGGAATATATGGTGCGGATGCGTTTGAATATATCGTGCAGCTATCGCACTACCCATTGAATGGGCCAATAAGAAACGATATTGGTATTCCAGATGTGAAAATTGTTCCAGAACATATGATATATCAAGGATATAATCTTCGTAGCTTCTGACATATCCAATTTGTTTATTGTCAGTGAGGCGATCAGATAATCCCTGACCACGATGATCAAGGGAATAGACATCATAACCCTGATGATAAAGCTCGAAGAATACTTCCTGATATTTCAGGACTGACTCTCCCCGGCCATTGAGAATAAAGACCATTTTTTTATGTTTGGGGTGGGTCAGGCGACACCAGTAAATTTGTTTATTATCGAATGCTGTGACTTTTCCTTCTTCCCGTTTTTGCCATAAGGTTAGAATGTCTTTATTGATAGCTTGCTCAAAGAGAGACTCTTGAGTATAAGAAGAAGGTGGCATCGCATGTTGGTTCATCATTATACAACTCAGTGGCAGTGTCATCTGGCGCCAGGATTTACCAGCGTATTTTAATATAGAGGAATTATCAATGGATCTACACGTTTGGCTGGCATATATTGCAACCGCAGTGATTTTTAGCCTATCTCCGGGATCCGGAGCTGTAAATTCTATCACTAATGGTTTGACTTATGGGATGAAGAAATCATTGATTTCTATCCTTGGTTTGCAGCTGGGACTCACATTTCATATTGTTTTTGTTGGCGCCGGGATCGGCGCGCTGGTTGCTGAATCGGCCATGGCGTTTGCTGTGATTAAATGGATTGGTGTGGCCTATCTTATTTGGCTTGGTATTCAGAAATGGCGGGATACTTCGCATTTTGTTGTGAGCCATCCCAAAGATCTGAGTCCCCCTCCAACAATGCTTTACAAGTCGATGCTGATCAATCTGACGAATCCTAAATCGATAGTTTTCCTCGTTGCATTATTTCCTCAGTTTATTGAGCCGGAATCTCCGCATTTACCACAGCTGGTCATCTTAGGTATCACGACAGTCGTGATAGATACGCTGGTGATGGTCTTTTATACCGCAATGGCTGCCCGGATGGGGCGGTGGGTGAAGTCTGATAAAATGATGTGCCGGTTAAATAAAGTTTTTGGTTCCGCTTTTTTTGGATGTGGCGCTTTACTCGCAGTTGCGAAAGCGTAGGGTTTTATTAATGCAATACTATACATATGTTGCCCGACAGCCAATTCTGAATAAAAAAGGTGTCACACTTGGGTATGAACTTTTATTTCGTGACGGTGAATCGAATGCGTTTCCCGCACATGTGAATTCTGAACGGGCAACTTACCGGCTGGTGGTTGAAAACCTGACAGCTATCGGCAAGAGTTCAGAACATGGCAGAGCCCGCTGTTTTATTAACTTCCCGTATAAAAGTCTGATTCGTCGTTTGCCTTTTGCCTTACCTAAAGATGCCGTCGTTATTGAGATATTAGAGACCTGTCCGCCGAGCGATGAACTACTGTCAGTCATTAAGGATCTGAACCGGCAAGGTTATATGCTCGCACTGGATGATTTTGCTTATTCGCCTGAGTGGGAGCGCTTTTTACCCTACATACATATTGTAAAGCTTGATGTCATGGCTTTAGGAATTCAGGCGGCCTGCGATATTGTGAAAGAACGATTGACTGATGGATGCAAGTGTCGCTTTCTGGCGGAAAGGGTAGAAACGGAGCAGGAGTTTCGTTTTGCGAAAGAAGCCGGTTTTTCTTTGTTTCAGGGATATTATTTTAAAAAGCCGGAATTAATCAAGAAACGTTACTTCGGGCCAAAGCAAGTGACTGCAATGAGTTTGTTCCATGAAGTTTGCCGGCCAGAGATAAACTACGATCGGGTGGAGCAGATTATTGCAACCGATGTGACTCTGTCCTATAAACTCTTGCATTTTGTGAACCTGCTTTCCGATCGGATCAGCGATGGTATTTCCTCTTTTCGTCAGGCGTTAATTTATTTAGGGCAAGATAAGTTAAAGTCTTTTGTCTCTTTGACAGCGGCGTCTTATATTGCGGTGAATAAACCAAAGGAGCTGTACCGGTTATCTTTACAGCGGGCGCAGTTTTGTCAGCTGATGTCCGCTCACCCTATGTTTCGTGAATACAGGGAGCAGGCTTTTCTGGTCGGGCTGCTTTCTGTTCTTGACGCTATTTTAGATACTTCTATTGAAAATCTTCTGGAGCAGCTTCCGCTTCAGTCAACAGTGAAGCGGGCATTATCCCGGCGGGAAGGCACATTAGGAAATTTGCTGCTTTTGCAGGAGTGCTTTGAAACCGGGGACTGGAACGGGCTTGAATATGGCTGTCGAAAACTGGGCCTGCAACTGGAAGACGTCAACCTATTTTTACATAAAGCTTTATGCTGGAGTAACCATGTACAACGGGCCGTTTAGCTTCTGTTTTATGGTACTTTTTTGGTGAACCCCGGCAAACTGGCAGTGATAGTTTGCCGGGGTTCTGGTGGTTCCACTGTTTGCGCTGATCATTTCATGTGGATCACTGATGTAAATAACATGGGTGTTGCGGGCATTTACTGAAGCCAGGCATTAAACATCCAGAGCAGTTTTTCCTGTTCACGAATGTAATCACTCATTAAAGCCGCAGTCCCTTCATCGTCAGCATCGCCGGCAATGGCCAGAATTTCTCTCTGCTGCTGAACCAGAATGTTGAGTCCGGCAACCAGACCCGTTACCGTTTCTTTGGCATTGGTTGCCTGTTTATGCTCCTGTATTTCGGAGACCGCAATGTAATCACTGAATGTATGAAGCGGTGTACTTCCTAAGGTCAGGATTCTCTCTGCAACTTCATCAATTTTAGTCTGCAGATCTGTATAAATTTCTTCGAATTTAGCATGGAGTTCGAAGAATTCCGGGCCTTCGATGTTCCAGTGATAGCCGCGAACGTTCATATAGAAAACCTGATAATCAGATAACAGATGATTCAATGCGGTCGCTAACTTCTGACTGATTGTGTTGTCGAGACCAATGATATTCGTTTTCATGTGACACCTCTGTATTCCGGGAAACTGTCTCTATCATAACTGCTGCTCATGAAAAGAAAATTTGGTTATCTGAATCAAATCAATTGTTAATACCTATCAATAGCGCAGCCTCTCTGTCGGTTTAAACTTGTGGCTGGAGAACATCCATTATCCTGAGGATGAATTATAATTGAACAGAGCCTGAGCAACCTGGACACTGAACCTTCTGGTTGTTTGGGTATATCAATAAGCCGAAAGGATGAATGGTGATGTCAGAGATTGATAAGGTTGTTCAGGGAACACATCAGTTAGAAGATTTGTTACGTGTCCGATACCATGCACATGGTGAGAGTCTGGAGCAGTTGGTTGAGAGTAGTGAAGAGCGATTACCACATGATGCAGTTGTCAGATTAAAGCGTATTAGCGGTATGCGCAGAAAGTTAGTTGATGTCAGTAACTATACTCACGAAGATTGTTCACACTTTTTGGATGACTATCATGCGTGTATGAAAGAACTGGTACCCCGTAGTAATCGTTTTATCTGGAGAACTGCTTTTATACTCATGACCTTAATTACGCTATTAGCGATCATTTTCTATTATCTGCACTGGGAGGTGCTTTCCGTCCATCTTCCGTCGTAGTCTGAGTTATTTTCCTAAATAAAAAGGCAGAGATTTCAATCTCTGCCTTTTTATTTGGTTAAGCTGTTCTGAATATTAATACATCATGGGCAGTGTCATCAAACCGATAAGTACTGCGATCATGACAAGCCCTTGCTTCTGAGATGATGTGATCATAACACTGCTCCTTAAGTAACTGATACTATGTTATACAGAATAGCATTATTTTTGTCATTTGATCAAATTATTTTATTCTGATTGGTAAAAAATCAAATCTGTACGAGTGTTTTGGCCTGTTTTTGTGATGCTTTGCTACTAATTTTGGTTGGTTATCTATTGTTCTGATGTTTGTTTTTATCCTTTTTTTACATTTAAATGTATGT
This sequence comes from Vibrio quintilis, assembly GCF_024529975.1. Lineage (GTDB taxonomy): Bacteria > Pseudomonadota > Gammaproteobacteria > Enterobacterales > Vibrionaceae > Vibrio > Vibrio quintilis. Next base: position 3,941,006 of record NZ_AP024897.1, on the reverse strand, counting down.
TTTATATGTACTTTTAAATGTTAATTATTTGTGTTGAATAAGGGTGTCTTATTTTTGTGTGTTTTGTATGATAAACATTAGATTAAGGTGGCAATTTAAAGAAACTGGTTTTATTTTATAATTTAATTGAGATTAATTATCACTTCCTTCTATGAATCCGTTAGTGAACAGTGTTTAGTGTATAAAAAGCTACTGTGACTTATGTTATAGGAATGAAAGGATAAAATTAGTGTTTTATCTGCTGTGAGCATGTTTATTATGGCAAGTGTGACATTTATAATCAGTATGTTAGCTTTGATTTTCTTTATGGCGTATTTTCATTTTTACCAATTCACCGGTACTGCCTGAGAAGCTATTGCACCGTGTAAAGCCCGGATTAACCGGATGAATCTGATCAGGCCTCTGCATGGTACGGTTTTTATGTCAGAACTTATTTCAATGATTTAATGATGAGAGTAAATCTGCTTTGAAAGCTGATTGATATATAAGTCGATTCTCAAAGGGCAATTACTTTGTTCAGATCGAATTTTTAATAAGTTTGAGTAGATTTCTGTCAGCGTGCATTTAAACTGGCTTCAATTCTTTATCAGGGAATCAATTGGTATGGGAGAAAAAGGCAGATATCTCTTCCTGACAGCATATGGCGTTGATCGTACAACCAGATATTTTTTCTATCTATCAATTGGTTGTACCTTACTGTTGTTACTGAGTGCGACGGCTCAGTTGCCAGTTATTTCTTCTTTTATATCATCGGGGATTGTTGGTTCAGGCGGATATTTGGTGTTTATCTGGCTGTTTTTAACGTGCGCGCACCAGCGTCTGTCTTTTTTGGCCTTCATTCTGACATCTGTCAGTTTTAGCCTGACATTCTGGCTGCGGGTTTCTTATCCACTTCAGATATGGCTGTTAATTTCGATATTTGCGGTGAGTGTGATGATGTTTCTTTTAGTGTTGCCGCGCATTGAACATAAACTTTTGCCTGTATTTATCATTGGGTTGTTAATGATAAATTTTGTCTGGGCTGCTGGTGAGTTTTGGCTACAGACACATTCGTTTCAGGCCGGAACGGGTGTTGCTGGTGCCATTCTTTGGGCTCTGGTTACTTTCCGGGTTATGCTTTATCAGGCTTACACGACTCAGAATCCAGCTAATATGTGGGTGATTTTGGGCTATCAGCTCTCGCTCGTGGGTATTGCCGGTTCAGTGTTATTTTAATCCGGCTGGTTTTGAGTCTGCCGGACGGAGATAAATTCCGGGCTTTTTGATAATAAATCAAGTTGATACACCAGGCATCTGGGGGAGCCGTCTCACTGAAACCTGCATTTTCAGGCTGTTTGGGGATATGTTCACATTCTCGCCAGAAATATAGACATATCGTGATTGATCATTATCGAAATGTACATGGGAGGTTGCTATACTGCGCCCCTTGTTTTTTGTTTGTTTGAGAAGTGTTTTATGGAGATTTTTTCTATAGCGACCATGCTGTTTCTGATTATGGATCCGCTGGGTAATTTACCTGTTGTTCTTTCCATTTTAAAACACCTCGACCCAAAGCGTCGCCGGATCGTTTTATTGCGTGAGCTCATTGCTGCTTTGTTAATTCTTATGCTGTTTTTGTTTGCTGGCAGGAATATCCTCGGCTTTCTGCATGTGTCGCCGGAAACACTCAGTATATCCGGTGGTGTCATTCTGTTTATTATTGCCATCAAAATGATTTTTCCCAGTGCAGGTTCGATCACGGGACTGGCTGCAGGTGAAGAACCTTTCATTGTTCCTATGGCGATTCCTATGATTGCAGGCCCTTCACTTATCGCCTCTCTCTTGCTGCTTTCTTCTCAATATCCGGATCAATTACTTGAATTGTCACTGGCAGTGTTCCTGGCATGGATTGGGACGTTTTTTATTTTAATGTTCTATGGTTTCTTTCATAAAATATTGGGTGAGAGAGGGCTGAAAGCGATTGAACGACTGATGGGACTATTGTTGGTCATGGTGTCAACCCAGATGTTTTTGGATGGCGTGAAAAGTTATATGGCCAGCTAGTTTGACTGGCCTGACAAAGATTGTCTGAATGGTTTAATGATACCGGTACAGACGATAACAGACTTGTCCCGCGGTCTTTTCTCTGTGAAGCTGCCAGTGAGCCGGTATCTCATCAGGTTGCCACTCTTTTTCAGTTTCCAGATAGATAAGTGCATCCCCTGCAAGCCATTGGCCGTTTTCCAGAAGTGTGATGACTTGCTCTGCAAGGCCCTGACGAAAGGGAGGATCAATAAAGATAATGTCATATGGTTTTTCCGGCTGTTGGCGGGCCAAATAGCTCAGCGTGTTCTCCTGAATGATATCAACCGAATGTGCTGACAGAGTTTCTTTATTGGTCTGGAGCTGTTTGTATGCCTGGGTATCGAGTTCAAGCATGGTGACCTGCTTTGCTTTGCGGGAAGCCGCTTCGAATCCAAGACTGCCTGAACCTGAAAACAGATCCAGACAACGGGATAGTGGAATATCAGGAGACAACCAGTTAAACAACGTTTCTTTGACTCTGTCAGTGGTTGGACGCAACCCTTCTGCGTTGTGCACCGGTAATTTTCTTCCTCTCCATTCACCACTGATAAGCCGGATAAAACCGGATGGCTTGTTTGAGCGTAGTTTGGTTGAGTGGCGATGTTTTCCCATGATTTTTTGACCGAAAAAAAATGTTAATATGACTCATCTGATGAAAGTGTCAGGTAGAGATTTAAGTATAGATAATGTAAAACAAGCAGTTAAATCATGTGGTTATATCAGTCTGCTTGTGGTGTTCTGTGTTGAAGGAACATATTGCGGGAAATTTTACAGGTTGAATTGTAAATTTTCACTGCTTTGTTCATCCTTTTTCAGGCCTTCTGTCAGATTTGATGGCTGGAGAAGTCGCGTCATGATTGAATGACCTGGCTTTGAAGAGATAAACAGGCAGAGAAATTGTAAGTTTTTAATTATATAAATCCAGGATATTCCCAGATGACAGAAAAGAAAAAACGTGGTTTGTTATCATGGCTTGGCTTTGGTGATGAGCCATCTGAACATGAAAAATCAAATGAGTCACAAGCGCAGGAAACAGCTGAAACGATTGAAGTGGAAGAGTCGGAAGGTGCTGATTCCGGTGATAAAACAGTTGTTGTTGCAGATCGTGATGTCTGTGAAGCAGAAACTGCTTTAACGAAAGCAGAGTCTGATGTTTTGTCTGAAGAAGATGAAAAGGATGAAGAACCTGCTGATGAAAAGCCAGTCATTCAGGAGCAAATCGTTCAGGAACAAATCGTTCAGGAACAAATTAAGCCGACTGAAAGTTTTTTTGTTCGGTTGAAACGAGGCCTGAGCCGGACGAAAGCAAATATTGGTGCCGGATTTTTTGGCTTATTCAAAGGTAAGAAGATCGATGAAGATCTGTTTGAAGAGCTTGAAGAACAGTTGTTAATTGCTGATGTTGGAATGGAAACAACTGTTAAGATTATCAAAAACCTGACTGAGAAAGCGACACGTCATCAACTAAAAGATGGTGAAGCGTTATACGCTATGCTAAAAGATGAGATGGCGGAAATTTTGTCTCAGGTTGAGCAGCCATTAGTGATCGATGAAACCAAAACGCCTTATGTCATTCTGATGGTTGGTGTGAATGGTGTTGGTAAAACAACCACCATTGGGAAACTGGCCAGACAGTATCAGGCGGAAGGTAAAAAAGTAATGCTTGCTGCCGGGGATACTTTCCGTGCTGCAGCTGTAGAGCAACTTCAGGTCTGGGGACAGCGTAATAATGTACCGGTCGTTGCCCAGCATACAGGAGCAGATAGCGCTTCTGTGATTTTTGATGCAATTGAAGCGGCAAAAGCACGTGGTGCCGATGTAGTGATTGCAGATACTGCCGGTCGTTTACAGAACAAAAGTAATCTGATGGAAGAGTTGAGAAAGATCGTTCGTGTAATGAAGAAACTGGATGATACGGCACCTCATGAGATTATGTTAACACTGGATGCAGGCACCGGACAAAATGCAATGAGTCAGGCAAAATTGTTTAGTGAAGTTGCTCCGGTGACCGGGATTACACTGACTAAGCTTGATGGTACCGCGAAAGGCGGGGTTATTTTTGCCATTGCTGATCAATTCCAGATTCCGATTCGTTTTATTGGTGTTGGTGAAGGGATTGAGGATTTGCGCCCATTTCAGACTCAAGAGTTTATTGAAGCGCTGTTCAGCAGGGATGAGTAACTTGATTGTTTGCTGCAATAGTCGATTGTTTGTAACAACCATTATTCTGTTCTGAGGGAGAATATGGTGTGATCAGATTTCAACAAGTGAGTAAAGCTTACCGGGGTGGAAGACAAGCCTTGCAAAAGGTTGATTTTTACCTTCCCAGGGGTGAGATGGTTTTTGTTGGCGGGCACTCAGGTGCCGGAAAAAGTACATTATTAAAACTCATTTGTGCAATTGAACGCCCGACCGATGGCCGGATTCATTTTAATGGCCACGATATAACCCGGATTCCGAACCGGGATATTCCGTTTTTGCGCAGAAATATCGGCTTTGTTTTTCAGGATCACCGATTGTTGATGGATCGCACTGTGTTTGACAATGTTGCGCTTCCTATGAGGATTGAATCTGTTTCTGAGAATGAGATTAAACGGCGGGTTTCAGCCGCGCTGGATAAAACCGGTTTGCTTGATAAGGTCCGTTGTTTACCGAGTCAGCTGTCTGGTGGAGAACAACAGCGTGTCGGAATTGCGAGAGCCGTTGTTAATCGTCCGACTTTACTTTTGGCTGATGAGCCAACAGGAAATCTTGATCCGGATTTGTCGCATCGAATTGTGCGTTTGTTTGAGGAGTTCAACCGGGCTGGCGTGACGATTTTGTTTGCTACGCATGATATTCATCTGGTTAACTCCCGCCCCCAATACCGGCATCTGGAACTGAACCAGGGTTTTTTGAGTGAGGTAGAGGACTATGGCGCCAAAGAATAAAAGAACAGCGAAAAAAGTCCGGGACAGTCAGAAACGTCCGCCAAAAGATGGATTTTTTTTCATTCATTTCAAACAGGCAAAAGCGTCATTTTTAGCGCTGTGGTCAAGACCTGTTGGTAGCCTGCTGACTCTGGCTGTTATCTCCATGGCTTTAGCAATGCCGGCTTGCTTGTATCTGCTTAGTAAGAATATTGCTTATGTTGCCGGTCATGTGTCATCACCTGCCCAGATTAGTGTTTATCTGCAGGAAGGAACCTCTGAAGCCAGAATCATGGTTTTGAAAGATGCGCTTGAGGAGCGGGCGGATGTCAGAAGCGTTGATTATATCTCATCCCAGCAAGGCTTAGCTGAACTGAGTCGCTATGCAGGGTTTGAACAGGCAATTAGTCTGTTGGATGATTATGCTTTACCTGGTGTACTGGTCATCACACCCGCTGTAAGTACCCGTGGGCAAATCAAGCGGTTTGCTGAAGAATTGCAAAGCGAGCGTAATGTCACTGATGTGCGGATGGATGAAGACTGGCTGACCCGTTTTGAAGCGATAAAAAATCTGGCTGCTGTTGTAGTGGTGAGTTTATCACTGTTGATGCTGGCTGCTGTCTTTCTCATTGTTGGCAACACACTGCGATTTAATGTGCTGGAAAATAAAGAAGAAATAAAGACCATGAAGCTTATCGGTGCAACTGATACGTATATTTTGCGTCCGTATTTGTACTCTGGTATGTGGTTTGGTCTCTTAGGTGCTCTGGTTGCCTGGCTTTTTACTGCTTTATTAACCGTGCTTTTAGATGGTGCTGTAAATGATCTGGCCCGCCTGTATGACAGCCAGTTTCGTTTAATTGGCCTGGAATGGGATGAGTCGTTATTGTTATTAATGATTGGCGTGCTGATTGGCAGTATTGCCGCAAAATTATCCGCTTTACGTCATTTAAAAGAAATTGAACCAGTATAAGCTATATTTGTCTTAGCTAATGAAGAAGTCGTCGTACTGAAGAAATAAAATTGATACAGATAGTTGCTTGACATTGTATATGAAATTGTATATTTGTATCGGTTACATTTGATCCGGAGTAAGATCCGGGCTAATAACGTAAAGTCTAAGTCTTAACTTGGTGAGGAATTGAATGGCAAACCAAACGTACCCAATGGCTCTGGTATCACAAGATAGCCTGGACAGTTATATTCGGACCGTAAATGGTTATCCGATGTTAACTGCCGAAAAGGAGCGTGAGCTTGCAGAGCGATTACATTACAACGGTGAGATAGATGCTGCGAAAGGCTTGATTTTATCGCACCTGCGCTTTGTCGTGCATATTGCCCGTGGTTACTCTGGTTACGGTTTACCAATGGCGGATCTGGTTCAGGAGGGTAATATTGGCCTGATGAAAGCGGTTAAGCGCTTTAATCCTGAAGTTGGAGTCCGGTTGGTTTCTTTTGCTGTTCACTGGATTAAGGCTGAAATACACGAATACGTTCTGCGTAACTGGCGTATTGTTAAAATTGCGACGACAAAAGCACAGCGTAAGTTGTTTTTTAATCTAAGAAAATCTAAAAAACGTCTGGGCTGGTTTAATAATGGTGAAGTTGAAACTGTTGCAAAAGAGTTGGGTGTTGAACCCGCTGAAGTCCGTGAGATGGAATCACGACTTGCCGCTCAGGATGCAACATTTGATTTGACTGTGGATGATGATGAGTCTGGTGCGTCTTCAGCGCCGGTTTTGTTCCTGGAAGATAAAAGTTCAGATGTCGCAGAAAATGTTGAAGCATCAAATTGGGAACAGCATACAAATCGTCGTTTGTCTTTAGCTTTGTCTTGTCTTGACGATCGTAGTCAGTATATCGTTCGATCCAGATGGTTGAATGATACGAAAGAAACATTGCAGGATTTGGCTGATAAATATGGTGTATCAGCGGAAAGAATCCGTCAGCTGGAAAAGAATGCAATGAAAAAACTCCGAGATGCGGTTGGTGAAATGTAGCATTCTGTGAATTGGATATGAGAGCCGGGATCAAAACATGATCCCGGCTTTTTTATGCGTATTTATATCTTGATCTTATATGGGGCGTTTGGGATTTGATTTCTGTGGATAAGTCTGTGCTTAAATAATCTGCCACCGGTGATAGTTCATGATGATACGGGCATTGAATAGGACTATTTTATTGGGGATAGAAAGAAAAATATACACAGAAAAATAAAGATCATTTCAATATATAGTGGATCCTAAACTCAGAAACTACCTTATCAACATAATCCACAGACTTATCCACTAATGGTGTGAATTTGAACGCAACCTGATAACCTTATGATGTACCGGTATTTGAGATACACTGGATAGGTTACAATAGGCGCTCATCAATAGTGCAGGTTTGGTAACTTATGGAGCAATTTCAACATATCGATGTTCAGGGAGCATTCAGGTTGATTGAGGAAAATGGAGCAACACTTGTTGATATCAGAGATCCTCAGTCTTTTGGTATTGCACATGCAAAGCGTGCATTTCATTTGACGAATGATACGGTTGTGGGTTTGTTAGAGCAGCTTGATTATGACGCACCACTTTTAGTGATGTGCTATCACGGTATCAGTAGTCAGGGAGCTGCACAGTATTTGATTAATCAGGGATTTGAGGATGTGTATAGTATCGATGGGGGATTTGAAGCCTGGCAGAGAGCTGGCTTACCCACAGAGTAAATATGAAGATTAAATTATGATTCAATTGGTTACGGTGAATAATCCACGTCTGGCTCAGGCTTTTGTTGACTATATGGCATCACAAAACGTTGAGATTAAAATGAGTGGTGAGGGAAACGGAAATTTTAGTCTTTGGCTGATACATGATGAAGAGTTTGAGAAAGTTGAGCAAGAATTAAAATACTTTCTTCATCATCCGGAAGATAAAAAATATTCCGCCGCTTCTTGGGAATTAACCGATATGAACCGGCCATCATTTCGCTATAACACAGGCTACCCCGGTTTTTTTGTTGTCATTAGAAACAAAGCAGGGATGTTTACGCTGACAGTCATGGCAGTGTGTATTCTGGTTTTTTTGCTGCAAAACTTCGGTTTGAAGCAGACGATTTTCAGTTCACTCCATTTTCCTGATTCTCATGCTGAAGGATGGCAGTTATGGCGGTGGGTCAGCCATGCATTCCTCCATTTTTCAGCTATGCATATCATGTTTAATTTATTGTGGTGGTGGTTTTTTGGCGGCGACATTGAAAAACGGTTAGGTTCTTTGAAGCTTGGCGGATTGTTTTTAATATCGGCTGCAGTTTCCGGCTTGGCTCAGTTCTGGTTTGAAGGTGCGAATTTTGGCGGACTGTCCGGGGTGATTTATGCGTTAGTCGGATTTTTGTGGATGATGGGCTGGAAAAAACCAGATGCCGGATTAACCATCCATAAACCGTTGCTTGGTTTTATGCTGGTTTGGCTGGTTATAGGTTATGTTCAGCCATTTATGCCTATCGCAAATAGTGCACATTTGGCTGGTTTGCTGGCTGGTGTGCTCATGGGATTGTACGAAGCCCGTCACAATTGATGAAAACGGGCTATGATTACTTTCTGAGGTTAGTAAATATATTTAGTAAACAGGAGATCAGCAATCAGAGGTCTGCCTGTTTCCGGGAGTAATAAATCATTGAGCTTTTTAACCAGCTTTTTCCGTAAATCTTCCCGGCCGGACAGAGATTTGATCGTGTCTTCGGTCTGTTTTCCCATGATTTCAACAATCGTATCCCGAATTAGAGGTTGATGTTTTTCGACTGTAGGCAGATCTTTACTGTCAGCAACCATAATCTCAATTCGTAGCTGGATGTAGCCAAGTTTTTTTCCTTTCGTAAAGTAATTCGTTGTTAAATCTGGTTCCAGAGTAAAATATGCGAGCTTGGGACCATCTTTACTATCCTCGGCATGACTTGGGAATGCGGCAATCGTGCTAAAGATAAAAAATACTAAGGTGAAGTAACGTTTCAGCATAATAATGTCATTTCTGTTTGTAGTTCATGATACTCGAACAACTAAGGTCTTGTTACAATACTTGACTCATTTGTGGTAAGACAAGATATTTTTACAGCGTATTTGAAGTCATGGCTATGCCAGAGCAAAGATACTAATGACAACAAAAGTATTGATTAAATAATAATATAATATGGATCTAACAATTTCTCCTTATCTGTCTGTACTTAATCAGATAAATTGGCAAGATGTTAACAGTTTCAACTTTCCGGACTTGTGGGTGAAACAGTGGTTATCGGAACAGGGTTCACTGTCTGAACTGATGAAGAAGCATTGTCAGGCGCTATCAGTGACGTTGTTGAGGAATGACTGGCTGGTTGATCCGCAAATGACAAAAGATGAACGGGTATTGTTACACAACCCAGATCGCTGTTTTCTCCGGCAGGTTGTGCTGTCTGGTGATGCATCACCCTGGGTCATTGGCCATACTTTAATTCCACAGGCGACATTTCAGAGTGCATCCTGTGATTTTTCAACACTTGAAGATAAGCCAATTGGTGAGCTGGTTTTTCGTATGTCGAATGTTATAAGGGATGAATTGCAAGTTGCACGTGTTACGTCGGTACAGGGTGTATTTTGGGCGCGTCGCTCACGATTGTGGATAGGAGATTATCCTCTTTTGGTCACAGAATTGTTTTTACCTGACTCGCCTGTATATAGATAGGAGCCTGATCATGACAGTATCGAAAGCAAGAGCATACTGGCAACTGATGCGTATGGATCGTCCCATCGGATCTTTTTTGTTATTGTGGCCGACGCTGTGGGCTTTAATTCTTTCAGCTCAGGGGCTTCCGGATCCGGGCATCTTATGCGTGTTTTTTCTTGGTGTACTTCTGATGCGTTCAGCTGGCTGTGTGATTAACGATTATGCTGACAGGCATGTCGATGGCCATGTAAAAAGAACAAGTTCCCGTCCATTGCCGTCAGGTATGGTGACTGAAAAAGAAGCTGTCAGCTTATTCTTCGGTTTATCCATTGCTTCGTTCATTCTGGTATTGACCATGAATAAGCTGACAATTCAGCTTTCATTTGCCGGTATTTTTCTTGCGTTTATTTACCCGTTTATGAAGCGATATACCCATCTTCCCCAGTTATTTCTTGGATTAGCTTTCAGCTGGTCAATTCCGATGGCCTGGGCTGCTCAGGCGAATAGCTTACCTTTAATTGTCTGGTTTATTTTTGCCATTAATGTCTTGTGGACGATTGCTTATGACACTCAGTATGCCATGGCAGATCGGGAGGATGACTTAAAGATAGGTGTGAAATCCACCGCGATATTATTTGGGCGACATGACAAACTCATTGTTGGTATTCTCCAGCTAATGACATTACTGATGCTTACTGTCCTGGGAATTATGTATCAATTAGGGGCGGCGTTTTACTGGAGTATTCTGATTGCAAGCGGGTTATTTGTCTACCAGCAGCATTTAATCCGACACCGGGACAGTCGTCAGTGCTTTCAGGCATTTTTGAATAATAATTATGTTGGGATGATTATTGCGGTTGGGCTATTGGTGTCTATGTGGTAAAACAAAGCCCGCTGGATTCTGGCGGGCTGCTTGCATTTGTTATGTGACATTCAAGATTTCATCAACATGGTAGATGCTCTCCTGAATCGTAAGCCGGACTTCCGGATATAACAGGGTCGAGAGTAACTCCGATAATCTTTTACATTTCTCATCCTGATCAAGGTATTGTTGCTGTCTAAGGGTATACATCAACGAAGCAAAAACGCCTTTGTCAAAAAATTCCGGCGCATTGATTCCGTGTAACCTTCCTAAACGACGTGCAATCTCCTGACTATTTTGTTCCAGCTGGCTTTTATCCATTTCCGGGTGAGAAACAATCAGATTAACAGTGATCGCATAGCGTTGTAAGGTCTCTGAAATCGTTCTTCCCAGTAGCATCAATACCTGAATTTTTGCCGGATTGAGAGAAATTTTATTTTCCTGGCATTGAATCAAATCCTGGCGAAGCAGTTCCTGAATATATCGGTTTACAATGTCGTCTAATTCATCTTCTTTACAGCTGAGAAATAGTTCACGCTGAATCAGAGGGTAAATAATATGAACATACTGACATAGGCTGGTTGCTGTCACAGATTGATGACGGATTAGTATCTGCGCAATCAGAGAAGGCAATGCAAGGAGATGAATGATGTTGTTTCTGTAGTAGGTCATCAATATCGATTGTTTCCGGTCAAGAGAGATGATCTCTCCCAGAGTATCTGTATCAATCATGAACTTATTCAGAGATTCTGCATGACGTACAAGTGATTCTGCGTTGTCTTCCGGTACAGTAAATGTTGATGAGTAAGGCACATTTTTTAAGATGTCCAGATAACATTCAATTTGTCTGACCAGGTTTTCTCTGGACAATGAGCGTTGGCGGGAAGCAAGGATAGCGGTGGCACAGAGTGTCAGTGCATTTGTTGCCGCCGCATCATTGATATGAGTCATCATCTTAGTTGCAAGCTGATTGACCACCGGGCTTAACCAGCCTGGCCGTACCTTGCCGAGTTTATCGATATCCTGTGTCCACTCTGGGATATTGTCGTTCAGGAACTGGTTGAGAGAAACCGGCTCGCCGAAGTTAACATATCCTTTACCAAAATTACGGAGCTTTCGGATCGTTTTTATCACCAGCCCGGCATTTTCTTTTTCTTTTTGCTTACCCCGTAATTCTTTGGCATAGGTGGAAACTTCCATGACATGTTCATATCCAATATAGACAGGAACAAGGGTCACAGGTCTGTTCAGCCCTCTGAGCATGGCCTGAATCGTCATTGCCAGCATCCCGGTTTTAGCCGGAAGCAGTCTTCCTGTCCTGGAACGGCCACCTTCACTGAAGTATTCAACCGGATAACCTTTGGCGAACAGGTCTGCAAGATATTCTCGGAATATGGTTGAATAAAGTTTATTTCCTTTAAAACTGCGCCGGATAAAGAAAGCCCCGGCACGACGGAAAAGTGGACCGGCAGGGAAAAAGTTCAGGTTAATTCCGGCAGCGATATGTGGCGGAACCATACCTTCATGGTAAAGCACATAAGAGAGCAGGAGATAATCCATATGGCTTCGGTGACACGGCACATAAACAATTTCATGCCCGTCCTGAGCCAGTTTTCTGACAGTGGCTGCATTGTTAATGATTAAACCCTGATAAATTCTGTTCCAAAGCCAGCCAAGAATACGATCACTCTTTTTAATCAGTGAATATGAAAAATCGGCAGCAATCTCATCAAGAATCTTAAGCGCTTCTTTTTGAACTTTTTCTCTGGGAATCTGCTTACTATTGACTTCATCATCGATTGCATGACGGATTGAAGCTGATTTCATCAGCTGTTGGAATAAAACCTGACGTTCAGGCAACGATGGCCCTGAGGCCGCCAGTTTTTGTCTCGAAAAGTGAATGCGGGCAACACGGGCCAGTTTATGAGCAATTGCAGCATCAGTCCCATGGTGATCAGCCATATGTCGCAGGGAAACAACCGGGCTGAACCTGACCAGACAGTCACGGCCGGAAAAAAGTAAAGCTTTTGCTTTCTGCGGACCGTTCATTGATTCCAGATAAGCTTTATGTTTCGATTCTTTCCCCGGTTTTCTTCCCCATAACACTGTTGTCGGTATGACCTGAATATCGAGTCCCGGATCTTGCTGATGAAGAGAAAGCAGTTCACTGAAGAGGTGAATTGACTCTCCCGGTATATGATTGTCATTGTGTAAGACAGTTGGGCGAGAGGCTATAAATACATAACGGACTAAAGATTTCCCGTTCACTGACAGCGGCTGGAATGGGTCAGGCAGCCCCAGGCGTTCCGTATGCTTTTTTAGTGTCAGTAAATCGATATCTGACTGAAAGGGTAACGCATAAATCACGGGTTTATGGATGTCGATTTGATTATCTTTGACAGGATCAGCAGGAACAATGGTTCCTCTTGCAAAAATGTGAACAGGTAATTTCAGTAGCGAATGGACCATAGATTGCCGGGAAGACATAAGAAACAAACTCTCAAGTATGCGTGGAAAATGAATAGTAATGGCTGTTATCAGTATCCGGATATTCAGCATACCAGAAACGGATCAAACCTTTCATCAGTTCGGCTGACTTTTATCACTGATACCTGCTTTGTGCAACTAACAATTGAAAATATGGGACTTTAGCTTTTCATTTGAGCTAATACTGGATATACTCACAGTTAACTGTATAAAAAGACAGGTGATTTATGAAGCCTTTAACCGCAAGACAGCAAGAAGTTTTTGACCTGATCCGTAGCCGGATTGATGAAACCGGGATGCCGCCGACACGGGCAGAAATTGCACGTGAACTGGGTTTTCGTTCAGCAAATGCTGCTGAAGAGCATTTAAAAGCTTTGGCTCGCAAACAAGTCATTGAAATTGTGCCGGGAACATCCAGGGGAATTCGTATTTTAATCGAAGCTTCAAATGATGAAGAAGGGTTACCTCTGATTGGGCGGGTTGCCGCTGGTGAGCCGATCCTTGCTCAGGAGCATGTAGAAACTCATTATCAGGTTGATCCGATGATGTTTAAGCCTCAGGCTGATTTTCTTTTGCGGGTTCATGGCGAAAGTATGAAAGACATCGGAATTATGGACGGTGATTTGCTGGCTGTGCATAAGACTCAGGATGTAAGAAATGGTCAGGTTGTTGTCGCCCGTCTGGAAGACGATGTCACAGTGAAGCGGCTTGAGAAAAGTGGTTCTCTTGTTCGTTTACATGCCGAGAATGAAGATTTTTCACCAATTGAAGTTGATTTAACCTGTGAAGAACTAACGATTGAAGGTATTGCGGTTGGCATCATCAGAAATACGGACTGGATGTAGATAAGGTCTGTATTCATTCATACGGGTGAAACCACTGTCTGAGGTTTGATTGAAAGGCCGTTGCCGGCCTTTTCAGTTAAATCAGAAAAGCCGGTTTAAACCATTGAGAGCTGCAACCCGGTAGGCTTCAGCCATTGTAGGATAGTTAAAAGTTGTATTTGTAAAGTACTCAATGGTATTTGCTTCCCCTTTTTGCTCCATAATTGCCTGACCAATATGAATGATTTCCGATGCTCTTTCACCAAAACAGTGAATTCCTAAAATTTCCTTTGTCTCCCGGTGAAACAAAATTTTCAGGCTACCGACTTCAGTGCTGGCAATCTGGGCTCTCGCTAAATGCTTAAATGAGGAACGACCGACTTCATAAGGTATTTTTGCTAACGTTAACTCTTGCTCTGTTTTACCAACTGAACTGATTTCCGGAATGGTGTATATCCCTGTCGGAATATCTTCAATTAAATGATTTTGTGCCTGACCTGTCGCAATAATCCCGGCGACAAACCTTCCCTGATCGTAAGCTGCACTGGCTAAGCTTGGATATCCAATAACATCGCCTACCGCATAGATATGTTCACTATCTGTCTGATAATTCTGATTAACTTTCAGCTGTCCTCTTGAGTCTGGCGTAATCCCGATCGAAGGTAAATTGAGTAATTCGGTATTGCCGGTCCTGCCATTAGCGTACAACAGGCAATCTGCCTTCATTTTTTTTCCTGACTTAAGATGCACAACGACACCATCTTTGCACCCTTCTATGTGTTGATAAGTCTCATCATTGCGTATGATCACACCATTATTCCAGAAGTGGTAGGACAGGGCATCTGACACTTCGTTATCCAGAAATGAAAGCAGTCTGTCCCGGGTGTTTATTAAATCTGTTTTGACATCCAGCCCTCTGAAAATAGAAGCATATTCACAGCCGATTACTCCCGCGCCGTAGATGATAATATGTCTGGGATCGTGGGCGAGATTAAGAATCGAGTCACTGTCATAGATACGTTCATGCTCAAAATCGACATCCAGGGGATGATAAGGCCGGGAACCTGTCGCGATAACAAATTTGTCAGCCGTATACTTGTCTTTCTTCCCATCTGGCTGTGTAATTTCCAACGTATGATCGTCAACAAAACTGGCTAATCCAAATAACAGCGCGCATTGGTTTCTGTCATAGAAACCTTGTCTCAGGCGGGTCTGTTTATCGATGACTGATTTTGCATGATTGAGAATATTCGGAAATGTACTGTGCAGGCTGGTATTGTTATGACAGAAAAGAGCGTTGTTATTAAATTCAATAATACGGCTGACCGCATGCCTCAGGGCTTTGGAAGGAATTGTTCCCCAATGAGTACATCCCCCCCCCACACTGCTTTCTTTTTCTACAATTGCAACATTTAACCCGGCCTTTGTTAATCCCATGGCTGCGCCTTCTCCGCCAGGGCCGCTACCGATAACAATGGCATCGAAATGGTGTGACTGTGACATAATGTTTTCTGCCTTCCATGTATGAACATTAGATATAATCTTATCGTAACGTATTCAATGTGCATGAGTTTCTGACTCATTCAGTGATGGTGATCGCTGTTCTGGAATTGTAAGTTATCAGATATGGAACAAAATCTGTGGTTAGTAATGTTTAGATACAATGCATATTCGGGGTATAGTAGAGTTTCGTTTAGTTTTTATTTGGAATTGTTTTCATGGGGATTCGGGCTCAACAGAAAGAGAAGACGCGACGTTCGCTAATTGATGCGGCATTCCGCCAGCTCAGCGCTGAGCGAAGTTTCTCCAGCCTGAGTTTACGGGAAGTCACCAGAGAAGCAGGAATTGCACCGACATCATTTTACCGCCATTTTGAGAGTATGGATGAGTTAGGGCTGACAATGGTGGATGAAGGTGGGTTATTACTTCGTCAGCTGATGCGTCAAGCCAGGCAGCGTATTGCCAAAGAAGGCAGTGTTATCCGTACATCGGTAGAAACATTCATGGAATTTATTGCATGTAATCCTAATGTATTCAGATTGTTGCTTAGGGAACGTTCAGGTATCTCCTATGAGTTTCGGGTTGCTGTCGCAAGGGAAATTCAGCATTTTTGTGCTGAACTAACCGAGTATCTTGTTTTCAAAGGAGTAGACCGGGATATTGCCGCAGTTCAGGCAGAGGCTTCTGTCACATTAGTTTTCAGCTCAGGTGCGGAGGCGATGGATTTGGATAAAAACGAAAGAGATGCTCTGGCTGAAAGGCTGATTATCCAGCTGAGAATTATTGCTCAGGGAGCAAACCATTACCGTATATTAGGTGAACGTCATAAGTAAAATGGAGTAGATGAATGTCGAATAATGATTGTAACTTTCGTTCTGGTCTGGAGCGAAAAAATCTGGTACTCGCTTTTATTGCCGGAATTTGTGGAGATGCAATTCTGTCCTGGCTGACAATGAGTGAGATTTCTTTTTCTGTTTTTCCATTCATTGCATTGGCATTAGCTGTTCAGGCGTTATATCAGTCTTATTTGCAACATCCTGTTTCTGAAGATTTTCCTCTGGTGGGTGTTGCCTGTTTTTTTGTGGGGATTTTTGGTCACTCGGCATTTATGAAAGCTCAATACCCTGAGGAAGGGTCCAACTTTCTGGCAATTATTATTGCTTTGTTACTGATGGGGTGGATTGGTAAAAAAATGGGCTTCTGGGGCCGGAAAAAATAGTAGCAAGGTTGATAATAAAAGGCGCTTATCATAGCGCCTTTTATTGAAACTGATGATTAAGTTCTTGCTTCCAGTAAAACACCGGCTTCGGTGTGGTGGGTAAATGGAAACTGATCAAATAAAGCAAATCTTGAGATTTTATGGGTTTGGCTCAGTACTTCAAGGTTTTGCTTCAGTGTTTCCGGATTGCAGGAGATATATAAGATTCTCGGATATTTCTGAACCATTTTACAAGTGTCAATATCCATGCCTGAGCGGGGAGGGTCGACAAAAATGGTCTCACATTGATAGCTCTGCAGATCAATATTGGCATCTTTTAACCGCCGGAATTCTCTTTTTCCTTCCATTGCCTCGGTAAATTCTTCTGCAGACATGCGAATGATTTGTACATTATCAATCTGATTCGCAGCAATATTATATTGCGCGGAGTGCACAGACGGCTTTGCCAGTTCAGTTGCCAGAACCCGGTTAAAGTTTTGTGCCAGCGCTAAAGAAAAATTTCCGTTTCCACAATACAGCTCAAGCAGATCACCTTGACTTTCACGGGTGCAATCTACTGCCCATTCCAGCATTTTTTCTGCAACTTTTCCATTTGGTTGAGTGAAGCTATTTTCAATTTGCTGATAAATAAAAGGCTGACCATAAACAGATAAAGTTTCTGTGACATAGTCTTGTTCCAGCACTTTCTTTATTTTTCTGGCGCGGCCAATGATATTGACTTTAAACCCGTCTTGAATGAGTTGCTGTCTGAGGTGTCGGGCTTCTTCCTCCCACTCATCATTAATTTGCCGGTGATATAAGAGTGAAATCAGGATTTCACCGCTCAGCGTCGATAAAAAATCAACCTGAAACAGTTTATGACGGAGTATATGGTTTGCCTTAATCTTTCCGATTAATTCCGGCATCATTTGATTTATCAGCTGGCTGGCTGCCGGAAACTGGTCTACACGGTATTTCTGCCGGGTTTTTTGGTCAAACATAATGTAGTAAAGGTCTTCACCTTCATGCCATACCCGAAATTCGGCCCTCATCCGGTAATGCTTTTCCTGTGATTCAAATACTTCCAGTTCAGGTACATTGAAGTCAGTAAACATGTTTTTAAGTGTCGAGACTTTTTCAGCCAACTGATTTGAATAAGTTACAGTATTTGTATCAGGATTCACCATAATTCAGCCTTATGATCATAGATAGAAGTGCCAGAAGAGCGCAGATTTTATTCAATTCCGCACTAATGTCTAGTGAATTAACATGGAATGTTTATTTATAAGTGTGTTAATGCTTAGTGATTGTTCACATCTGGACATATTTATAAATGCTCAATACTATCTGTTGCCTGTTGGTGCTTCTGAACTGTTCAGAACTGAAAAGGGAATCTGGTGAGAATCCAGAACTGACGCGCAGCGGTAAAAGAGAACAAAGGCTAAGTAAACACTGCACTTAAAATCTTACTGTGTGGGAAGTTAAGCCAGAGGCGATGATCAAATCAGTCTTTTTGTCATCATGCTCTTCAGTCCGAAGACCTGCCAGCAGCCGGAAATGATAGTTTTCCGGACGGACTTACGCGATTTAGGGAATAATGATGAAAAAAACATGTTTAGCGATAGCGGTGGCATCGCTGTTTTCGTATGCAAATTATGCTTGTGCTGATGAAGCGATGATTGTTTCTGCAAACAGATATGAGCAATCTGCAGGAACGACTTTGGCTGATGTTGAGTTAATCACCAGGGAAGATATTGAAAAAAGCCAGGTTAAAAGCCTGCCACAATTATTGCGCCGACTGGTTGGTATTCAGGTCTTTCAAAATGGTGGCAGAGGTCAGAATGCTTCTCTGAGTGTTCGTGGCACTTCTTCTTCTCAGGTATTAGTTTTAGTTGATGGCGTTCGTTTCGCCCGTGCAGCTAAAGGAGCAGTAGACTTTAATCAAATCCCTGTGAATTATATTCAGAGAATTGAGTATATTCGGGGGGCAAGAGCGTCACTCTATGGTTCTGAAGCCATTGGTGGCGTCATTAATATTATTACTGTTGCCCGTTCTGAACGTGAGATTAAAGAAATCAGTGTGGGTCTGGGAAGTCTTGACTATCAAGAGTTCAACGCGGTTGCAGGGTTGCAGACTACAGAAGATAGCCAATTGAATTTAGCTGTCGGCCATGAAAGTACGGATGGTTACAATGTTCACCCTTTAACCGGTGTGAATGATAGTGATAAACACGGCTTTAAAAGCAGCCATGGTTTAATTGGTTATGTTCACCAGGTTAACGATAATATCCAGTTGTTCAGTCATGCCAGAATGTATGAAAACACGTATCAATATGATGGTAGCTTTTCTTCTTACCATAGTTATAAAGAAGCTGAAAAGAAAGACTATGCGTTAACGCTTGGCGGAAATTTTGAGCAGGATAAATTTCACTCTTCACTGATGGCTAATCTACAGCGTCAGCGGGGGTGGAACTATACAAAGTCAACAGGTAAGAGCTCCGGCACAAAAGATAAAGTACATCAGCAAAATATTCAGTGGAACAGTCATTATGAACTGGACCCGGCTGTAACCATTGGTGGTGGTGCTGATTGGCGGAATGAGTCTTATACGGACATCAGTAACGCTAGTAAATTTGATCGTGAAAATTTTGCCGTGTACGGATTTGGTTCCTATCAAAAGGATGAGTTGTTACTGGAGGCGAGTCTTCGGGGAGACCATAACCAGGAATTTGGTGGGAGAACGACATACAACCTGGGGGCTGGGTATCAGTTTATTCCTGAGTTTGGCCTGAAGCTATCTTATGGAACCGCATTTAAAGCGCCGGATTTATACCAGCAATATGATCCGACTTATGGTGAAACAGAACTCAAACCTGAAAAGTCTGAAAATACAGAAATATCATTCGGGGGTGATATAAAAGGAATTGGATGGTCTGTATCAGCATACAATTATAAGATTAATAACCTGATTGACTATAATTCTTCCACATATGTATATACGAATGTAAATGGCGAAACTCGTATTAAAGGTATTGAGTTTACCTCTGAGTTTGAAACCGGAATCATTCAGCATCAGCTCAGTGCAGAGTATAAGCACGCTGAAGATGATAATGGTCAGCAACTTCAACGTCGGGCAAAAGAGATGTACAAATGGAATGCGCTGATTAGTTTCACTCAGCTGGACTGGTCATTCAGCTATCAGTTTGTGGGTGAACGTCCTGATGTTGATTATAGTTCTTACCCATACAACGATATCGTCCTTGGTGGATATTCACTTGTAGATACAGCAATCAGCTATTATGCAAATGAATCGGTGACTATTAATGCCCGTATCGACAATTTATTTGATAAAGACTACGAAACCGCAAAAGGGTATCCATCTCCCGGGCGTGCATATTATCTGAATATCCGTTATGAGTTTTAATTTTGATCATGAGTATTGGTAGTGCAGCGTATGGCTGCACTACCAGCTTATTACCCCTGCTGACTATGCCTTCAGCCTGCACGATGGAGCTAACAGAGAGGCATTGTCATTTTCTTGCTTAAGCGTATTATTCCCGAATGCTTTGTCAGATATAAATCAGTTTAATATCGTGTCCTCATTGGTATCCAATATTCTTATTTTTGACTCCGGAATGGGTGGATTATCTGTCTATCAGGAAATTTATCAGCTTTTACCGCAGCATAATTATATCTATTTATTTGATAATCAGGCTTACCCATACGGTGAGCTATCTTCATCAGTATTACTTGAACGGGTAGAGTCGCTCATTCGCCATATTGTTCAGAGCCATGATATCGATATCGTGATTATTGCGTGTAATACAGCAAGCACGATTGTTCTACCTTCCTTAAGATCAATGCTAAGCATTCCGGTTGTCGGGGTTGTGCCGGCAATAAAGCCCGCTTGTTTGATTGCGAAGTATTGTGTTGGTCTCATTGCAACCCCGGCAACAGTTAAACGGGATTATACTTCAGAGCTGATTAGCAATTTTTCATCCGGAAAAGAAGTTATCAGGTTAGGGACGACAGAGTTGGTTGATATTGCTGAAAGAAAAATGAGAGGAGAGGTGATTGAGATTGCAGAAGTACAGAATGTTCTGCAGCCAATTGTGAATCAGATAGATGTTGCAGTGTTAGGATGTACTCACTTTCCTCTACTGCGGCAAGAAATTCAGATAGTGCTGGGTAAAAATACTCTTCTGGTTGATTCTGGCTATGCGATTGCCAAAAGAGTCAAATTGCTATTGCAAGATGGCGCATCACGTCACTGCCGTAAGCCACTTCTGATGTACGCCAGCGCTATCCCGGATAACCAGGTAGCGCTGAGTCGTACAGTCAGACAATTCGGGTTTAATCAGATTCAACAGCTTCTGATGACTTAGGATCATTTGCCACACGAACTTTCAGGGTTCTGTCCATGTAACTATGTTCATTCAGATTTTCCAATGCTGTCGGGGCATCAGATGAAGGCATTACAACGAAACCAAATCCACGTCGTTTGCCAGTTCGCTTGTCTTTCATTAAGCGGACTGCAAAAACATCGCCATATTGAGAAAATAATGTCTTCACATTCGATTCATTTGCCTTATAAGGTAAGTTTCCCACGTATAGTGTGGTTGTCTTACTTTGAATGGGTTCATTTCCCGGAGCTTTGGCTTCTCGTGAGTTTAGTAAGACAATAGCTGTTGCACCAATGGTACCTGCCAGAAAAGCAATAAATGAGGAAAGCGATATTTGAGATAATAAAGCAACACCGATAATGCTATATGCGGTTACCCATAAAACGGATTTATTTAAATTCATATTGGAATACTACTTATCAATTAATAAGAAAGCTGAATATTTATAAAAAAAAGAACAGATATATGAATCTTACGTTTATGTATGGTGTTTTTCCAACCAATTGCTGTGATTGTCTTCAAAGGTTATAACATTAATTACTTTATATTGCGTGAATATTGTCCAAACAAATAAAAAACAGAAAAAAGTGCTTGCCAGATATAATTACTCCCCTATAATGCGCCCCACTGACACGGGATGGCAACAACAACTGCCTGAACGATGTGAGTCCGGTCAGGGCTAAAGAGAAAAATTTAAAAAAGTGTTTGACACTGAAAATTATCTCGCTAGAATGACCGCCTCTTCGAAGCAACGCTGAGAAGAACAGCTCTTTAACAATATAAACCAATCAATCTGTGTGGGTACTCGTTAATTGATATCTTATAAAAGATTTATCAGTGAGAATGAGTGACCAACAGCTATCAGGAAGCAGCTTTGAGTTGTGGAATGAATAGCGGCACAGTCAATTCAGTAATCACTGAGCCGAAGCTTAGGCTTCAAAAAAAACTTTAATTGAAGAGTTTGATCATGGCTCAGATTGAACGCTGGCGGCAGGCTTAACACATGCAAGTCGGGCGGAAACGAAAGAAAGCTTGCTTTCTTGGCGTCGAGCGGCGGACGGGTGAGTAATGCCTGGGAAATTGCCCTGATGTGGGGGATAACCATTGGAAACGATGGCTAATACCGCATAATGTCTACGGACTAAAGAGGGGGACCTTCGGGCCTCTCGCGTCGGGATATGCCCAGGTGGGATTAGCTTGTTGGTGAGGTAAGAGCTCACCAAGGCGACGATCCCTAGCTGGTCTGAGAGGATGATCAGCCACACTGGAACTGAGACACGGTCCAGACTCCTACGGGAGGCAGCAGTGGGGAATATTGCACAATGGGCGCAAGCCTGATGCAGCCATGCCGCGTGTATGAAGAAGGCCTTCGGGTTGTAAAGTACTTTCAGTGGTGAGGAAGGGGCAGAGTTTAATACGCTTTGCTTTTGACGTTAGCCACAGAAGAAGCACCGGCTAACTCCGTGCCAGCAGCCGCGGTAATACGGAGGGTGCGAGCGTTAATCGGAATTACTGGGCGTAAAGCGCATGCAGGTGGATGATTAAGTCAGATGTGAAAGCCCGGGGCTTAACCCCGGAACAGCATTTGAAACTGGTCATCTAGAGTACTGTAGAGGGGGGTAGAATTTCAGGTGTAGCGGTGAAATGCGTAGAGATCTGAAGGAATACCGGTGGCGAAGGCGGCCCCCTGGACAGATACTGACACTCAGATGCGAAAGCGTGGGGAGCAAACAGGATTAGATACCCTGGTAGTCCACGCCGTAAACGATGTCTACTTGGAGGTTGTGGCCTTGAGCCGTGGCTTTCGGAGCTAACGCGTTAAGTAGACCGCCTGGGGAGTACGGTCGCAAGATTAAAACTCAAATGAATTGACGGGGGCCCGCACAAGCGGTGGAGCATGTGGTTTAATTCGATGCAACGCGAAGAACCTTACCTACTCTTGACATCCATAGAAGCTTGAAGAGATTCGAGTGTGCCTTCGGGAACTATGAGACAGGTGCTGCATGGCTGTCGTCAGCTCGTGTTGTGAAATGTTGGGTTAAGTCCCGCAACGAGCGCAACCCTTATCCTTGATTGCCAGCACTTCGGGTGGGAACTTCAGGGAGACTGCCGGTGATAAACCGGAGGAAGGTGGGGACGACGTCAAGTCATCATGGCCCTTACGAGTAGGGCTACACACGTGCTACAATGGCGGATACAGAGGGCAGCTAACTTGCGAGAGTGTGCGAATCCCAAAAAGTCCGTCGTAGTCCGGATTGGAGTCTGCAACTCGACTCCATGAAGTCGGAATCGCTAGTAATCGTAGATCAGAATGCTACGGTGAATACGTTCCCGGGCCTTGTACACACCGCCCGTCACACCATGGGAGTGGGCTGCAAAAGAAGCAGGTAGTTTAACCTTCGGGAGGACGCTTGCCACTTTGTGGTTCATGACTGGGGTGAAGTCGTAACAAGGTAGCGCTAGGGGAACCTGGCGCTGGATCACCTCCTTAACGATAAAGATACGTTGATGAGTGCTCACACAGATTGATTTGGTTTAGAAAAGAGTCGTTGGGTCTGTAGCTCAGGTGGTTAGAGCGTTCGCCTGATAAGCGAGAGGTCGGTGGTTCGAGTCCACTCAGACCCACCAACAGACATTGTATTTTTAAATGTTTTTTTTTCAAGAATATTTAAAAATAGCCTGTTACTGACAGGCTTAGCTCTTTAACAATTTGGAAAGCTGACAAAACAATCTTTTAGATTGTTTGTAAAAGTTCTCAAAGTATTCAGAAATGAATACACCAACACACATTCAAGTGTTCTTGGCTTCTGCTTTGGCAGAAGAAAAAATTTGAGTCCGGCAAAATCAAAGTCTGCATCATGTTTAAATAATTGCAGACAACCTTGGTTGTTTGACCGCAAGACCCTTTGGGGTTGTATGGTTAAGTGACTAAGCGTATACGGTGGATGCCTTGGCAGTCAGAGGCGATGAAGGACGTACTAACTTGCGATAAGCCCGGATGAGGGAGTAAGACCCACATGAGTCCGGGATTTCCGAATGGGGAAACCCATCTGCATCAGCAGATATCATTTACTGAATACATAGGTAAATGAGGCGAACCGGGGGAACTGAAACATCTAAGTACCCCGAGGAAAAGAAATCAACAGAGATTCCGGCAGTAGCGGCGAGCGACCCCGGATTAGCCCTTAAGTTTTATATGTGTCAGGTGAAGGCTCTGGAAAGTGCCGCGATACAGGGTGACAGCCCCGTAACCGAAGATGCAAATAAGGTGAAAACGAGTAGGACGGGACACGTGATATCCTGTCTGAACATGGGGGGACCATCCTCCAAGGCTAAATACTCCTGACTGACCGATAGTGAACCAGTACCGTGAGGGAAAGGCGAAAAGAACCCCTGTGAGGGGAGTGAAACAGAACCTGAAACCGTATACGTACAAGCAGTAGGAGCCTCTTTAATGGGGTGACTGCGTACCTTTTGTATAATGGGTCAGCGACTTATATTCAGTGGCAAGGTTAACCGGATAGGGAAGCCGTAGCGAAAGCGAGTCTTAACTGGGCGTTCAGTCTCTGGATATAGACCCGAAACCGGGTGATCTAGCCATGGGCAGGTTGAAGGTTGAGTAACATCAACTGGAGGACCGAACCGACTAATGTTGAAAAATTAGCGGATGACTTGTGGCTAGGGGTGAAAGGCCAATCAAACCCGGAGATAGCTGGTTCTCCCCGAAAGCTATTTAGGTAGCGCCTCGGACGAATACTACTGGGGGTAGAGCACTGTTAAGGCTAGGGGGTCATCCCGACTTACCAACCCTTTGCAAACTCCGAATACCAGTAAGTACTATCCGGGAGACACACGGCGGGTGCTAACGTCCGTCGTGGAGAGGGAAACAACCCAGACCGCCAGCTAAGGTCCCAAATTATTGCTAAGTGGGAAACGATGTGGGAAGGCTCAGACAGCTAGGATGTTGGCTTAGAAGCAGCCATCATTTAAAGAAAGCGTAATAGCTCACTAGTCGAGTCGGCCTGCGCGGAAGATGTAACGGGGCTAAGCAATAAACCGAAGCTGCGGCAATGCATTTTATGTATTGGGTAGGGGAGCGTTCTGTAAGCGGTTGAAGGTGTGCTGTAAGGCATGCTGGACGTATCAGAAGTGCGAATGCTGACATGAGTAACGATAATGGGGGTGAAAAACCCCCACGCCGGAAGACCAAGGGTTCCTGTCCAACGTTAATCGGGGCAGGGTAAGTCGACCCCTAAGGCGAGGCTGAAAAGCGTAGTCGATGGGAAACGGGTTAATATTCCCGTACTTCTTACAATTGCGATGGGGGGACGGAGAAGGCTAGATGGGCCTGGCGACGGTTGTCCAGGTTCAAGTGCGTAGGCTTGAAATTCAGGTAAATCCGGATTTCTTTAAGGCCGAGACACGATGTCGGGCTACTAAGGTAGTGAAGTCATTGATGCCATGCTTCCAGGAAAAGCCTCTAAGCTTCAGATTGTAAGGAATCGTACCCCAAACCGACACAGGTGGTCGGGTAGAGAATACCAAGGCGCTTGAGAGAACTCGGGTGAAGGAACTAGGCAAAATGGTACCGTAACTTCGGGAGAAGGTACGCTCCTCATGGTGAAGTCCCTTGCGGATGGAGCTGAGGGGAGTCGCAGATACCAGGTGGCTGCAACTGTTTATTAAAAACACAGCACTGTGCAAAATCGTAAGATGACGTATACGGTGTGACGCCTGCCCGGTGCCGGAAGGTTAATTGATGGGGTTAGCTTAGGCGAAGCTCTTGATCGAAGCCCCGGTAAACGGCGGCCGTAACTATAACGGTCCTAAGGTAGCGAAATTCCTTGTCGGGTAAGTTCCGACCTGCACGAATGGCGTAATGATGGCCACGCTGTCTCCACCCGAGACTCAGTGAAATTGAAATCGCTGTGAAGATGCAGTGTACCCGCGGCTAGACGGAAAGACCCCGTGAACCTTTACTACAGCTTGGCACTGAACATTGAGCCTACATGTGTAGGATAGGTGGGAGGCTTTGAAGTGTGTACGCCAGTATGCATGGAGCCGACCTTGAAATACCACCCTTGTATGTTTGATGTTCTAACTTAGTCCCGTCATCCGGGACAAGGACAGTGTCTGGTGGGTAGTTTGACTGGGGCGGTCTCCTCCCAAAGAGTAACGGAGGAGCACGAAGGTGGGCTAATCACGGTTGGACATCGTGAGGTTAGTGCAATGGCATAAGCCCGCTTAACTGCGAGAGTGACGGCTCGAGCAGGTGCGAAAGCAGGTCATAGTGATCCGGTGGTTCTGAATGGAAGGGCCATCGCTCAACGGATAAAAGGTACTCCGGGGATAACAGGCTGATACCGCCCAAGAGTTCATATCGACGGCGGTGTTTGGCACCTCGATGTCGGCTCATCACATCCTGGGGCTGAAGTCGGTCCCAAGGGTATGGCTGTTCGCCATTTAAAGTGGTACGCGAGCTGGGTTTAGAACGTCGTGAGACAGTTCGGTCCCTATCTGCCGTGGGCGTTGGAGAATTGAAGGGGGCTGCTCCTAGTACGAGAGGACCGGAGTGGACGAACCTCTGGTGTTCGGGTTGTGTCGCCAGACGCATTGCCCGGTAGCTAAGTTCGGAATCGATAACCGCTGAAAGCATCTAAGCGGGAAGCGAGCCCTGAGATGAGTTCTCCCTGGCACTTTAAGTGCTCTGAAGGGTTGTCCGAGACCAGGACGTTGATAGGCAGGGTGTGTAAGCGTTGTGAGGCGTTGAGCTAACCTGTACTAATTGCCCGTGAGGCTTAACCATACAACACCCAAGGGGTTTTGATGGACTCAAATGAAGAACAGATTGAATGTGTAGAGAATAGTCAGTTTTCTGAATTAAAGAATTTGCCTGGCGGCCATAGCGTTGTGGACCCACCTGAATCCATGCCGAACTCAGAAGTGAAACGCAATTGCGCCGATGGTAGTGTGGGGTTTCCCCATGTGAGAGTAGGTCACTGCCAGGCTTTATATACCGGTTAGATGAAGCGGATTATTGTAAGACTTTATCTGACAGACAATCTGAAGTGGAGCGGTAGTTCAGTTGGTTAGAATACCGGCCTGTCACGCCGGGGGTCGCGGGTTCGAGTCCCGTCCGCTCCGCCATTTTAGATTGAATTGCAAGCCTCAGCTGAAAAGCTGGGGCTTTTTTGCGTCTCAAGGATTTTGATACCAATCATACCAATTACATTAATTAAGTTGTACTAGCTCAGACCTGATCTGACAGTTACCCATTTTTTCGGTGCTTTCGTCAGATTAGATTTGAGCTAAATTCTTTTCTGCCCAAATCTTTTTTCCATCCAATAATGTCTCTATCGGTGTCCGCCCACAGCAGACTTTTCCCTGATGAGTTCGAACATTGTTGTAATAATCCAGCCATTCGTCCAGATCTTTTTGCAACTCTTCTAATGAACTGTAGAGCTTTTTCCTGAACGTGACCTGATAAAATTCATTGAGAATCGTTTTGTGGAAACGCTCGCAGATACCGTTTGTCTGAGGATGTCTGGCTTTTGTTTTTGTATGGTCGATATCATTGATAGCCAGATACAGCTGATAATCGTGCTGCTCCACTTTGCCACAGTACTCTGTGCCTCTGTCCGTCAAAATCCTCAGCAGCGGAAGCTGATGGGCTTCAAAGAACGGTAAGACACGATCGTTGAGTAAATCAGCCGATGTGATCGGTGTTTTTGTGGTATAAAGTTTTGCGAAAGCCACTTTGCTGTGAGTATCGACAAAGGTCTGCTGGTAAATCCGGCCAACACCCTTGAGATTACCGACGTAGAATGTGTCCTGTGACCCCAGGTAGCCGGGATGATGCGTCTCGATTTCACCACACACTTCATCATCCTGTTTCTTTTTCTCCAGCGCTGCAACCTGCTCTTCACTTAAAATGATTCCTTCACTGGCGACTTTGGCTTCTAAAGCGGCCAACCGTTTTTTGAAATTCTCCAGATTATTCCGTAGCCAGATCGACCGGACACCACTGCCGGAAACAAAGATTCCTTTCTTACGGAGTTCATTGCTGGTACGCGCCTGACCATGAGCTGGAAATTCGATGGCGTAACTGACGACAGCCTTTTCTGTAGATTCATCAACCCGGTTCTTAATATTGGGTGCTCTGCGGGACTGATTCACTAAGGAATCAATTCCGCCTTGCTCGACAAGCTCCTGATAGCGATAGAACGTGTCCCTGGATACGCCCATAATCTTACATGCCTTGGAAACATTGCCTAATTCTTCCGCCAGATTTAATAAACCCGCTTTGTGTTTGATAATGGGATTGTTAGTATGAAGCATGAGAGTTACCTCTTTTTTGTTTGATTAAAGATTCAGCACCTTTATCAAAACGGGTAACTCTCAACTTTTCAAGAAGATGTGTCAGATTAGGTTGTGACTAATTCAATTAAGTGGTCAGTTTTGTCCAACTCCTAAAGCAGAGTGATACGACTCTGCTTTTGTTCTCTGAAAAACGATTTCAAGCGTCACAAACATTATCCATTCTGCCGTAACCAGCTCCATACTTGCTCTATTGAATTCAGCTCTGGTGAATAGGGCGGGATATGGATAATCGTTAAGTTTGAATACGCTTTAGCAAGATAACTTTGATGCCAGCTCGCTTGATCCATCACGATAACTGAATGTTTTCCCACTGGCGTCGCATCAGAAATAAGCTTTAAATGTTCCCTCATCGCTTCCACATTATTGACTGGTGAGACAATCGCTTCGACTTCTCCTGTATTGATGCAAACAGCGCCGTATAGATAAGCATATTCAAACTGTTGTTGCTGAATGGCTCTGGGTCGCGTTCCCTTTTCTGCCCAAATCCTCGTGGTTGTATTGCGTTGACCAAACCTGACTTCATCTTGGAACCACATGAGTATATCAGCTAAAGCGACATGCCCTGGGATCTTAAGGATCGTTTCGATTTGGAATTTTTTTAAAGTCTTCTTGGGCTTGCGGTGACTGCTTGGGATGTTTAGAGCGAGTGGTGATCCAGCTCAAACCGATATCATGAAGGATACGATAGATATTCGCCTGTCGGTATTGAATGCCAAAATTCTGGGCAATATAAATAGCGATGTCTTTTGCTTGGAGGCGTCCACCGTGCTCTTTGATAGCCGTGTCTGTAACGAATTTTTTAAGTTGGTTTAATTGTTGTTCAGACAATTGATGAGGACGACCGGTATGAGCTTTTTCTTATAGGCCTTCCAATCCAAAATCAAGATAGGCTTTAACCCATTTATTCACGCTTGTTCTACTGACTTTGAGAAACAGAGCGATTTCTGTGCGGCTTTTCCCTTGAGAGAAGTGTGCGAGAGCAAGGTATCGAATGCGTAATCGAGCATTCGAAGTCGATTTGATTAAGTGGCTGAAGTCATGATTCATAGAAGCTCATTTTCTGTGAATCATTAGATCATAAAATTGATGTAATTGGTATTAGATTGGTATAAAGCGTACATCGCCAGACTATTCAGATTTCTCATACTAATTCCACTAATGTGTAGTGACCGAATGATAAAGGCAGCTATAGCCCTAAAATATATCCAGAATATGATTTCAGGGCAAAGAAACCTGACCTTAGGAGCAGATAACCGTAAAATGGTACTATCTGAGAATGACTGAATTAGCTCAAAATTGTCCAATCCATGGATGATCGGAGTACTTTTTATTACGAGTCTTACACCTGGTATCTACTAATATAGTTCTTTGAGTTTTCTGGTGAGAGTGTTTCTGCCCCATCCAAGTACTTTTGCGGCATCTTGCTTATGCCCATTTGTATGATTTAAAGCGGCTTCCAGCAAAATCCTTTCAAATTCTGGCAACGCATAGGAAAGTAATTCTGTTTCCCCGGCTTCAAGGGCTGTTTTGGCCCATACTTCCAGCTGTTTTTGCCATGTAATATCGCTATTTATTTCGATATTCTTTTTCTCTGTCACTAGCTCAGAGGGTAAATCTCCGGGCAGAACCTCGCTGCCACTTGCCATCACTGTTAACCAGCGGCACATATTCTCCAGTTGGCGAACATTACCCGGCCATTCCAAACGATTTAATATTTCAAGTGCCTTGGGATGAAGAGTCTTCATTTCAACGCCAAGTTCTTTTGCGGCTTCAGCCAGGAAATGTTTGGTTAATCGTTCGATATCCTGACGTCTTTCTCTTAATGCAGGAATCTGAATCCGGATAACGTTTAATCGGTGGAATAAGTCCTCCCGGAATTTACCTTGATGGACTAACATCTCAAGGTTTTGATGTGTTGCGGCAACAATTCGGACGTCAACTTTGATAGCGGAATGACCCCCAACTCTGTAAAACTGACCGTCGGCAAGTACTCTGAGTAAGCGTGTCTGGATATCCAGTGGCATGTCACCAATTTCATCAAGAAATAATGTTCCACCATTTGCTTGTTCAAAGCGGCCCTGTCGGACATTGTTGGCACCAGTAAAGGCTCCTTTTTCATGGCCAAACAGTTCAGACTCAATTAAATCTTTGGGGATCGCTGCCATATTCAGAGCAATAAAAGGTTTTTGAGAGCGTGGACTATGTCTGTGTAATGCGTGTGCAACCAGCTCTTTCCCTGTACCAGATTCGCCATTAATCAAAACTGAGATTGAAGAGCGGGACAGTCTGCCTATAGCTCTGAATACTTCCTGCATCGCAGGTGCTTCTCCGATGATCTCCGGAGTATCATCAGCATTAGTGATATGATCTGAGTGCTCTCTTTTCTGTTCCTGGCTATGAGCAATCGCTCTTTCAACCAAGGTTAGTGTTTCATCAACATCAAATGGCTTAGGAAGATATTCAAAGGCACCTTTTTGGTAGGCATTGACTGCTGCATCTAAGTCAGAGTGAGCAGTCATTATAATGATGGGTAATTCTGGAGATGAAGCATGTACCTGATTAAGTAATTCAATGCCATCGATACCGGGCATTCGGATATCTGATACAAGTACATCTGGCGTTTCTCGCTCTAAAGCCATTAATACACTTTCTGCATCAGAAAAGGTTTCACACTTTATATTGGCAGATGACAAAGTTTTTTCCATAACCCAACGGATTGAACTGTCGTCATCAACAACCCAGACATATCCTTTACTCATATCATCTATTCCTTTATATCTTTATTTTATTGGTAAATAAATTGTAAACGCGGTTCTTCCGGGCCAGCTTTCTACATCGATTTTACCGCCGTGTTGATCGATGAGATTTTGAGAAATTGACAGACCTAATCCACTTCCTCCTTCTCTGCCGCTTACCATAGGATAAAAAAGAGTGTCTTGTAGGTCTGAAGGAATTCCCGGCCCATTATCAATGATTTCAATTCGAGCAACTAATTTATGGCGTTGTCCGTGAATATTCGCCTGGTGCACCGTTCTGGTGCGAAGGATTATTTTTCCGTGAGATTGTTTTACCAGGATTTGAGCTGCATTATTTACGATATTCAGTAAGGCTTGTTCTATTTGATCAGTATCCATAATAATGTCTGGCAAACTGGGGTCATAATCCCGTTCTATAACCAGGTTAGCATTAGCATCTAACTCAACGAGTTGCCTGACTTTTTCTAAAATAAGGTGTAGGTTTTCAGAATATTTGTTTCCTGGCTTTTGGGGGCCAAGGAGACGATCAACAAGAGCTCTTAACCGATCAGCCTGCTCTATAATTATCTGAGTATATTCTGTGAGACTTTGGTCAGGTAATGTTCTCTCAAGTAATTGTGCAGCGCCCCTTAACCCTCCAAGTGGATTTTTAATTTCATGTGCTAATCCACGGATTAGTAATTTGGCTGCTTGTTGTTGTGCATGCTGATTTAACTCCTGACTGAGTCTTCTTTGTTGACCTATTTTTCTCATTTCAATCAGAAGCATCAGCTGTTTTTGCCAGGTAATCGGACTTACAGTTACTTCAAGCATTAATGGTTTGCCATCTACGACAAATGTGACATCACTGTCCGTTATACTCTGACCACTTTGTAAAGGCTGAGAAAGTAAAGCGAGGTCCATTGATGCATGTTGAATCAAGTTAGATAAGGGCTGATCAATGATTCTTTTAGCACTTTGTGAGAATAATTGCTCAGCAGATGGATTTGCATATCGAACCCGTAAGGACTCATCCAAAATCAGCGTGGATGTCACAATATTGTTTAATATTGTTTCACAAAGTTCACTACTCATGGAGCACCTTCCAGATTCAAAATAGTTCATTGCACTAAATTGGGGCGTTAATAAATTAGTATGATGTAATAAGGGATAAAAACAAGCCTTTATCTCTGAAATATCATTGAAAACTAATAGTTAATTCGACTATGTTGTGCTGATACAAGACTATCTGCACCTATTTAAGAAGATGCAATTATCTTGCCTGATGAACAAAAAATGAAGAGATCACTCGTGTGAATAGCAAGTTAACAGGCTTGAATATTCAAGGATAAAAAAAACCTGCCGAAAGGCTAACTCCTATCACTTAAGGTGCTTGGAGCGAACTGGATAGCGGGTCTTACTTATACGAACGGTCCTTGATTTGGGCCGTTTTTTTCGCTCAGGCAAGATGTAGCGTTTTACACGTTCACGCATCGCCCTCAGTTTTTTGGGGATCGAGCCTGGTGAAGCTATTGCACACCACATGAGCTCGTCCTGGATATCTCGAAGCGCCATCATAAAACTGATCCGCAAAGGTGATACCCCTGCCTCTTTAGCAATACGGCTTATCTCCAAACGAACAAGGTTGTAGGCGATAAGTATTCCCCATATTTCTTGTTCCACTCCCTCAACTGACTGGCTTCGCAGTAACACTTCATCCTCAAGCATATCGTGCTTTATTTCGCCGTAGCTGTTCTCAACTTCCCACCGCTCAAAATAGACATCAAGCAGAGATTGGAGACTATACTGGCTGTCGGTTAGAGAGGTAAGGAGCCCTTTGATATGGTTGGGTTGCTCTTGCTCCGGGTAAAGAACGAGCCTTGCTTGCCATTTTTCAGGTAGGCTCGGGTCTTGCCTTAATGCATGTTGAGAGACGCTCATCTCCACTATTAAATCTCGACCCTCCTCATCCAGCTGTTCGATAACTTCATACTGAGTATTAGATTTTATCGGGGTCATCCAATGGCTTGAACCGTGTTGTCGTGACCAGTTAATCATCAGCTCTGCACTTAGGTAGCATCGGTCAAAAATAGTAAGGGAGTTGGCAGGAACTGAGGGAATGAGCTGCTTTGCATAGTTCACTTCGCCTGTAGAACTTGGGCCAAAAGCAACATTATAGAGTAGACGGCTGCGTAGGGAGCAAAGTGCACATAATCTGACAATAGGGTATTCGGTATGGCGAGTTTTGCTGTGTTTAACGTAATGAAAATGTTCGGCCAGAGGACTGGTATCATGCGTTCTAAACTGGGTGCCATCGACCGAGAAAAGTCTCAGCCCATACCATGTATCTTTATTGTCTTCCGCACCTGTCCAATGCTCGGCTGTTAAAGAGAATAGGGCTTCGAGAGGTTTGGCTGTTAATCGCTTTCTTGCTTGGGGTATAGCGCTTGGAGCAATGGACTCTCCCAGAGAATTAGAAAGCTTCAGATCTAATTTATCAAGTACATCAGTAATAGGCCGGTCACGGTACAAACCAATTCCAACAACGAGCCAGACTACGAGCTCAGCAGGTAGCTTTCGCCGCCTCATGCTCGCTTTATTTGTTTCATCAAGTGCTTGATTTATCCACTCTAGTGGAAGCTCTTTTTGAAAGAGTGCAAGAGATTCCGGAGAAGCAAAGTCATCAACATCAATAAGCCAGTGAGCCAACATAAAAATACCCTCAAACATAAATGCTTGAGGGTATTTTCAACCAACCACAGGATCGTTCAACTGATCATTTACTTAACTGATCGGAGTTAGCCGAAAGGCAGGTTTTCAGGGTAATCAAATACAAAATAGCATTAAACTGAGTAATACATTTCGAACTCAACAGGGTGAGTTGTCATATTCAGTTTTTCAACATCCTGAGCTTTCAATTCAAGGTAAGAGTCGATGAAGTCATCAGAGAATACACCGCCTTCTGTCAGGAATTCACGATCAGCATCAAGAGCATCAAGAGCTTGTTCTAAAGAAGATGCAACTGTTGGAATTTGAGCAGCTTCTTCAGCTGGCAGATCATATAAGTCTTTATCTGCAGCATCACCAGGGTGAATCTTATTCTTAATTCCATCAAGACCAGCCATAAGCATTGCAGCGAATGCAAGGTAAGGGTTTGCTGTTGGATCCGGGAAGCGAACCTCAATACGGCGTGCTTTAGGACTTGGAACTACAGGGATACGAATTGATGCAGAACGGTTACGTGCTGAATAAGCAAGCATTACCGGTGCTTCGAATCCTGGAACAAGACGTTTGTAAGAGTTTGTTGATGCATTAGCAAATGCGTTAATTGCACGTGCGTGCTTGATAATTCCACCAATGTAGTAAAGCGCTGTTTCAGACAGACCGCCATATTTGTCACCGGCAAACAGGTTTACACCATCTTTAGCCAGAGATTGGTGACAGTGCATACCTGAACCATTATCGCCAACCAGAGGTTTTGGCATAAATGTCGCAGTTTTATCGTATGCGTGAGCCACATTATGAATGACATATTTGTAGATTTGAAGTTCATCTGCTTTGGATGTCAGTGAATTAAAACGACACGCAATTTCGTTTTGACCTGCAGTTGCTACTTCATGGTGATGTGCTTCAACAACTAAGCCCATTTCTTCCATGATCAGACACATTGCAGAACGAATATCCTGAGATGAATCAACCGGAGCTACCGGGAAATAACCGCCTTTAACTCCAGGACGGTGACCTTTGTTACCACCTTCCAGGCTAGAGCCTGAGTTCCATACAGCTTCGACATCATCAATTGAATACATTGCACCAGACATGCCGCTGTTGAACTTAACATCATCAAACAGGAAAAATTCTGGTTCCGGACCGAACAGGACTGTATCGGCAATACCAGTCGCACGCATATAATCTTCAGCTCGCTTAGCAATAGAGCGTGGATCGCGGTCATATCCCTGCATTGTTGCTGGTTCAAGTACATCGCAACGGATATTCAAAGTTGAATCTTCAGTGAACGGATCTAATACTGCAGTTGAAGCATCTGGCATTAAAACCATGTCAGATTCATTAATCCCTTTCCAGCCAGCAACAGAAGAACCATCGAACATTTTACCTTCTTCGAAGAAGTCTGCATCGATTTGGTGAGCAGGAATAGATACGTGCTGCTCTTTACCTTTTGTATCTGTAAAGCGTAAGTCAACAAACTTAACTTCGTTTTCTTGGATCAGCGATAAAACATTTTCTACTGACATCTTGGATAACCTCCAGTGTTAAAAAATCGGTAAAAGCGCAATTCGGTTGGCAAATTAAACTTCAATTAATGTTTACTCATCAGGTTAACTGAAGCTAAAAATCGACAAGCCAAAATCATGCCATGACTATAAATCCTTTTAATTCAATCCATTAGATGCAAAAAGGAGCTTTTGCTATAGATGATTGCACTAAAATGATTCGGGTGTTGCACTAAATTGGGTCACTTATTTTGCGAATGCACCAATTTTGAAAAATATACACATATTCAGCACCATGAATAGGCAATTTGTCAAATCAGATTACTTTGCTTTTTATCTGTTTATGCTTTATGTCAAAAATCAGAATGTAATGGTTATCATTATGATTGGTATAATTGATTTTTCCTGATGCGCTATAGTATTTAGAGAATTGCATGTAACCAATGGTTCATTTTCCATGTTTTATCGCATCTATTCTTGTTTCAGGTCACATATTTCTGGGCATTTCTTCAAAATCTGGTACATTATTGAGCGTTTTTTAACTCTGAAAGGGCATTGTTTGATTGATGATGGAAACAGTGTCCGAACTTAATAAGTGATAGTAAATCCATGACAACTCCACAGATTGATAAATTAAGAAATATTGCAATTATTGCACACGTTGACCACGGGAAAACGACCTTGGTTGACAAGCTGTTACAACAGTCCGGGACTTTACAGTCTCGTGGTGAAGTTGAAGAACGGGTCATGGACTCGAACGATATCGAAAAGGAACGTGGAATAACCATTCTGGCTAAAAATACCGCGATTCGCTGGAACGACTATCGAATCAACATCGTTGATACTCCCGGACACGCCGACTTTGGTGGTGAAGTTGAGCGGATTATGTCGATGGTTGACTGTGTGTTACTGATTGTTGATGCTGTTGATGGTCCGATGCCTCAAACTCGTTTTGTAACTCAAAAGGCATTTGCTCATGGTTTGAAGCCTATTGTTGTGATCAATAAGATTGATCGCCCGGGGGCTCGCCCGGATTGGGTCATGGATCAGGTTTTTGACCTTTTTGATAACCTTGGTGCTACTGACGAGCAGCTGGACTTTCAGGTTGTTTATGCTTCCGCCCTGAATGGCTGGGCTTCCTTAGATGAAGGTGAAACGACCGACAATATGGAAGCGTTATTCCAGGCGATTGTTGATAATGTCGAAGCGCCAAAAGTTGACCTGGAAGGACCACTGCAGATGCAGATTTCTCAGCTCGACTATAGTTCATATGTTGGTGTTATCGGTGTTGCCCGCGTGACCCGGGGTACGGTTAAACCAAACCAGCAAGTGACCATCATTGGTGCTGACGGTAAAACCCGCAATGGTAAAGTTGGTACGGTATTAGGTTACCTTGGCCTGGAGCGGAACGAAGTTGAACAGGCGACTGCAGGTGATATTATTGCTATCACCGGTCTCGGTGAATTAAAAATTTCGGACACCATCTGCGACACAAACGCTGTGGAAGCGATGAAGCCATTGTCTGTTGATGAGCCGACAGTGACAATGACATTCCAGGTCAATACATCTCCATTTGCCGGGAAAGAAGGCAAATTCGTGACTTCACGTAATATTTTAGAACGCTTGGAAAAAGAGTTGGTCCATAATGTGGCATTGCGTGTTGAACAAACTGACGATCCAGATAAATTCCGTGTTTCTGGTCGTGGCGAACTCCATCTCTCAATTTTGATTGAGAATATGCGTCGTGAAGGCTTTGAATTAGCGGTTTCCCGTCCTGAAGTTATCATTAAAGAAGAAAATGGCCAACTGATGGAACCGTTTGAAACGGTAACGATTGATGTATTAGAAGAACATCAGGGCGGAATCATGGAGAATATCGGTTTGCGTAAAGGTGAACTGAAAGATATGTCTCCTGATGGAAAAGGCCGTGTTCGTATGGATTTTGATATGCCATCCCGTGGTTTGATTGGGTTCCAGACGGAATTCATGACACTGACATCAGGTTCGGGTCTGCTTTATCATACGTTCGATCATTATGGCCCACACAAAGGTGGAACAATTGGTCAGCGTAACAATGGTGTTCTGATCTCGAATGCAACTGGTAAGGCACTGACTTATGCGCTGTTTAATCTGCAAGAGCGTGGAAGACTGTTTGCTGAGCATGCTGATGAGGTTTATGAAGGTCAGGTTATTGGTATTCACAACCGATCAAATGATTTGACTGTTAACTGTCTGAAAGGCAAGCAACTAACCAATGTCCGGGCATCCGGTACTGATGAAGCACAGGTACTTTCTCCGGCAATCAAATATACGCTTGAGCAAGCACTGGAATTCATTGACGACGATGAACTGGTGGAAGTAACACCGGAGAACATCAGAATCAGGAAAAAACACCTGACTGAGAATGACAGAAAGCGGGCTGCACGCACTGAAAAATAATCTGACACTGTTTTGTGGATGTAAGGGTGAAAGTTTTTTCACCCTTTTTTTATCAATTGAATCTATACCCAATATATTAAATTGAGTTAGTTTTTATGCGCTTTTTTGTATATTCTGGTGTTGAGAATCGTTGATAAAGGGAGAACTTGCTTGAATTCACCGGTATATCTCAGTTCGCTGAAGTCATACTTTAGTTATTTAAAAAACAGGTTAAGTCATGATCGGATACATGTGAATGCCGGGTATCTTGCCTATATTTCTCTCCTTTCTTTGGTGCCGATGCTGACTGTTCTCCTGTCAGTGTTATCTGCATTTTCATTATTTGATGGTGCCGGTGAAACGATTCAGACATTTATCATTTCACATTTCGTACCGACAGCCGGTGATGCGATTAATCAGGCGTTGAAAGAATTTGTGGCCAACACAGATAAAATGACGACATTTGGTGGTATTTTTTTATTTGTGGTTTCGATTTCACTGATCTCTAATATTGACAAGACACTAAATTATATCTGGAGAGTGAAGGCAAAGCGTCGCTGGGCACTTTCTTTTTCTGTGTATTGGACAATATTAACCCTGGGACCATTGTTTATGGGAACCAGTATCGCAGCTACTTCTTACGTCACTTCACTGAATTTAATTGATAATGAAACACTAAGTAGTGTGACTCAGATTTTACTGCGTTGGCTGCCTTTCTTGCTGACTTTAACCGTTTTTGCCGGACTCTATATCTTTGTGCCGAATATCCCTGTTCGGGTGAGGCATGCTATCACCGGCGCTTTTATTGCGGCACTGCTGTTTGAATTAAGTAAGAAAAGTTTCGCATTATACATTACTCACTTCCCTTCGTATCAGTTGATATACGGAGCTATCGCAATTATTCCGATTTTATTTGTCTGGGTTTTCCTGTCTTGGGTTATCGTATTACTTGGCGCGGAGATTACCGCTTCTCTTGGAGAGTATAACCGCTGGAGACCGGATGCAGACGTGATAGAATCAACGTCTTTATCTGGTCGTACGACGGAAACGGAAGAAAGGAAAGATTGTGATAGCATTGATTCAGAGAGTCTCTGAAGCTTCGGTGACTGTTGATGGTGAAGTCATTGGAGAAATCCGGCAAGGATTGCTGGTTTTATTAGGTGTCGAGAAAGACGACGATGAAATAAAAGCGAAGCGTTTAGTTGAGCGGGTGACGACTTATCGTGTATTTGAAGATGAATTAGGAAAAATGAATAACAATGTTCAGCAAGTAAATGGGGAATGCTTGGTTGTTTCTCAGTTCACACTTCCAGCCGATACCCGCAAAGGAACAAGAGCAGGGTTTTCTAAGGGAGCCAGGCCTGAAGATGCAGAACGTTTGTATGATTATTTCTCTGATTTGTGTGAAAAAATAGTACCAACCGCCCGTGGTAGATTTGCAGCAGACATGAAAGTTGCGCTGGTAAATGATGGACCAGTTACTTTCTGGCTACAGGTTTGACTGACCCGTTTAGCTTGATTATATGGACCATAACTCATGTTTAAAATTATTAGCCCCAAAACAGAAAATCAAATCAACAAGTATTATCAGTTTCGCTGGCAAATGCTGAGAGAGCCCTGGCAGATGCCATTGGGATCTGAACGGGATGAATATGATTTGATGAGCCATCACCGGATGATTGTTGATTCGCGGGGCAGACCAATGGCTGCCGGGCGTTTATACATCACTCCAGACTGTGAAGGCCAAATTCGTTACATGGCAGTTAAGTCCAACAGAAGAAAACGGGGAATGGGTGCGCTTTTGCTGGTGACTCTGGAATCTCTTGCCCGTCAGGAAGGTGCGAAACGGTTAGTTTGTAACGCCCGTGAAGATGCCATTGGGTTTTATGAGAAGAATGGTTTTGAGCGTCGTGGTGAACTAAGTGATGAAAAAGGGCCTGTCAAACATCAGCAAATGGTCAAAGTCCTCGATCCGATGGTCAATGTTCAGCGTAAACCAGTCTGGTGCTCAGAGCTTCAGGAGCGTTGGGAACATCAGATCCCGATTAGTGAAAAAATGGGCATCAAAGTAAATCAGTATACGGGTTATCAGTTTGAGTGCAGTTCACCGATTAACCCAAACCTGAACCCACACGATACTATGTTTGCAGGATCAGTGTTTACCCTTGCAACATTGACTGGGTGGGGAATGGCCTGGCTTCTGATGAAAGAGCGGAATCTGTATGGTGATATCGTGCTTGTGGATAGCCGGATCAGGTATCGTCAGCCGATAACACAAAGTCCTGTGGCGATTACATCATTAGACGAGATTAGTGGTGATCTTGACCGGTTAGAATCCGGACGTAAAGCCCGGATCGTTGTGAATGTGACGGTGAAAAGTGGCGATGTC
This sequence comes from Vibrio quintilis, assembly GCF_024529975.1. Lineage (GTDB taxonomy): Bacteria > Pseudomonadota > Gammaproteobacteria > Enterobacterales > Vibrionaceae > Vibrio > Vibrio quintilis. Next base: position 3,900,923 of record NZ_AP024897.1, on the reverse strand, counting down.
AGTGCTGTACAGTTTATTGGAACCTATATGCTGATTCCGAATTACAAAGACTTGCTGGAACAAAAAACGGTCTGAAGTCTTTATGGTGTATTCGTGCCGGGTACACCTTCTTTCGGGGCATCACCCGGACTCAGTAAATTATATTGATGCTCTGTTTTCTCTAAAGACAAAATGAGTTTATCGTTGTCAGATTCTGCTAAATTCCATTCCCCATGAATTGTCGCATTCACTCCTTCTGGCCCAAGCTGAGTTTCCGGAAGATTAATTTTTCCCCGATCGGCGGAGATGAGTGTGGCAGGCATACTAAAATTCATATGATGTTTGTTCAGTGCTAAATTACCGTCCCGGATACTCATCCGCAGCTCTCCTGATAATGTATGTCCGAGAATCACAGAATCACCCGACAGGCCACTCGCTTTCAGAGAAAAATCAGACAAACCTTCCAGTGGGAATGGGAGGATATGAATCAGTTTTAAAGGAAGACTGTATGCTTCAACATTAAGTTTCCATGGCGCCCCCTTATCCATATTTGCCCACTTTCCAATGGCTTTGATGTAGCCGTTGTTATATGGGATAAACAGGCGGTCAAGATACAGTGAATTCCCATCACGGTGTATTTCCAGAACACCCTGACTGGCAATTGTGTCATCATAGCTGAGGCTGTCGACAGAAACGTTTAATTTGCCACTCCACAACCCCCAGTGATGTTGTGTTGATATTTGTGTATCAGATGCATCCAGATTGATCCCGGAAAGTTGCCAGTATGGTTTATGCGCTAATTGAATTATCTGGCTGTTTTGGATTTTTATATTGTCCGCATGTAATTCATTGATATTCTGAAAATAAGTTTGTATCCAGGGGAGTTTTATGGCTGTATCCTGCTCGATGAATAATTTCAGTCCTGATAAATGAGCTTCGTGTATGTTGATTGCCTCCGGTGAAAATTTCCCGGAAAAATGAACATTTCCCTGAAGAATAGAAGCATTAAAATCCTCAAGATTGATTTCCCCTGAAGAGAAACTGACATTCATATCCGGTTCAATCCACTGATAATCACCAACAGAAATACTTTCAGCGCTCAGAGATAATCTGGCATTTTGCTGTGACCATAAAAAATCTGCCGGATGATTGAAAGATAAATTTGAAGCAGATAAGTCGCAGTTAATCACTTTCAGTTGAGGAGATGAAAATTGACTGGTCAGTATATCGATTCGCTCTATTTTGTTGATTGAATCAGAAGCAATTTCCTGAAATTTATATTGTAGCTGCTGAATTTGCGATAAAGACAGATCCAGTTTTTCAGCTGAAAGGTTGGTAATGTCCCAGCCTTGGGGGTGTTCTTGTGCGGCTAAAGACAGGTTAGCGTTCCGCCAGTTGAATGATACCCCCTGAATGTAACTCTTCTTGTCTGGTGAGTATTCACCAGTCAAGAGTACATCTTTAAGTAGCTCTCCCCGCCATAATAACTTTCGTGCATAAAGCTGGATAGCACCGTGAGGTAAGGCTTGATCCTGATTCTTCTGCCAGGAAGGATGTTCGATCTGAATGTCCAGATTTTGAAGCACCATACCGCCTTCTGTGGTGTATGTGATGTTTTTAGCTGCCAGTTGATTCACTTCCACAAGATGAGGTATGTGCCATCCGGATGTGGGAGCAGTTATCTCTGCTCCGTCAATTAAGAGGGAATCCAGAACGACAGATTGAAGATCAGTCTGGTAAGGGTTTAACCAAATATCGATACTATCTACCAGCGGAGAGTCAGAAGTCAGCCGGGTTTTTTGTAAGGTTAGGTGCAGAGGGAATTCATAAGCTGCTTTTTCAGTTTTCAATGAAGGAAAAAGTGTTGATCTTAATAACCACTGAGTCACTGGTGTCAGGTATTGTGTATTTAAAATAAAAACGATACTTGCCAGAGTGCAAGTTATAAGAACTGCAATACAGAGAATGCCTAATCGGATAATGCCGGTTTTTGTCATTGAATCAGTTTTATTAAACAGTTTCTAATTTTATGTAGGATGGTCTTGTTTCATACGAAAATCAAGCCTCTTATAAGGATGATAAGAGGCTGAGCAAACAGATAAATAAGTTAATCCGATAGTTATACCCAAGCAACCTGAAGATGCATGATTCACAACTCCCCTCCTTTCCTCCTGTTATAAGGAAAGGGGAGGGTGAATGATACTAATCTAACCGGGGGCCGGCACTGATAAGTGCTTTACCTTCTTCATTATCTGTATACTTCTCAAAGTTTTTAATAAAACGAGAAGCCAGATCTTTTGCTTTGCTTTCCCACTGCAGTGCGTCGATATATGTTTCCCGGGGATCTAAAATTTCAGAATCAACGCCGGGCAAAGCGGTTGGTACTTCCAGATTAAAGATAGGAATTGTTTTGGTTGGTGCGTTTTCAATTGAACCATCTAAAATCGCATCAATGATACAACGGGTATCCTGAATGGATATGCGTTTACCTGTACCATTCCAGCCAGTATTGACCAGATAAGCCTCTGCACCGGCGGATTCCATCCGCTTCACCAGAACATCTGCATATTTTGTTGGGTGCAGTGTCAGGAAGGCTGCGCCAAAGCAGGCTGAAAATGTCGGTGTCGGTTCAGTGATTCCCCGCTCAGTACCGGCTAATTTAGCGGTGAACCCGGAAAGAAAGTGGTATTTTGTTTGCTCCGGAGTCAGTTTTGAGACGGGAGGCAGGACACCGAATGCATCAGCAGATAAGAAAATAACTTTCTTCGCATGCCCACCTTTTGATATCGGTTTCACGATATTATCAATATGATAAATTGGATAAGATACTCTTGTGTTTTCTGTTTTTGAGCCATCATCGTAATCAACGCTGCCATCAGCTCTTACAGTGACATTTTCCAGTAATGCATCCCGCCGGATCGCATTGTATATATCCGGTTCCGCTTCTTTGCATAATTTGATGGTTTTTGCGTAACATCCACCCTCAAAATTAAAGACACCATCATCATCCCAGCCGTGTTCATCATCACCAATTAATGCTCGTTTGGGATCGGTTGAAAGTGTTGTTTTACCTGTTCCGGATAAGCCAAAGAAAATTGCCACATCATCATCTTTTCCCATATTGGCAGAGCAATGCATGGAAGCAATGCCTTTCAGTGGCAGGAAGTAATTCATGATAGCGAATATACCTTTCTTCATCTCTCCGCCATACCATGTACCGCCAATTAGTTGCATTTTTTCTGTCAAATTGAAAACAGTGAAATTTTCGGAATTAAGTTCGTGTCGTTTCCAGTCGGGGTTGGTACATTTTGCACCGTTCATGACAACAAAGTTAGGCTCAAATGATTTGAGTTCTTCTTCTGTTGGGCGAATGAACATATTCTTGACAAAGTGGGCCTGCCAGGCCACTTCAGTAATAAACCTGACGCTCAGCCGGGTATCCGGATTGGCACCACAATAGCCATCAAGAACAAACAGGCGCTTATTAGATAATTGTTGAGTGACTAACTTTTTGAGATCATCCCATACAGCTTGAGTGATTGGTTTGTTATCGTTTTTAACACTATCAGATGTCCACCAAAAGTTGTCTCTTGTTGTGTCATCTTTAACAATAAATTTATCCTTTGGTGAGCGGCCTGTGAAAACGCCGGTATCGACAGCAACGGAGCCGGGTTTAGTCAGAATTCCTTTCTCATAACCTTCCAGTTGGGGAGCCGTTTCCTCTTCAAATAATTGTTCGTAGCTTGGGTTGTATACAATCTCCGTAACATTGTTTATGCCATAAGAAGTAAGATCGATATTTGCAGCCTTTAATTGTTCCATTACGGTCATAGGTGCTCCTTTGTAGGGTATGTAGATAAATTTTTGTATAATTGTTGGAATTTTTATCTGATCTCATGCTAGCAATGGTCATTGATGAAAACAGGGATATGGTTCAAAAAATAACCATGATGGTCATGCGTGCATAGCCATTTGAATGATTGGGTTTCGCACGACATAAACCAGATAAACCTACATAATTCCAAATATGCCGGGCTATATCAGTGTTTCAATCGTCAGGAAGACAACAAATTTAATTGTAGTACGAAAAATTTTGATGATGCGAAGAAATGAAAACCAGCGATAACTGGTTTTCATTAACGTGATTTGGTGTGGAAAATTTAGCTTAATGAATCGTTTTTTCCGATCCGGTTTGATCAATAAGGAGTTGATCCACATCGTCCTCAGTGAAATGGTAATTAGTGCCACAATAATCACAATGAAGAGTGATGTGTCCATCCTGCAGAATGAGTTTTCTGACTTCATCCACAGGCAATGTTGTAATCGCTCTGCCTGTTCTTTGTCTTGAACAGTTACACTGAAAACTCACAGGCTGTGGCTGGAACAGTTTTATATCTTCCTGATGGTACAAACGATAGAGTAAGTCATTTGCACTCAATGAAAACAGTTCTTCTGCCGATATGGTTGCAGTCAATTGCTCCAGATGCTCAAAATCATCGGGGCTACCGGTTCCGTCTGGCATTACCTGTAATAGCATACCCGCAGCATGTGTTTCACTGGTGTGAATCCATAATTTTGTCTTGAGCTGTTCTGAATGTTGAAAATAACCTTCCAGAACTTCTGCCAGATTCTCACCGTCTAAGCCAACAATCCCCTGATATTTTTCCCCATGGTTCGGTTCAATGGTGATAACCAGGTGGCCTTTACCGATGAGCTGATGCAACGTTGCATCTTCAGGAATCTTTCCTTCCCAGCGGGCAACGCCTCTGACCTGCTGGTTATGATCTCCGTTAATTACAGCTAAAGAGACTGCACCATCTCCCTGTAACTGCATGGTGATAGAGCCTTCGAATTTCATCGTTGCTGTCAGCAGCGTTGTTGCTACAAGTAATTCACCCAGTAAAGATTTTACCGGGGCTGGATAGGCCTGACCAGAAGTAAGCTGCTGATAGGTTTCGTCCAGTTGCACCAGTTCACCACGTACCGATAAGTTATCAAACAGATAGCGGTTTAATACATTGCTTGTCATTTAAAGAAACCTCAGCTCTTTATTGATGTTTAAACTTAATAATATCACGTCGCTGCTTTTTATCCGGACGCTTATCCGGACTTGGGTTATGCGCATTCATTTTTCTTTGTTGTGTATTGATTTCCCGTTTCTCAATACTTTCAGCGGTCTCAGTATATAGTGTTTGCGCTTCCTGTGCGCCTTTACGTTGGGCTGAAATTTTTTCAATCACGACAGTTTTTTCTTCATATCCCTGCCGTAAAGTAATCTCAGCCCCAATTTCGATTATCTTGCTGGGCTTGGTGCGTTGCCCGTTATAATGGACTTTTCCGCCATCAATCATAGAACGAGAAATGGAACGGGTTTTATAGAATCTTGCTGCCCATAGCCATTTATCTAATCTAACTGGTTCATTTAGGGAACTCATAGAAGAAATTCTCCTCTAAGTAAATTGGTAGAAACTTATTATTAATACTATAAATGGTGATTTTCAGCGCTATTTTCAAGAAAAAGTAGAAAATCGAGCATAAAGCACTGGATCACGATCTGGGTATGATATATTAATCATTGTTTCATAAGACACGAGTATTAAGGTATCCCTTGAGTTTCAGCGGAGAGCCTGGAAAAGGTAACAAAATTGCAGCAATTTGATATTAAAATTAAACATTCAGCAACAACTGTATTGTCATCCTTGTGGCGCTCTGTTTTGAATCATCAAAATTTAGTTAGTACCGGTTTAACAGTTGTACTGTGGGCTATTTTTGCATGGTATCTGGGAAAAGCGGTCTGGATGCCTTTTCATAATAATAGTAGTCATGTTTCTGTATGGAAACCAACAACGGCAGCACATTCCGGAACGCAGAAAGTATTCGATAGCCGCTTTGTTAAGCAGCAGAATTTATTTGGTGAGTTTAACCGGAGCTCTAAACCTGTACAAAATACAGTGATGGTTAATGCGCCAAAAACAAAATTAAATTTGAAGCTTGTCGGTGTCGTTGTCAGTGATGAGATTCATGGTAATCTTGCAATCATTGCATTGAGAGGTGAGCAGGATACATATGGTCTGGATGAATCTATCAAAGGAACCAGAGCATCACTGAAAGCCGTATTAGCGGATCGGGTTATCATCAACAACTCGGGCAGAGATGAAACATTAATGCTTGAAAATATTGACCCGAAGCTTTATCAACAAATGGGGCCTATCAGGAATAAAGCTCACACTCCGGGGAAATTTACAGAGCATACCCGCCACACATCTGATAAAAAGCTTGCACAAATCAAACAAGAACTCTCAAATAACCCTCAAAATCTTTTTCAATATGTACGTTTATCGCAGATTAAAAGAAATAATGCAGTGATTGGCTACCGGTTAAGCCCCGGCCGATCACCGGAGCTTTTCAAATCTGTTGGATTAAAACGTGGGGATATTGCTGTAAAACTCAATGATGTTGATCTGACAGACAAAAATGCAATGGTAAAAATTAGCTCTGAATTATCGGATTTATCTGAAATGAAAATTACAGTTGAGAGAGATGGTCAACCTCATGACATTTATATTCAATTTTAACTACAACGTCGCTAAGGATTAGGGAGTTTAGACGTGAAGCATTGGCTAAAAAAGAGTACGTGGTTGTTGCTGGGAAGTGTAATTATTTCTCCAATGGCCTTAGCGAATGAATATAGTATTAATTTTAAAGGCACTGATATTCAGGAATTCATCAATATTGTTGGTCGGAATCTTCATAAAACGATCATTGTTGATCCTGTCGTTCGTGGAAAAATTGATGTTCGCAGTTACGATACACTCAGTGATGAGCAGTATTATGGTTTCTTCTTAAATGTATTACAGGTCTATGGCTTCGCAGTTGTAGAAATGGATAACGGGGTGTTGAAGGTTATCAAGTCTAAAGATGCCAAAACATCAGCAATACCTGTACTGGATGTGTCTGAAACAACCAGTGCTGATAGCGTGATTACCCGGGTTGTTTCAGTTCATAATGTTTCTGTTAAAGAGCTCTCACCCTTGTTGAGGCAGTTAGTTAACAATGCTGGCTCTGGTAATGTTGTGCACTATGATCCGGCTAATATTATTTTATTAACCGGCCGTTCTGCCGTTGTTGACCGGCTGGCAAAAATCATAGAACGGGTTGATCGGGCTGGTAATACCGATATTGCGGTCGTGACACTGGAAAACGCATCAGCGCCTGAAGTTGTCAGGATTGTTGAAGCGTTAAATAAAGATCAAAACTCAAAAAGAATGCCTGAGTTTTTGAAGCCAAAGCTGGTTGCCGATGAACGAACCAATTCAATATTGATTTCAGGTGATCCTAAGATCAGAGCCCGGATTTCCCGGTTAATCAGAAACCTTGATATTGAGATGGCGACGAAGAGTAATCATCGGGTTGTTTATCTGAAATATGCGAAGGCTGAAGATTTAGTCGATGTACTGAAAGGGGTATCGGATAATATTCAGGCGGAAAAGCAGGGCGAAGGCAAATCGGCAAAATCTTCCAAAAGAACAGATGTTGTGATTGCTGCTCACAAAGAAACAAACTCTTTGATCATCAGCGCGCCTAAAGACATCATGAATTCCTTACTTGATGTCGTATCTCAGCTGGATATTCGTCGTGCCCAGGTATTGATTGAAGCACTGATTGTAGAAATGTCTGAAGGTGACGGAATTAACCTCGGAATCCAGTGGGGTTCTATTGAAAGTGGTTCCGCTATTCAGTTCAGTAATACCGGAACTTCGGTTGGTAGTGTCATGGTTGGCCTTGAAGAGGCAAAAGATCAGGAGACAACTGAGTATTATTATGACAGCAATGGGAACCGGCGACCGTATACATCAACTGAAAGTGGCGATTACTCAACTCTTGCAGAAGCATTACAAGGTGTTGAAGGGGCCGCCGTCAGTATTGTGATGGGAGACTGGACAGCTCTGTTGAGCGCGGTTTCTACTGACTCCAGCTCGAATATTCTTTCCTCTCCGAGCATTACTGTGATGGACAACGGTGAAGCATCGTTTGTGGTTGGGGAAGAAGTTCCCGTTTTGACTGGTTCAACGTCCAGTTCAAGTAACAGTAATCCATTCCAGACTGTTGACCGTAAAGAAGTGGGTATCAAGCTGAAGGTTAAGCCACAGATCAATGAAGGTGATTCAGTACTACTGAATATCGATCAGGAAGTCTCTAATGTGCTTGCTGCCGGAGGCGCGGTTGATGTTCGTTTTGCAAAACGTCAGCTCAACACTTCGGTGATGGTTAAAGATGGCCAGATGCTGGTACTTGGTGGTTTGATTGATGAGCGAACTCAGGAAAGTGAATCAAAAGTACCTTTCCTCGGTGACATTCCATTGCTGGGATATTTATTCCGCTCAACCAGTACTAAAGTTGAGAAGAAAAACCTGATGGTATTTATCAAACCGACCATTATTCGCAATGGTGTGACGGCAGATGGTGTTACCCAAAGGAAATATAATTACATCCGGGCTGAGCAGCTGTTGAAAGCAGAACAAGGGTTGAAGTTGATGGATGACAAAGATGTACCTGTCTTACCAACTTATGAATCCCAACTCCATTATCCGGCTGAAATTCAGTCTTTCCTTGAACAAGTAAGTTCTAAGCAGGAGTAATTGTGCAGCGTTTACCTTTTAGTTTTGCTAATCGTTTTCAGCTGGTGTTTGAAGATTCTCCTGACACGGGTTCATCTTTTCTGTATTACGTTGAGCCCGTATCAATCGAAGCTTTAGCTGAAGCGAAACGGGCGCTGAAAACCCCGTTTACACTTATGCCGCTTTCAGTTGATGATTTTGAGACGAAATTAACGGAGGTGTATCAGAGAGATTCCTCTGAAACCCGTCAGTTAATGGAAGACCTGGGGGCGGATAGTGATGATTTCTTTGCTTTGGCAGAAGAACTGCCGGCAAATCAGGATTTGTTAGATTCTGATGATGATGCCCCGATTATTAAGCTGATCAATGCGATGTTAAGTGAAGCCATCAAGGAAGAAGCTTCAGATATACATATTGAAACCTTTGAGGCCTCTCTTTCGATTCGGTTTCGTGTCGATGGAATGTTGCGGGAGGTCCTTTCTCCCAGCCGGAAATTAGCGCCTCTGCTGGTTTCCCGTGTCAAAGTCATGGCAAAACTCGACATCGCTGAAAAACGTGTACCACAGGATGGACGTATTTCATTGCGTATTGGTGGACGCGCTGTTGATGTTCGGGTATCAACTATGCCATCTTCTCACGGTGAGCGGGTTGTTCTCCGTATATTAGATAAGAATGCGACCCGGCTTAATTTGCAGGACCTGGGGATGACTGAACAGATTTATATTCAGTTCCGGGATCTGATTCAGCGTCCGCATGGCATTCTTCTGGTTACAGGTCCTACAGGTTCCGGTAAGTCGACAACACTTTATGCTGGCTTGCAGGAATTGGATCGCACTGAGAAAAATATTCTTACGGTTGAAGACCCGATCGAATTTGATATTGATGGTATCGGTCAGACTCAGGTCAATGTAAAAGTTGATATGACGTTTGCCAGAGGGCTGCGTGCTATTTTGCGTCAGGATCCGGATGTGGTCATGGTCGGTGAAATTCGTGACCTTGAGACAGCTCAGATTGCTGTTCAGGCGTCACTGACGGGGCACCTTGTGATGTCCACTCTTCATACCAATACTGCAATTGGTGCGGTGACACGTATCCGGGATATGGGGATAGAATCCTTCCTGATTTCTTCATCACTTGTTGGTGTACTGGCGCAGCGGCTGGTTCGTACTTTATGTGCTGAATGTAAAAAACCATATGAAGCGACAGCTGATCAGAAAAATCTGTTTGGTCTGAACGCCGAAGATAGTTTGACGCTATATGCACCTGGTGGTTGCGAACATTGTCATAATAAAGGATATCGCGGACGAACAGGGATTCATGAATTACTGGTTGTTGATGAAAAAGTAAAAGCGCTGATTCATACCGAAGCGGGTGAGCAGGCAATTGAAGATTTTATCCGACAAAACTATCCGAGTATTCGTAGCGATGGTTTGGATAAAGCCAGAGCCGGTGTCACGACACTTGAAGAAGTGATTCGAGTGACAGAGGAGGGCTGATGGCTGTATTTGAATATCAGGCACTGGACCAAAAAGGGAAACGAAAAAAAGGCGTTCTTGAAGGTGATAGTGCCCGTCATATCCGGCAGAAAATTAAAGAGCAGGGTATGACGCCTATTGAAGTGACTCAGACTCAGTCTCAGCGCTCAGGCGATGCTTCGGCTCCCAAAATGTCTTGGAAGCGGGGGATCAGTTCCAGTGATCTGGCACTGTTGACCCGACAGTTATCGACACTCATTCAATCAGGGATGCCTTTGGAATCCTGCCTTCAGGCAGTGATTGAACAAACTGAAAAGCCGAATATCCGGACTGTACTAACCAGTGTCAGAGCTAAAGTCACAGAAGGTTTTTCCCTTGCTGACAGTCTGGCTGAATACCCGCATATATTTGATAGCCTGTTTCGTTCTATGGTGTCTGCCGGTGAAAAATCCGGCCACCTGGATTTAGTTCTATCCCGTCTTGCAACTTATACAGACCACCGCCAAAAGATGCGTTCTAAGCTGTTGCAGGCCTTGATTTACCCCATTGTTTTAGTTTTCTTTGCGATAGCGATTGTTTCGTTTTTGCTGACTGCTGTTGTGCCGAAAATCGTTGGCCAATTTGTACAAATGGGTCAGAAGTTACCAGCGTCAACTCAGTTTTTACTGGATTCCAGTGACTTTATTAAGTCATGGGGATGGCTGGTGGTTGTGCTGATTATCTGTAGCTGGTGGATTTTCCGGACTGCATTGAAAAAACCTGATTTTCGCTTAGCTTTTCACCGGAAACTGTTATCAATGCCGCTGATAGGTAAGATTATCCGGGGGTTAGACACCTCCCGGTTTGCCCGGACATTAGCGATTTGTTCCTCCAGTAGCATTCCGATTCTGGATGCGATGATGGTTGCCCAGGATGTTGTGAGTAATACCTTCATCAGAGAGAAAGTGAAGGAGGCTGCAGAATCTGTCCGGGAAGGCGCCAGTATCCGAAGTTCATTACAGCAGACGAAACTGTTTCCTCCGATGATGCTGCATATGATTGCGAGTGGGGAACAAAGTGGTGAGCTGGAAACCATGTTGATTGGTGCAGCAGATAATCAGGATGAACAGTTTGAAGCAACAGTGAATATTGCTCTGGGGCTATTTACTCCTATGTTGATAGCTTTGATGGCCGGGCTTGTTTTATTTATTGTAATGGCAACATTAATGCCGATTTTGGAAATGAATAATTTGATGACCCGTTAAAGCGGGCCAAAATAATATTTCTGTATCATGAATATAAAAAAGTTGGAGTGGGAATGAAAACAAGAAAACAAACAGCCGGTTTTACATTACTGGAAGTGATGGTCGTTGTCGTAATTTTGGGGATTCTGGCAACATTTGTTGTACCTAATTTATTGGGGAACAAAGAAAAGGCTGACCAGAAGAAAGCGATTGCTGACATTGTGTCGATCGAAAATGCTTTGGATATGTACAAATTGGATAACAGTGTTTACCCAACAACTGATCAAGGCCTGGAAGCTCTGGTGACAAAACCATCCAACCCGGATCCACGAAATTATCGTGATGGTGGCTATATTAAACGTATGCCAAATGACCCATGGGGAAATGCTTACCAGTATCTGAGCCCTGGTGATAAAGGAAAGATTGATATTTTCACTTTAGGCGCTGATGGTCAGGAAGGCGGAGAAGGCGCCAATGCTGATATCGGTAACTGGAATGTTCTTGACTTCCAGTAATGCGGCAGTCTGAAGTGAGCCGGAACCATGAAACATAAGCAAGGTTTTACATTACTTGAGATTCTACTGGTGTTATTGGTTCTGTCTCTCAGCGCAATGGCTGTTGTGATGACGTTGCCCGACAATTCTCAGGAGACTGCAAGAAAGAATGCAGAGCGGTTGTATCAGAGAATGCAGCTGTTAAGTGAAGAAGCGATTTTCAGCGGCAGAAATTACGGCGTGTATGTTGATGAAGCTAAACATGAAATTGACTTTCTGATGTTGAGTAATCAGGGGTGGAAGCCTTTGGAATCAACAGATATGAACAAAGTTGTTTCAGTAGAAGATGACGTAGGGTTTCGTTTTGAGCTGGGTGGGGAAGTCTGGAATAACTCCGAGCGTCTTTTTAAACCAGGTTCATTATTTGAAGATATGGACTTTGGTGAGGAAGAAGATGATAAAAAGCGGGTTTATAAGCCTCAGGTTATCCTTTTTACCAGTGGTGAGATGACAGCATTTTCTCTTCATTTCTGGTCTTCATCCACGCCTGATCAGTACTGGACAGTGACATCTTCGTCTGATGGTGTTTTGCGGATTAAATCTCCGGAAGAGAGTCGTAATGAAGCAAAATAAAGGTATGACTTTGCTGGAAGTATTAATCGCTTTGGCTATTTTTGCAACAGCATCAATGAGTGTGATCCGAGCTGTCAGTCAGCATGTGAATACAATTCAGACCCTCGAAGAAAAGGCGTTTGCAGCCATGGTTGCTGATAATCAGTTAGCTAAAGTCATGCTGACTCCCGGTACGCTTTCCAATCAGGAGGGCAAAGAGGAAATGGCTGGCCGAACCTGGTTCTGGAAGGTCGCTGTGATAAAAACGGAGTCACCAGTTTTAAAGGCATTTGATGTCAGTGTCGCGTTGAAACCCAAAGGCGCATCGATTGTTACTGTCAGAAGTTATGTGAAAAATGAGCAGAATAATTAGACGAAAACATAAAGGCTTTACCCTGCTCGAAGTCATGATTGCTTTAGCGATTCTTGCCAGTTTGTCAGTTGCTGCTTATCAGGTTTTGAATCAGGTTCAAAGAAGCAGCGTTGTTACACATGAAAAAGAGCAACGTTTAGCTGAGATCCAAAGAACGTTGGCTATCATGGATAATGATTTCAGGCAAATGGCGCTTCGTAAATTCAGGACCGATGGTGAAGAACCGGGTAAGTTACTGTTGATTGCTAAAGAGAATTTAATGTCGTCAGATACACAGGGCATTATGTTTACCCGCTATGGCTGGCTTAATCCTCAAATGCAATTTCCAAGAGGTGAAGTGACAAAGGTTGGGTACCGGGTTACCGAAGGACAATTACAACGTATCTGGTGGCGTTATCCTGACACGCCTGTCGGTGACTCGGGGAATGTGATGAAACTGTTAACGCAGGTTGAATCCATGTCGTTCCGTTATTATTACAAAAAAAAGTGGATTGATACCTGGGATAGTGGCGCTGCTTTACCGAATGCTGTCGAGGTGAAATTTAAGCTGAAAGATTATGGCGAAATTGCACGGGTTTATTTAACTCCCGGAGCTCAGTTGGGTACATCAAATGATTCAGACTAGCTCATTCAGGAAAAACAGAGGGGTAGCTCTGATTATCGTATTGTTGCTGTTGGCGATGATGGTTTCTATTGCAGCGGTCATGTCTGAGCGTTTGTTTACCCAGTACAAAAGGGCAAGCCATCAGATCATGTATCAGCAGGCTTACTGGTACAGTATTGCTGTTGAAGGGCTGGCTGAATCTGCGATTGAGAATAGTTATCAGGATGATGATGACACCGTGAATATGAGTCAGCCCTGGGCTGTCAGAGGAAGAAAATACCCGCTTGATTATGGCCTTGTTGAAGGGGATATATTTGATAAGCAGGCTTGTTTTAATCTCAATGTATTAGCCAAAGCAAAAGCTGAACCGGGAAGTACCGAGCGACCATATCTGCTACAGGTATTTCAGTATTTACTGGAATCTGTTTCGGTTGAAAATTATCAGGCTGAGTTAATTGCTGATTCTACCTATGATTATATCGACTCGAATCAGACGGTGAACACACAAAATGGCGTGGAAGACAGCTACTATGAATCTATGTCTCCTGCGTATGTTGCACCGGATGGTTTACTGGCTGATGCGACGGAATTACGGGCCGTTCAGGGTGTATCCGGGCAGGCGATGGAAAAATTGCTCCCACTCATTTGTACATTGCCGGTCACGACCTGGAGATTAAATATTAATACGATTTCCGAAAAACAGGCCAATTTATTAGTCGCTGTTTTTCATCCATATTTGAGTAAATCATCGGCCGTTCAGTTAATTCAGAATCGTCCGTTTGCGGGTTGGAGCAGTCTTGATGACTTTTTAGCTGAAAATGAGTTATCTGCCGTTAATGAGACTGTGCTTTCCAACGCAAAAAAATATTTAGGTATAGACAGTACCTATTTTGAATTAGATGCGCAGATATCTGTTGATGATGCCCGCGTGAGAATACGTAGTTTATTACATAGTGATGATAGAGAAAATGTGACGGTTATTCGCCGTCGCTTTGGAGGAGAGCGTGAGCGAATATCTGCTCGTTCGTCTGAGCAACCAGCCACACAGTAAAGTGCATTGGTGGATTGGCTCAGATTTGCCAACATCTGTTGGAAAACAAGGAGAACTGACTTCCTGGGAGGAGGTTGGTGAATTAGCTGAAGAAGCTGACCAGCGTCCGGTTATTGTTCTCCTTTCCGGTGCTGATGTTATTTTAAAAGAAGTTTCACTGCCTTCTGGTAAGAGCCGGCAATTTGAAAAAATGTTGCCTTATTTAGTAGAAGATGACTTAGCCCAGGATGCAGATGCTTTGCATTTTTCTGTATTGTCTAAGCGAGGTGAGCAAGTATTTACTGCTGCTGTTGACTATGACTGGATGGAAAGTGTGCTGGCACACTTTTCTGAAGCCGGAATGGTCGTGGATCGGGTTTTACCTGATATTCTGGCTTTACCTGAACCTCAGGATGGACAGAATACAATGACAGCTTTACAACTGGGTGATGAGTGGTTATTTCGCCAGGGTGAATATCACGGTATGTGTATCGAGCATGGCTGGATGCCTTTACTTTGTCAGAATCAGAATGCTTCTGAAGATGATGAAAGCGAAGCACTATCACCGGTTACAGTAACCACTTACTCTCCTAAACCAGAATCAGTAAAAAGTGGCCAACAGATTTGGAGCGAAAGTCTCACCGATTCAGTTTTTTCACTATTACTCAAAGGCGCATTGAATAGTCCTGTGACTCTGATGACAGGGGCGTTTAAGAAGTCTTCTTCCTGGGTGAAATCCTGGAAGGCTTGGCGTAAGAGTCTTATTGCTTTAGCTGCGTTGGTTATATTGACTGTAATTGCTCACTCACTTGAAATTCAGCGTCTTGAGTCAGAAGCTCAGGGGTTAAGAGATCAAAGTGAGCATGTATTCAGGACTCTGTTCCCTGACCGGCGTAAGATTCCAACCGTCAGTTATTTGAAGCGTTTAATCAAAAATGAAGTCGCTTTATTATCTGGCGGTGATAATGACAATTCGGCTATTTCTTTGTTTGAGGATTTATCGAAGACACTGAGCAAGGTGAAAGGTCTGCAGCTTCAACGGATACACTATGATGGTCAACAGGGAACTGTGCGTATTGATGTGACGGGTTCCAACTTCCAGAGTTTTGAAGCGGCACAAAAAGAGTTGGCAAAATATTTTGACGTTGAACAAGGTCCGTTGAATCGAGCGAATAAGCAAGTTGCGGGCTTTTATACACTAAAAAGAAAATAGGCAATTAGTTATGAATCTATGGGTGAGCCGTTGTCAGAGTTGGTGGAAATCATTATCACTCAGAGAACAAAAGCTTGTATTGATTATTGCGGTAGCTGCGGTGGTTGTATTTGTTTACGCGGGATTGATTCAGCCGCTGCAACAGCAAAGAGCAATGGCTGTTAATAAATTAAATACAGAGCAAAATCTTTATAACTGGGTTGTATCGCAGGCGAATAAGGTTGTTGATTTGAGAGGTCAGGGAGGGCTTGTTGCTTCCGATAAGCCACTGAATCAGTTAATCACGAATTCAACACGCCAGTTTGGAATCCGGTTAATCAGAATTCAACCTATGTCTCAAAGCTTTCAGGTTTGGATTGAGCCTTTATCATTTAATCAGTTTGTTGACTGGCTGGTATTCTTGCAGGAAAAATACGGTATCCGGGTTAATGTGATGGATATTGAGCGGGGTAAGCAAGAAGGCATGATTGAAGTGAAACGGTTACAGTTAAAGCGGGGTTAATGCAGTGGGTAGGAAGAAAGTCGTTGCTTCTGTTGCTGGTATCGGTCTCATTTTTTGTATTAGTCTGATTGCTCATCTTCCGGCTGCATTTGTATTGAAATTTGTGCAGCTACCCCGGGGGATTGAATTGGTTTCTCCCAAGGGTACTGTGTGGCAGGGACATCTGCAGCAGGTTCGCTGGCAGAGACAATCTTTGGGGACAGTTGACTGGCGGGTACATCCTTTTGATCTGTTGACTGGCCGTTTGTTTGCTTCTGTAAAATTTGGCCGTCAGAGTGATTTTCATATTCAGGGCAAAGGTGGTATCGGTGCTTCTTTTTCCGGAAAACCTTTTCTGCAGAATTTTCATTTCTCTGTTCCTGCACAGACTATCGTTGATCATGCGCCGTTACCTGTTCCGGCTACAGCTGAAGGTCTACTGGATGTCATGGTCAAAGAGTATGTATTCCGGGAACCCTTTTGTGAACAGGCCAACGCTGACTTTGAGTGGAAGAATGCGCAGTTATCCCTGATGGCTCAGGCTTTACCGCTGGAGAAAGTGTCTGCAAATGTCGTGTGTGACAATAACCGGATTACTTTGAAAGGAAAGCAAAGATCACTGGTTTTGAGAAGTGAGTACTCTGTTACTATGGATGCAAATCGTAAATATAAACTGGACGGCTGGTTACAGCCTGCGCCCGGGTTTCCTGAGTCTATGGAAAAAATGCTTCAAATGGGGCTTCGTGCCAATGATCAGGGAAGATATAATTTTAAATTTAACGGCCAGCTATAAAGGCATGGCATATTTACAATTCCTATGGTCGTTTTTTTGAAACACGAGATGTAAAAACTGCCCGGACCGGGCAGTTTTTACATTGAGGAATCACACAAAATTAAGCTTATGCTTCACTTTTATTTTGCAGAATATCTTTCCAGGGAAGTTCTGGATCACCAATAACGATAAAATTCGGATTTTCCAGGGTTTCACGAAGGTTATATGATAGCGGAGAAAGCCTGGTACTCAGAATTTTTCCTCCGGCTTCTTCCACGATACACTGAGTTGCTGCCGTGTCCCATTCACCGGTCGGACCCAATCGAAGGTAGCAATCAACAGCCCCTTCAGCGACCAGACAGGCTTTTAGTGCAGCAGAACCGAGCGGGACTAATTCATAATCCCATGCAGAACTCAGACGGCCGGTAATTTTATTAATATCCTGACGCCTGCTGATCGCAATCGAAATTGAAGACTGAGAGAGCTCGTGATAATGAGTTTTGATGGGAATACTCTCAGACATATCCGGAATCTTCCAGGCACCTTTATCCTTGTATGCATAATAGGTGACGCCTGATACGGGCGCATAAACGACACCCATAATCGGCTGGTTATCTTTAACCAGAGCGATAATGGTTGCAAAATCACCACTACGGGCGATAAATTCCTGTGTGCCATCTAAGGGGTCAACGAGCCAGTAAGTTGGCCATTCAGAGCGTTGTTCAAGACTGATATCAGCGGCTTCTTCAGAAAGAACCGGGATGGAAGGAGTGAGCGCATTCAGCTTTTTGATGATCAGCTTATGAGCAGCGATGTCGGCACTGGTGACGGGTGTCTCATCTCCTTTAATATACGCTTCGTAATTTTTTGTCTGATAATAATCAAGGATGAGTTGGCCGGAAGCTCTGGCAATTTCAATGACCTGCGGGATTAAATGAGCATATTCAGGCGTGTCCATTTTTATTTCTCCCCTGTCAGATTCAGATGACGCAATGCAAGAAGCAAAGCTGAAATCGAGCGTGATTCGCAGAAATCGAGGTGGGTTAACAGTTCTTCCGCCTGATTCAGAGGCCAGCGAATGACCTCAAGAGGTTCAGGTTCATCACCTTCAAGCTTTTCGGGATAGAGCTCTTTGGCAATAAACAGACTCATTTTGCCTGAGAAATAAGAAGGTGCCAGAATCACTTCTTTAAGAAAAGTCAGTTGATGCGCACCAAAACCTACCTCTTCTTTCAGTTCTCTGTTCGCGGCTTCTTCTGCTGTTTCCCCCGGGTCAATTAAGCCTTTCGGAAAGCCTAATTCATACCTTTGTGTACCGGCTGCATATTCGCGGACAAGGAGTAAATCTCCTTTCTGGGTCACCGGGACCATCATTACCGCATTATTTCCCCGGGGCTGCATTCGCTCATATGTCCGCCGCTCTCCGTTTGAAAAACATAAGTCCAGCGATTCGACCGTGAAAAGACGTGATTTAGCCACGGTTGTAACACTCAAAATCTCAGGACACTGTTTGACGGACATACCTTCATACCTCGGAGGAAATTACAGTTTTAACTATATGAGAAAATTTGTGATTTTGAAAAGCATAGTTTGGCGCTATTTTACTTGTATATCACAAAACTACCTGTTTATAACAAAACTAATAGTAAGAATGCTCACCACGATCGTGCTCAGTTAAATCTTTTACAGCATTCAGTTCACCGGAAAAATGTGCGAGTAACTCTTTTTCAACACCATCTTTCAATGTGACGTCGACCATTGAGCAGCCATTGCACCCACCACCAAACTGGATAACAGCTGTGCCATCATCTGTAATTTCCAGTAACTGAATATGGCCACCATGACCGGCCAGCTGAGGGTTGATTTGGGTTTGAATCATATATTCAACACGCTCAAGCAGCGGGGCATCATCTGAAACTTTTTTCATCTTGGCATTGGGTGCCTTCAATGTAAGCTGTGAACCCATTTTGTCAGTTACAAAATCAATTTCAGCATCTTCAAGGAAAGGAAGGCTTAATTCATCCACATAAGCAGAAAAGCCCTGAAATTTAATTTCAGAATCAGTATTTTCTATCGCATCAACAGGGCAATATGAGACCCCACATTCGGCATTTGGTGTACCGGGATTTACCACAAAAACCCGGATGTTTGTTCCTTCCGGTTGTTGTTCGAGAAGTTTCACAAAGTGCTGTTGAGCTGATTCAGTAATAACAATGTTTGACACGACAATACCCGACTATATTTGTAGACTATTTAATCGTTATTCTACGCTTGTGAAATCAATGAGCCAATCATTTTATTGTGAATGACATATTCAAATATTTCGGTTGGCCTGGTTTTTGTTGATTTTTCAGCTAATTCAATTGAATACGCTCTTTTCTGGTGTTTTACATAAGCAGTAGATATCAATTTTAGTGACACCGGAATCTTCTAATAACCGGCATATTTTTCCGACGGTTGTTCCTGTTGTAACCACATCATCAACGATGGCAACATGGAATTTATCAGGTATCTGCTGCAGGCTAAAGGCGGTTTTCAGGTTGAGTAATCTGGACTTTCTGCTTTGACCCTGCTGTGGTTGTGTTGCATGATTCTTTTTCACCGTGCCCGGGGTGTAAGATATATGCAGAAGGCGGCTGAGATGATAAGCGATTAAGTCACTCTGATTAAATCCGCGATAAAGGTAACGCTGCCAGTGCATCGGGACTGAGATCAATTGTTCTGCGGGGTCAGAAATTTGGTGTGTAAGTAACTGGCAGAGCGGAGACAAATGCCAGAATTGCCGTTGATACTTAACTCTCCGGATGTAGGTATTGAGCGGAAAGGTGTAATCTCCAAGACAATAAAGTCGGTGCCATGGTGGTGGGTTGGTCAAACATTGTCCACACTGGCTGACGGGCTCAATAGCGGGTTCGCCGCAGCGCTGGCAGCGTGGTTTTGGTTCAAACCAATGCATACAACGGGTACACCAGTGCCCGTCGCCCGGATAAAGTTCCAGTTCACAGAGTGGACATTGTCGGGGTATGGCGCGAAGAATGATATTTTTTAATGTCTGGAATTGCATCATCTATATTCGGGGTTGTAAATGAATCATCATGCAATTGTCTCCGGACGTATGTTAGTTTGTGTATGAATTTAGCAGGGGAGAATGCGAGTCATGTCTGACGTTTTACATTGGCAGACTGAAGGTGAAGGCCAGGATTTGGTATTAATCCATGGCTGGGGAATGAATGGTGCTGTCTGGGATCAAACGGTTGAGATCCTGAAGCAACACTATCGTGTTCATGTTGTTGATTTACCCGGATATGGACACAGTGCGCATTGTTGTGCATCTTCAATTGAAGAGACAGCACTTTTGGTGCTTCAGGATGCCCCTGAAAAGGCAGTATGGCTGGGCTGGTCTTTAGGTGGACTGATTGCCACCCATATAGCGCTGCATTATAAGCATCGGGTAAAGAAACTGATCACTGTGGCCAGCTCACCTAAATTTGCTGCACAGGATGAATGGCGCGGAATTCAGCCGAAAGTGCTGAAAGCATTTTCATCACAGTTAGCAGAAGATTTTCAACTGACGGTTGAGCGTTTTATGGCGTTGCAGTCGATGGGGAGTCCGACGGCAAGAAAGGATGTGAAAGCATTGAAAGAAAAAGTACTTTCAAGACCTGCACCCGCGCCGGAAGCTCTGTTCTCTGGCCTTGCAATGCTTGCTGATATTGATATGAGAGCGCAACTGTCTAATATTTCAGTGCCGTTTTTACGCCTTTACGGCAGGTTGGATGGTTTGGTGCCGGTTCAGGTTGCGGAAGATTTGAAAACTTTTGTCCCCGAAAGTCAGTGTTGTATCTTTTCCCGCTCTTCTCATGCGCCTTTTATGACAGAAACTGAAGATTTTTGCCATCAGGTTCTTGTTTTTGCTGCATCCTGATTTGATTGTTTCATAACCAGCGCATTTGATAGCCTAAGCAATATTCAGGCGAAAAAATCGTCAAAAATGGAAGTGAACACTAAAATTTTGAAATACATTGCCGATAAGTAATCGGATCATGCAAATTATCATTTTCGATATTTGAATGGGCCGGGCGATGCTGAGGAGATTTCGGCTATGATTGTGTCACCGAATAATATAAGTGTGCCACTTATTGCCCCATCAGTTAATATGCAGACGGAGCAGGCTGCACGTGAGAACCGGGTCAGAGAACCGGTGACACCGACAGTCCAGCTGGAGAAGTCGAATGCTGAACGTCAGATTAAATCTGATGATAAGCGTCGAAGACGTTCATCCTGGGATCCGACGGAGCATCCTGAGTATGAAATTGATGCAGATGAAGAGCATCATGGCAGCTCAGCGTATCGGGAGGAGTCTAAGGGTGAACTGGAGCGCCTTTTTGAGTTACTTGCGTTATCGACTTATAGTGAGCATCAGGGAAAAGGCTATATTGTCCGGTTCAGGTTTCCGAAACATATTATTGATGCAGCGATAAATGAAGGCAAAATGGCAAGACGGCGAGTCGTGATTAAATATCATTATGGCTATTCTATTGCACCTAATATCCCTTCTGAAATACTGGCAGTTTTATGAACTGTATCTTTTAAAAACCCTGCGGTATTCCGCAGGGTTTTTTTTATCACACGTAATCAGTGCAATGATTCTATTTTTTGGCTTTTGCAAAAGCTTCAGCGAAAGCACCACCCATTGCGCTATTGGTCTGACTTTGCCGGTGTTTTTTCGGTGCTGGGGTGTTTGAAGAAGAACGCCGGCTTGTTTTTGCTGCTCTGTTATCTTGCCCGGGTTCATCATTAAGCCGCATGGAAAGCGCGATCCGTTTTCTTTGAATGTCGACTTCCATCACTTTCACTTTGACAATGTCACCCGCTTTCACAACTTCTCTCGGATCAGATACAAACCGGTCTGTCAGTGCTGAGATATGCACCAGACCATCCTGATGGACACCAATATCGACAAATGCGCCAAAGTTGGCAACATTCGAAACTACACCTTCGAGAACCATCCCCGGTTCCAGATCACTGACTTCATGAATGTCATCTGCAAAATTTGCGGTTTTGAATTCAGGGCGGGGATCCCGGCCTGGTTTATCCAGTTCCCGGATAATATCTGTCACTGTCGGTACACCAAAGTGTTCGTCGGTGTAGTCACTGGCATTCAATCCGTTCAGAAATGCAGAGTTGCCAATTAATGAGGCAATGTCCTGTTGGTGCGTTTGAACAATTTTCTTCACAACCGGGTAGGCTTCAGGGTGAACCGATGAGCTGTCTAACAGGTTTTTCCCATTCATAATCCGTAAGAAACCGGCACACTGTTCATAAGCTTTCGGGCCTAACCGAGGTACTTTTTTCAGCGTTGTCCGGGATTCAAACCGGCCATTCTCATCACGGAATTCAACGATATTTTTCGCCAGTGTTGTTGATAGTCCGGCGACTCTGGTCAGCAGTGCTGGTGAAGCTGTGTTTACATCAACACCGACGGCGTTGACACAATCTTCTACAACGGCATCAAGTCGTTTAGCCAGCAGGCTCTGATTGACATCATGCTGATATTGTCCGACACCAATTGATTTCGGATCAATCTTAACCAGTTCAGCCAGAGGATCCTGAAGACGACGGGCAATAGAAACCGCACCACGCAGAGAAACATCCATCTCCGGAAATTCCTGTGCGGCAAGTTCAGAAGCAGAATAGACGGAAGCACCGGCTTCACTGACAACAATTTTCTGAACCTTA
The DNA here is from genome assembly GCF_024529975.1 of Vibrio quintilis. GTDB lineage: Bacteria > Pseudomonadota > Gammaproteobacteria > Enterobacterales > Vibrionaceae > Vibrio > Vibrio quintilis. The sequence goes on along the minus strand of NZ_AP024897.1, from coordinate 3,878,310 downwards.
AGGTTTCCCCGTTTTATTAAATCCGCAGCAAATGAATCAGTTTCCCGGGAAGCTGTGCCGTTACCGATGGCAATGAGATCGACATTAAACTGGCGAACCATTGAGTCGATCGTTTTTATCGCCTGTTCGTACTGCTTTTGTGGCGGATGAGGATAGATGGCACAGGTTGAAAGTACTTTGCCGGTTGAGTCAACGACAGCTACTTTACAGCCAGTTCTGAGCCCCGGATCTAATCCCAGGGTGGCTCTTGGGCCAGCCGGAGCGGCCATTAATAAATCTTTCAGGTTTGTCGCAAACACATCGATTGCTTCGATCTCAGCCCGTTCTTTCATTGCTGACATCAGCTCGGTTTCCATATGCACGGAGACTTTGACCCGCCATGCCCAGCCAATCACCTGTTTTCTCCATGTGTCTGCTGGTGCATCACTCAGATGGATATCGTAATGTTTTGCGATCAACGTTTCGCAGTAGGATTCTCTGACAGCTTCCGGCTGCTCCGGGTCGGCATTCAGTGTCAGGGTCAGGAAACCTTCATTCCGCCCCCGCAGCATGGCCAGAGCCCGGTGCGACGGGACACTGCTCACCGGTTCCTGATGCTCAAAGTAGTCTTTAAATTTTTCGCCTTTCTGCTCTTGTCCCGCAATGACTCTGGCAGTCAGGACTGCATGGCGGTTCATGTAAGCCCGGATCTTTTCCAGCAGGTTGGCATCTTCTGCGATGCGTTCCATAAGAATTGCCCGTGCACCATCGAGTGCCGCTTTTGAATCATCAATTCCTTTATCCGGGCTGATATATTGCTGCGCTTCTTCTTCGGGTGAGTGTTGCGGATGATGCCATAACTGATCTGCCAGAGGCTCAAGGCCTGCTTCGATGGCGATCTGGCCCTTGGTGCGTCGCTTCGGTTTATAAGGCAGATATAAATCTTCGAGCCGGGTTTTACTGTCTGCGCTGAGAATATCCTGTTCCAGTTCAGGTGTCATTTTGCCTTGATCCTGAATCGATTTCAGAATGGTATGACGACGCTCGTCCAGTTCCCGTAAGTAAGATAAACGGGTATCCAGTGTTCTCAGTTGAGTGTCATCCAGCCCGCCGGTGACTTCTTTTCTGTATCGTGCAATAAATGGAACAGTATTACCGTCATCAATTAACTGAACGGCTGCAATAACCTGTTCAGAGCGAACATTCAGCTCTGAAGCAATTGTTTGACAGATAGCTTGGCTCATCCGTTATCTTCTCTTTGGTTCATGGAGTACGCCCACAAGGGGCAAATGAATCTTAATAATATGGGGATTTATGCGATATATTTCCAGTCTGCAAATTGAATATGATGATGGTATATCGCAAACAAGAGGAACACTGCATCTTTAGCTTGTTTGGATATATAATTTTTGCCGTCGTTCAGAAAATTCCGGGAGCATATGTGAAGACAAAATTAATCACCAGGGCAGGTTATAACAAACTGAAACAGGAGCATGATCATCTGTGGCGAGAGAAACGTCCGGAGATAACCAAAATTGTCACCTGGGCTGCCAGTCTGGGAGACCGGAGTGAAAATGCAGATTATCAATACAACAAACGTCTGCTGAGACAGATTGATCGCCGGGTCCGGTATTTACGCAAATTGCTTCCCGAACTGACAGTTGTTGATTATTCCCCACAGCAGGAGGGAAAGGTGTTTTTTGGTGCCTGGGTTGAAATCGGGAATGAGGCTGGCGATACAAAAAAATTCCGGATTGTCGGGCCGGAAGAAATTTACGGTGATGTTAAAGATTATATTTCTGTTGATTCACCGATGGCACGGGCACTGATCAAAAAAGAGGTCGATGACGAATTTACGGTAAAAACACCCGATGGAGAGAAAGAGTGGTTTATTAACTCGATAACATATGAAAAAGAATAATATCTTATTGAGAAAATATATCGAATGGTAGTTGATATAATTATAACTTTCATCAATAATTAAGCGCCTTATTGAGCAGGCCATGTGTGGCAATGGCCTGGGTTGACTATTCTTTATCTTCAAACTATTTAATCGGGAAATAAAAATAATGAATTGGTTTATAGCAGCGTTTAAAAAATATACAGTTTTCAGTGGCCGTGCCAGACGAAAAGAGTACTGGATGTTTTATTTGTTTATGATCATCTTTATGATCGTGACAGGTATTTTAGATGGCCTGATCGGTAGTTATGGTTTGATCACCGGGATTTTCTGTCTTGCTCTTATCCTGCCAAGCCTGTCAGTGACAGTTCGCCGTTTGCACGATACCGGGCGTAGTGGCTGGTGGTTCTTCATTACACTTGTGCCACTGGTTGGTGCGATTGTCTTTTTTGTATTCACCGTACAGGCGGGAAGCTTTGGTGAAAACGAGTACGGACCTGATCCGAAAAAAATCGAAGTGTAAACCGGTCAGCAGACAATCCGGATAACCGGTCTGTTCTGATGCCATCACTGATGCATAAAGCCAGAGTATGACACTCTGGCTTTTTCGTTTCAGTTTTATGTGGTTTTCTGCAATCTGCCAATCAGAATGGGTTAGTCTGATATGAAAAAACAGTGGCCGGATCAGAATGGAGTAACTTGTTTAATTTCTCCATTCCTTGTTTGAACTTCTGTTCAGAATTTATTGCAGTCAGCGAAAGCCGGATATGATTACAGCTTTGCTGTGTATCGAAATAGCTGCCACTACTGACAAGAATACGATGGTTCTGAGCTTCCATCGCAAAACGTTCCTGTTGCCAGTGTGAAGGTAAAGGAATCCACAGGTGGTAACCCTGTCTGGGAATCGTAGAGTGAGGCAAATATTTTCGGGCAATTTTCTGCCTTTCACCAGCCAGTAACCGCTGCCTCTCTGCCAGCTCAAACGCTTGTCCTGAATTGATTAGCTCTTCTGCAATGATAAAATTCAGTGGGGAGGCGAGCCAGATGTCAGTCCGGATATGAGCGCTGATCGTCGCGACCTGTGATGAAGGGGCTTTGATAAATCCGCACCGCAGTGCCGGACAGATTGCTTTCGATAAACTTGTGACATGAAATCCCCGCTCTGGCAGCCAGTTGCAGATTGCCGGCATGGGATCTTCATTTAAGAAGCTGTATATATCATCTTCAATGAACCAGATATTGTGCTGACGAACAACCCTGGCGATGCTTTCTCTGCGTTCAGCCGGCATGGTGATGCCGGTTGGGTTCTGATGAGAAGGTACAACAATGACCAGTTTCGGGTGATGTTGCTCAATGGTTTGTTGCAGATGTTCCGGGATCATGCCGTTTTCATCCATCTGAACACCGACAACATGGCGTCTTCTCAGACTGGCTATCGCCAGAATGCCGGGGTAAGTCAGCGTTTCAACTGCGATGGTATCTCCCGGTTTGGTCAGTGATTCAACCAGAACGGCCAGCGCGTTCTGTGTGCCGCTGGTCAGCAGGGTGTTTTGTACAGTGCCCGGCTCCAGACCATATTGTGATGCCCAGCGTATTCCTGTTTGCCGGTGCCGCTCGTGTCCGGAGTTTTCTGCATAGCCGGTCAGGTGGCTGGTGATCTTGCTGGCACTGCTGCGGATCGCACTCTGAAGTTCAGGAACATTGTGGCTGAGGCAGGGTTGCAGTATCGAGAAATTATAGTCGTCCTCATCATCGGAAGTCTGAATCACGCTGGACAGCTGAGATTCACCGCAGACGAAAGTTCCCCGTCCGACAAAAGATTCAACCTGATTTTGCTCTGAGAGTAACTTATAAGCTTTGGCGACCGTTACTGGTGTCGTTTGTAATTCTTCGGCCAATACCCGGTGTGGCGGAAGTTTAGTATTCGGAGGATAAACGCCATCTCTGATTCTTGATTCGATAGTCCGGGCGATTTGCTTAAACTTAATTTCACTCACGGTTAGCATTCTTTCTCGAGAAAAAGGTATTACCAGTTTACTGGAAGGCGAATGTTATGAAAACTAATGAGAAATGATTTATACCCAAGCAACCGGCATCTTCAGGCTGTTTGGGTATACATGTAACAGATCACCAGATTTTCCGAAGACATAAACCTTAACAATTCTGTTCCTCTGTTGGTATGAAATAGTGTTAGAGTTAAAGTTTGACAATAAAATCAAAAAAACAGAGGTTGTCGCGTGCAGGAAAATGTGAAGATTTTAGTGGTTGATGATGACGCCAGGCTCAGATCTTTGCTGGAACGTTATTTATCTGAACAGGGGTTTCAGGTACGTAGTGTTGCCAATAGCCAGCAAATGGATCGGTTACTCATGCGTGAACAATTTCATCTGATGGTTCTGGACTTAATGCTGCCGGGAGAAGATGGATTGTCGATATGCAAACGTCTCCGTGAATCAAATAATCAGATTCCGGTGTTGATGCTGACGGCGAAAGGAGACGAAGAAGAACGTATTCTCGGTTTCGAAGTCGGTGCGGATGATTATTTACCCAAGCCGTTTAATCCCCGTGAGCTTCTGGTCCGGATTAAAGCAATTTTACGACGTCAGGCGAGTGAACTGCCTGGGGCTCCCAGTGCGGAAGAGTCTGTGATTGAATTTGGCGATTTCAGCCTGAACCTCGGAACCCGGGAAATGTTCCGCGGGGAGGAATCGATGCCGTTAACGTCGGGAGAATTTGCGGTTCTGAAAGTTCTGGTCAGTAACCCCAGAGAGCCGATGTCGCGGGACAAACTGATGAATATGGCCCGCGGGCGTGAATATTCCGCAATGGAGCGTTCAATTGATGTTCAGATTTCCCGGCTAAGACGCATGCTTGAGGACGACCCGGCTAAGCCGCGATATATTCAGACTGTATGGGGGCTCGGCTACGTTTTTGTACCGGACGGTAAGAATCCATCGTCTTAATTTCCCGGTTCAGGGTGAAACAGGCCCTGAACCCAGCCTGATTATTTATTTCCGGAGTTCTTTCAGATGCGGGTTCGCAGCGCTTTTACTCAAACCATCATTATTTTTCTGACGTTATTTATCACCAGTCAGATCTATACTTTCTACGCACTATTCCATTATGCGCTTGTTCCTAGTTTACAGCAGCTAAATACGATTCTCGGCCACGAAATCAGTATTATGCTGGAGGATTCGAACGGCAACGGGAATGAAATTTCTGAAGAGATTCTGGCGCGGCAAAGAGTGTTAGACAAGCTGGGTGTTTCAATTCATTCGCTGGACGAAGATATTGCTGAGGAATTCTCACATGCAGTGCGAATTGACCTGATGAGCGAAGATATGACCCGGGAACTTCACTCTCCGACCGATGTGAGAATGATCCTCGGTGAACGCAGTTATATTCTTTGGATGAAAATAGAAAAGCTGCCGGGCGTTCTTATCCAGATACCGTTATCTGAGCTTCAGGAAGAAGACTTTATTCCGTTATTCAGAAATTGCCTTTTAATGACGATTCTGATCATGTTTGGTGGCTGGTTATTTGTCAGGATTCAGAATCGTCCGTTAAAAGATCTGGAAAAAGCCGCACTCTCTGTCGGAAAAGGTGAAATACCACCCGCGTTACCCGAAAAAGGGGGAACCGAAATTCGTTCTGTGACTCAGGCATTTAACCAGATGGCAAAGGGGATTCAGGATTTGGAAGCTGATAGGGCTTTATTGATGGCAGGGATCAGCCATGATCTGAGAACCCCGCTTACCCGGATTCGTTTAGCCACTGAAATGATGTCCCCTGAAGACAGCTATCTTGCTGAAGGTATTATCAGTGATACTGAAGAATGTAATGAGATTATCAGCCAGTTTATGGATTATCTGAAGCCGGTTCAGGCCCAGTCTTTTACAGAAGTTGATTTGGAAGATGTGGTCAGAGATATTGTCAAAGCAGCGGAAGTGAATCATACCCAGCCAGAAATGAGTATTGCCGGTTCCCTGAAATATGCATGGGGAAATGCGATTGCGATAAAGCGTGCTGTGAGCAATTTAGTCGTGAATGCGATTCGTTACGGGAATGGCTGGGTTAAAGTTAGTGTGGGTATGACTGCTGATCAAACACTGATCTGGCTTTGTGTCGAAGATAATGGCCCGGGTATTGAAGAAGAACAAATGAGTAAAGTATTTGAGCCGTTTACGCAGGGTGATACAGCCAGAGGTTCCGAAGGGAGCGGGTTAGGGCTGGCGATTGTAAAACGAATTGTCAGTCAACACCATGGCACGATTTCAATGAACAATCGCTCTGAAGGGGGATTGAAGGTTCAGATTAGTTTCCCTGTGAAATGAGTTATTCCGGGCATTGAGCTTTCAGTGGTACTAATGACCGGATGCGGGGCATCCGGTCATATCATTGACGTTTATTCAGCCGCAGATTGCTCAGTCACTGAGACTTTTTCACTGCTGTCAGCTTTATGATTCGTTTCTGGCAGAAGCAGGTTCAGGACAATTGCAGTAATTCCTCCCGCAGCAATACCGGATGAAAAGATGTTTTTGATAAACTCTGGCATAAATTGCAGGATTTCCGGTTTCTGAGCGATACCCAGTCCCATTGAAAACGACAGCGCCATTATTAAAATGGCACGGCGATCCAGTTCAACACGGGAGATAATCCGGACACCAGCAGCAGCTATTGTACCGAACATCACGATCGTCGCCCCACCCAGCACAGGTTCCGGAATTTGTTGAACGAATGCAGCAACACCGGGGAACAAGCCGAGTAACACCAGCATGGCGGAAATAAAATAGCCGACATAGCGGCTGGCGACGCCAGTCAGCATAATCACACCATTATTCTGACTGAATGTTGAATTAGGAAAACTGTTGAACACTGCAGCCAAAGCTGAATTTAAACCATCAGCCAGCACACCGCCTTTCAATCGTTTGATATACACCGGGCCCTTGACCGGCTCACCGGAAACTTCTGATGTTGCGGTAATATCTCCAATCGCTTCCAGTGCTGTTATCAGAAAGATTAAGACTAAAGGAATAAATAGGGACCAGTCAAAGCTCAGGCCAAACTGCATTGGAACAGGCAGGGCAAACAGGGCGGTCTCTGCGTGATCTGAAAAATTCACCATGCCCATGAAATAAGCCATGATATAACCAATCAGCATAGCGATAACGATGGAAGCGACACGGATATATGGATTAGCGGAGCGATTGAGAATCACAATCAGGCCAAGGACGCATCCGGCAAGCGCCAGTTTATCCAGACTACCAAAACTGCCATCACCTAACGCTGCGTAACCGCCGCCCATTGAGATTAGGCCAACCTGAATGAGAGTCAGGCCAATCAGTGTGACAACAATTCCGGAAACCAACGGGGTAATAATCCGTTGCGCATAAGACAAGACTCTGGACAAAATAATTTCTGCGAATGAGGCCACGAGAATGGTGCCAAAGATGGCGGCCATCATTGTATTTATATCCGCACCACCTGCTTTCAGTGCCATCCCAGCACCAATGATCGGGCTGAGAAAGTTAAAGCTGGTGCCCTGAATAGAAAGAAGTCCTGAACCGACAGGGCCGAAGGTACGGATTTGAATGAAAGATGAAATGCCTGATGCAAACAGTGACATGCTGATGATGGTATTTGTCTGGTCGGCTGGTACACCTAAGGTCTGGCAGATAATTAACGAAGGTGTAATTACGGCGACAAACATCGCCAGTAAATGTTGCAATGCAGCGAAAGTGGTCTGTGGCAAAGGTGGTTTATCATTAAGCTGATAGACTAACTCAGATTTTTTAGTCGTCATATCCTGGATTCCGGTATTAAATCAAATGTAAAAAAGCCCTGAACAGATTGTGGGGTTAATTATTATTGTGGGGAGTTTGCTCAGAATGAAAATTGAGCAGAATTATAGTGAATTCTGTCAAAATGGCAAACGTTTGCTTTTTATTCCGGCGTGATCTTGTGTAAAGAAGATTCAGGCTTTCGAGTAAATATCTCTGTCCGTCAGCCAGCGATCAATAATCGCTTGTGCATTTTCCGGATAGTGCTCGTGGATATAGCGGGCGATCCGCTGAACTTCCGGGATCAGGTATTGATCACGAAGCAAATCGGCAATTTTGAAGTCGGCTAAACCGGTCTGTTTTGTTCCTAACAACTCGCCAGGTCCCCGGATTTCCAGATCTTTTTGCGCGATGACAAAGCCATCACTACTGTCACGCATGACAGCAAGCCGTTTTTGGGCTGTTTTAGAGAGTGGCGGGTGATAAAGCAAGACACAGTGACTGGCAACTGAGCCCCGGCCAACCCGGCCTCTCAGCTGGTGTAACTGGGCAAGTCCGAGCCGTTCCGGATTTTCGATAATCATTAAACTGGCATTCGGTACATCGACACCAACTTCGATGACGGTTGTGGCAACCAGTAAATGGCATTCTCCGGATTTAAAATCCTGCATAACAGACTGCTTCTCAGCAGCTTTCATCCGCCCGTGGACCAGTCCGATCTTCAGATCAGGCAGCTGCTGTTTCAGCGTTTGTGCAATTTCTTCTGCTGCTTGTGCTTCCAGCACTTCTGATTCATCGATCAGCGTACAAACCCAATAAGCTTGTTTTCCCTCAGACAAGCAGGCATGGCGAATACGCTCAATTATATCATTCCGCTTTGTTTCCGGAATCGCGACAGTTTGCACGGGAGTACGTCCCGGCGGGAGTTCATCAATGACGGAAGTTTCCAGATCGGCATAAGCTGTCATTGCCAGTGTCCGCGGAATCGGAGTCGCCGTCATAATCAGCTGGTGAGGATAGCGGCCGTCTTTTCCGCCTTTTTCCCGCAGCTCCAGCCTCTGGTGAACTCCAAATCGGTGCTGCTCATCAATGATAATCAATGCGAGATGGTGGAAGCCGACCTGCTCCTGAAATAAGGCATGTGTCCCGACAATCATACTGACTTCACCGTTGGCGATTTCAGTGATGGCCTGTTCTTTGGCTTTGCCTTTTTGTTTTCCGGATAACCAACCGACATTAATTCCCATCGGTTCAAACCATGTTTTAAAGTTAATCGCGTGTTGCTCGGCAAGCAGTTCCGTCGGAGCCATTAAAGCGACCTGATACCCGTGGCTGATGGCTCTGAGTGCTGCCATGGCTGCAACTAATGTTTTGCCTGAGCCCACATCTCCCTGAACCAGCCGCATCATCGGATGTGACTGTTCAAGATCTGATTCGATTTCCTTGACAACTCTGGCCTGAGCACTGGTCGGACTGAAAGGAAGCTGTTCCAGCAATTGCTGTTTGAAAGGTTCGGAATGCGTTAATGACAACGCTTGCTCTTGTTGTCCCTGATGACGAATAGCCAGCATTGACAGGTTTTGTGCCAGCAGCTCTTCCATGATTAATCGCAGCTGGGCTGGATGATGGCCTTTGTCAAATAGCTCCGGATCGATATCTGCGGAAGGCCGGTGGATGATATGCAGAGCCTGAGACATTGTAATCTGATGGTTATACAAGCCTTCCGGCAATAGTTCCTGTACCGCAGACTTATCAAGCAGTTCTAATGCCTGATCGGTGAGCTGGCGCAGTGTTAACTGTCTTAGCCCATCCGTTGTCGGATAAACCGGGGTCAGATTCGCTTCTTCAATGACAGGTGTATCAGGCTGATAAAATTTATATTCCGGGTGAATCACCTCCAGTCCGGACATGCCTCTTTTAATTTCTCCGTAAACGTGAATATATTTGCCTTCGGTGAAACTGTTCTTCATTGCAGCATTGAAATTGAAGAAGCGTAAGGTCAGGGTTCCGTGACCATCACTCATTTTTACGGTCAGAGTTTTTCGTCGGCCAAATGAAGAATTGACGGCCATCACCTGTCCCTGCGCTGCACACCATAGCCCGGCGTGTAGCTGATTTATCGGATAAATGCGGGTTCTGTCTTCATAGCGGGAGGGGAGATGAAACAAGAGATCCTGAACCGTATTCAGTCCGATTCTGCTTAGCTTTTCAGCAATTTTGATCCCAACACCAGACAGTGACGTCAACGGAATTGCATGGAGCAGTTGTGACATAAATGAACAGGCTCATCTTACTTGGTGAATCAACTGTAGTTATTCAACCATTGAACTGTTTTTTTGTACAGTTTTTTTGTTTACGCGGTATGAACGACGCTCACTTATGCGTATTGCATCTCACGCCACCATGCTTCGTCAGCAATAATTTGTCCGCAGTCATCCAGTAATGGGTAAGGAAGCTTTTTCTTTTTGGCTACTTTGGCTAAAACCGGATGCCCCCGTTCAAATAAGATGCGTTGTACGACTGTATCCGGCAAGTCACTTTTATCCCGCTGATACATTCCGGCTATCTGGCGTTGTCGCTGTGCTTCATAAAGAATCAGGGCACTGGCAACAGAAACATTTAAAGATTGCACCATGCCAACCATTGGAATCATGATGTCCTTGTCAGCCACAGCTAATGCCTGCTGAGATATACCTTCTTTCTCGCTGCCTAAAATGATGGCGGTCGGGCGGGTATAATCGATTTCTCTGAAATCAACCGCATCTTCAGACAGGTTCGTCACCAGAATCTGCATTTGCTGCTCTCTGAAGGCAGAAACTGCATCATCTAACGAATCATGTGTATCAACTTCAACCCAGTTTCTTGCACCTGCGGAAGTATGACTCAGTGTCCGCATGTTTTTATGAGGCCAGACTGCATGGATTTTATGAATACCGGTTGCGTCCGCAGTGCGGATAATGGCAGACACATTATTGGGTTTATGGACTTCTTCCAGGCATAAAGTGAGGTCTGTTTGTCTTGCTTTCAGGACTTCAAGGATGCGTTGATAACGTTCGGGATTCATAGACTTCTGAATAATTGATGATGGTGAATCTGACTCAGGACAGAAACGTCAGTCAATGACGTTCTGCCTGATAACTTCCGGGAGTTCAGCTTTTTTTCCTCTGAACTCTTAATGCGTGAGGCATAACGCGGATCTTTTTCATAATTCCTGCAAGGTGAATCCGGTCTTTCGTGGTCAGCAATACTTTGATGGTATACAGACGACCGTCTCTTTCTTCAGTCGAAATACCATGGATATTTGAACCGGTATGTGAAATCACATTGGTCAGTTCTGCTAAAGCGCCCTGATGGTTGAGCATATCGATCTTCAGTTCAGTGATGAACTCCTGATCGTAATCTTTTGACCACTCAACGGCCATATATTTATCCGGTTCTTTCTGGTATCCACGGACGTTTGCACAGGTTTCTCTGTGGATGACCAGTCCGCGTCCCGGAGAGATATGAGCGATAATATGATCGTCCGGAATCGGATGACAACAATTTGCAAAGTTAAGCAGAATACCTTCCGCACCACGGATTGGTAAGGAGCGCTTGCGGTTTTCTTCACTGATCGTCAGTTCTTCCGTATTGCCCAGTAGTTTACGTGCAATCACGATACTCATCAGTTCACCTAAGCCGATGGCTGCCAGCAGGTCATCAAGCTGTGACATTTTCATCTCAAGGAGCACGGTCTGGATATTTTCTTCACTGATATCACCAATCGACTGTTCACCCAGAGCGTGATTCAGGAGCCGTCGTCCAAGGCTGACAGACTCTTCGCGACGCATTGTTTTCAGCACCTGGCGGATTTTGGTCCGGGCACGGGATGTCACAACATAGTTGAGCCATGCCGCGTTAGGGCGTGCTCCCGGCGCACTGATAATTTCAATCGTCTGTCCGTTTTTGAGCGCTTTACTCAGTGGGTAAGGATTGCGATCGACCCGTGACCCGACACAGGTATTACCGACATCGGTGTGAACGGCATAGGCGAAGTCTACAGCGGTTGCACCAGCTGGCAGTTCAACGATACGTCCTTTGGGAGTGAAAACGTAAATTTCATCAGGGAACAGATCTGATTTTACGTTTTCAATAAATTCGAATGAGTTGCCGGCACTTTGCTGAAGTTCGAGCAGGCTTTGCATCCAACGCTGTGCTTTAATTTGTGCGGTTGTTCCGGTTCGCTCGCCATTGGTTTTGTATGACCAGTGAGCGGCAACCCCTTTGTCGGCCATTTGGTCCATGTCTTCGGTCCGGATTTGAACTTCAACAGGAACGCCATGCGGGCCAACCATTGAGGTATGCAGAGACTGATAGCCGTTTGCTTTGGGTACTGCGATATAATCCTTCATCCGGCCGGGCTTTGGCTTGTACAGGCTGTGTACCTGACCGAGCACCCGGTAGCAGGTATCCGGCGTATCAACAATAATGCGGAACGCATAGATATCCATAATGGTATGAAAACGCTGTTCCTTCGTTTTCATCTTGTTATAGATAGAATAAAGGTTCTTTTCCCGGCCAAGCACTCTGGACTGCAATCCGACTTCCTGCAGACGCCCCTCGATTTCACTGTGGATTCGCTGGATCATCTCTTTCCGGTTACCGCGGGCTGCTTTTACCACATTTTTTAAAACGCGGTAGCGGTTTGGATAAAGTGCTTCAAAACCAAGTTCTTCCAGTTCAACTTTAATGTTGTGGATACCAAGGCGGTGGGCGAGTGGGGCATAGATTTCCAGTGTTTCCCGTGCAATTCGTCGCTTCTTATCCGGGCGCAGTGCGCCGAGAGTCCGCATATTATGCGTCCGGTCGGAAAGTTTGATCAAAATGACACGGATGTCCTGAACCATGGCCAGAACCATTTTACGGAAATTTTCAGCCTGTGCTTCTTTTCTGTCCCTGAATTTTAACTTATCCAGTTTCGATACGCCGTCCACCAACTCAGCAACCGCTGTGCCAAACTTTGTTTCAAGCTCTTCTTTGGTGACTTCGGTATCTTCGATGACATCGTGCAGCAAAGCTGCCTGGAGGGTTTCCAGATCCAGGCGCATTTCCGCCAGTAAGCGGGCAACGGCGACCGGGTGGATAATATAAGGTTCACCACTGGAGCGGGTTTGTCCTTCATGCGCTTCTCTTGCTACAACATAAGAGTGTCGCAGAGCCTCAATCTGAGGCTCTGTCAGGTACTCTTGTGCAACGTCCTTGAGGCTATCAAACAGATACAAATTAATCGACCCGCCTATCGTATATACTGAACGTGTATGCTGAACTGATTAACGGTTGTGAGCAATACTGCTTACCGCTGCCAGTTCTGCAGCTTCCTGTTCCTGTTGTTCCTGACGCTCACGTGCATCAAGAACTTCTTTTGTGATTAAACCTTCTTCGATTTCACGAAGGGCAATGACTGTTGTTTTGTCATTTTCTTCCGGTACCAATGGATCCTTACCGCCCGATTGCATTTGACGGGCGCGGCGAGCCGCAATAAGAACCAGATCGAAACGGTTGCCAACTTTCTCAACTGCATCTTGAACAGTTACGCGTGCCATGAGTACTCCAAATCGTTAATTAATAAACTGTAAATGACGGGAAATTATACAACTTAATATCTGATGATACTAGCTGTAAACCCTATAGATAGTTGCATCGGGTGCTATTCCGATAATAATTCAGACAGCATATTGCTATATTTAGCAGCTTGCTTGTCCTGCTTCAATCTTTCCGCACGAAGAATTGCTTTAAAATCCATCAGTGCAACATCAAAATCATCATTAATAATCAGGTAATCATATTCGTCATAATGCGATGTTTCTGATTGAGCTTTACTCATTCTGTCAGCAATGACTGCATCGCTGTCCTGACCTCTGGCATTCAGACGTCGTTCCAGCTCGCTTCTGGATGGCGGCAGAATAAAAATGCTTTTTGCATCCGGCATCTGTTGTCGGATCTGGCGTGCACCCTGCCAGTCAATATCGAGAAAAATATCGATGCCTTTTTCAAGGTTCTCTTCTATCCACACCCGGGATGTGCCGTAGTAGTTGCCAAAAACTTCAGCAAATTCAAGAAATTCATTCTTTTTAATCAGTGCTTCAAAGTGAGTTTTAGCCACGAAATGGTAATGAATGCCATCCTGTTCTCCCGGACGCGGATCCCGGGTCGTGTGCGAGACGGAAACCTTCATTGCATAGGTTGGGTTTTGCTCCAGTAATGCATTGATTAAACTTGATTTTCCAGCGCCGCTGGGGGCTGAAATAATATAAAGCGTGCCTCTGCTCATAACTTTATTTCACTTTTGTTGTCGAAAAGCTGTCTGATTTTTAAAGATAGCACTGTTATTCCATACCTTATTACTTGTCCGGAATTACAGGCTGAAAAGTGGAGGCGAAGATTATCACGAATGACGGCCTTTTCTCAAGAGAGCCAATTCGACTTCAGCTGATCTGCCTTTTATGTTGGATGAATAAAGGATATTGATGTGAAAATGGTCAATAATGTCGTCTTTTATCATGGTCTGCTCCCATTTATTGTGATAATGTCGCGCGCTGTCTGCCCGGCAGATATGATGAATATTTCTGCAAATCCGCGGCGGAAATCTTGCCTGATTAAATATACCCAAACAATTTCAACGCATTGAGTTTGTTTGGGCATATTAATAATCGATGTCATCTGTATAACAAGAATGAGGAACATCATGAAAACAATGAAGCTGACCACGAAAATATTCATTGGTCTTGCTGCGGGTATTGTTGTGGGTTTACTACTTCAGGATTCCCCGGCAATCGCAAACACATACATCAAGCCTGTCGGAACACTTTTCATTAACCTGATTAAAATGTTGATTGTCCCGTTAGTTTTTTCGTCATTAATCGTTGGCGCTGCCAGTATTGGTGATATCAAAACTTTGGGCAGAATTGGTGGGAAAACTTTAAGTTATTATCTGTTAACCACAGCTTTTGCCGTTGCTATCGGTCTGGTTTTATCGATGTTGCTGACGCCCGGAGCGGGCTTAAGTATGCCTGTTGCTGAAACAGCGATGAAAGCGAAAACAGTGAGCCTTGCTGATACGTTTTTAAATATTATTCCGAAAAACCCATTGAAGGGGCTGGTTGAAGGCAACATGCTGCAGATTATTGCTTTTGCACTGTTCCTTGGTATGGGCGCCACATCGTTACCCACAGCTAAAGCGCAACCTTTTATCAGCTTTTTTGAAAGCTTGGCTGAGATCATGTACAAAATTACCGGCTTTGTGATGTCACTGGCGCCTTACGGTGTCTTCGGGCTGATTGTTCCGGTTGTGGCTTCAAACGGGACTGCCGTTTTACTGCCACTGATTAAAGTGATTGGTGCGGTTTATGTGGGCTGCTTACTGCAGATGGTCTTTGTCTATGCCGTCACGGTTAACGGGTTGTCCCGTGTTTCTTTGTCTGAATTCCTGAAAGGCATTTTGCCTGCGGCGGCAACAGCATTCAGCACATCCAGCAGTTCCGGTACTTTGCCGGTCAGTATTAAAACCATCAAAGAAAACTTTGGTGTTTCAGACCGGATTGCCAGTTTTGTTCTGCCGCTGGGCGCAACCATTAATATGGGTGGAACGTCGCTTTATCAGGGCGTTTGTGCCATCTTTATTGCCCAGGTTTATGGTATCGACTTAAGTTTTGCGCAGATGGGAACCATTGTTCTGACGGCAACATTAGGTGCGATTGGTACCGCTGGTGTTCCGGGTGGCGGCCTGATTATGTTGTCGATTGTACTGAGCTCAGTTGGTCTGCCACTGGAAGGTCTGACATTGATCGCCGGGATTGACCGGATTCTGGATATGGCCAGAACGTCAATCAACGTGATTGGTGATTTGGCTGCTGCCATTGTTGTTGGCGCGTCCGAAAAAGAAATTGGTGTGGTTGAAACTGCTGAAGCTTCAACAGCCGGAGATGAGCAGGAAGTTTCACCTGAAACTATTTCCTGATTATCTGTTCATACTGTTTCCCCGGATAGCGGTTTGTCCGGGGAAATATTCCTGTTGATCCCTGTCTGTATTTGCCTGCCTCTAAATTATTATCCTGTCTTTTTTGCGAAGGGAAAGGCTTGCACTCCTGATGCTTTAATGTACAATGCGCCTCCCGAATCCGGAGGATGTTTTCCGGATTGTTATGACTGAATAATGACTGAAGCCTGATGCTTCATTGATTTGGGTTCCCTCACCCCAAAACAAACGAAAAAGGTGTACAGATGAGTTGTTTTACCCCTGCACAACAGCGCAAGGCGCTGGTTTATCTTGTTTTGTTTCACTTACTTGTGATTGCTTCAAGTAATTACCTGGTTCAGCTGCCGTTTACCTTTCTGGGGCTCCATACAACATGGGGGGCGTTTACATTTCCGTTTATTTTTCTGGCAACGGATCTGACGGTCCGAATCTTTGGTGCTTCGATGGCAAGAAAAATTATCTTTCTGGTGATGATTCCTGCATTAGCGCTATCGTATTTATTGTCCGTGATGTTCTTTGAAGGTAATTTTCAGGGCATGGCGGCACTGAATGACATTAACTGGTTTGTTGCCCGGATTGCTATCGCCAGCTTTACTGCTTATCTGCTGGGTCAGATCATGGATGTGCAAGTCTTTAATCGTTTACGCCAGTTGAAACAGTGGTGGATTGCCCCAACGGCTTCAACACTGTTTGGTAATGCGCTGGATACGGTCGCGTTCTTTGCCATTGCATTCTGGCATAGTCCGGATCCTTTTATGGCACAGCACTGGCAGGAAATTGCGCTGGTTGATTACGGCGTAAAGCTGTTGATTAGTCTGGGCTTATTTGTACCAATGTATGGTGTGTTACTGAACTGGCTGGTGAAAAAAATCACTCAGACTAATCCTGATTTTCGTATTGCAGGGATGACATCCTGATCCAGTCAAAGAGCAGGCCCGGTGTGTTGTCCGGGAAATCCGGGCCTGATAAGTTTACAGCTCATTCAGCTTAATGTTCGTGTGCTGTCCCCGCGCCTTTTGGATAGCGGATTGATTCCACCATATCCTGAACATCATCCGGTACTTCTGCAGTAAATTTGTTCACAACAATTGCCACCACAAAGTTCAGACACATGCCCAGCGTGCCGATACCTTCAGGGCTGATACCAAACCACCAGTTTTCCGCAATATTGGCTCCCGGATTGATAAATTTGAAATAAATAATATAGGCTGCAGTGAACAGGATTCCTGCCATCATGCCTGCTATTGCGCCTTCTTTATTCATTCGTTTATAAAAAATTCCCATAATGATGGCAGGGAAGAATGATGAGGCTGCCAGTCCGAAAGCGAAAGCAACCACCTGAGCGACAAAACCGGGCGGATTGATCCCTAAGTAACCCGCACCGATGACGGCCAGCGCTGCGCCAAGCCGGGCGGCCAGCAATTCCTGTTTATCCGTCATATCCGGCTTAAAGCCTTTTTTGAGCAGGTCATGAGAGATTGAAGTCGATATCACCAGCAGTAATCCGGCAGCTGTGGAAAGTGCTGCGGCCAGACCGCCAGCAGCCAGCAGGGCAACGACCCAGTTCGGTAATTTAGCCAGCTCCGGTGAAGCGAGTACGATGATATCGCGGTTAATTTTCATTTCATTCCGCGCATCTCCGGCATAAAACATTTTACCGTCACCATTTTTATCATCCCAGGCAACCAGTCCGGTACTTTCCCAGTTTTTATACCAGCCGGGGGCTTCAGTAGCCTGAACACCCTGCATATCTGGCCCGTTAATGGTTTCAATCATATTAACTCTGGCAAACGCTGCGACTGCCGGAGCTGTTGTATAGAGTAAGGCAATAAAGACCAGCGCCCACCCGGCGGATATCCGTGCATCAGACACTTTAGGAACAGTAAAAAAGCGAATAATCACGTGAGGTAAACCAGCCGTTCCAACCATTAATGCCGCGCAGATGAAAAAGACATCGACCATACTTTTTGAGCCGTCTGTATAGGCGGTAAAGCCTAACTCCTGTGTTAGTCCATCCAGCCGGTCGAGCAGATATGTTTCCGAGCCGGACATGGTGGAGCCAAAGCCGATCTGAGGCAGTACCGATCCGGTCATCATTAGTGAGGTAAAAATAGCCGGGACCATAAAAGCGAAAATCAGCACACAATATTGTGCGACCTGAGTGTAAGTAATGCCTTTCATCCCCCCCATAACGGCGTAGAAAAAAACAATCGCCATACCGATGATAATCCCTAAGTTAATATCGACCTCAAGGAAACGGGCAAAGACGACGCCCACACCACGCATCTGCCCGGCGACGTAAGTGAATGAAACAAATATGGCGCAGAAAACGGCGACCATTCTGGCGGTTTTGGAATAGTAGCGATCGCCGATGAAATCCGGGACGGTGAACTTACCAAATTTTCGCAGATAAGGTGCAAGACAAAGTGCGAGTAAAACGTAACCGCCGGTCCAGCCCATCAGGTAAACGCCACCGTCATAACCAATGAAAGAAATAATTCCTGCCATTGAAATAAAGGAAGCTGCTGACATCCAGTCCGCTGCAGTTGCCATGCCGTTGGCAACCGGATGAACGCCGCCTCCGGCAACATAAAACTCGCTGGTGGATGCCGCTCTTGCCCAGACGGCAATACCGATGTATAGCGAGAATGTCAGGCCGACCAGAATAAATGTCCAGGTTTGAATATCCATATTGCACCCCTTTACTCTTCGTGAACGTTATATTTTTTATCCAGTGCATTCATGCGCCATACATAAATAAAAATCAGTGCAACGAATGTATAAATCGCTCCCTGTTGCGCAAACCAGAATCCAAGTTTGAATCCTCCCACCTGAATGGAATTCAGCGGTTCAACAAATAAGACTCCTGCACCGTAGGATACTAAGAACCAGACAGAGAGTAATACGCCCATTAAGGTCAGATTTTCTTTCCAGTAAGCCTGTGCATGTTCCGATGATTCGAACGACATGACATTCTCCTTTTATTGTTAATATAATGTTGCATTTTTAAGTTAGCAGGGAGAGTGATACAAATCTGTTCAACTTTGGTATTTTGATTTTTATATGGATTATCAATCAATTAATAATTAACACATGAGAAATTCATGTAAATTATTTGTTAAATAAAGGTTCTGTTAGCCGAAAGTATAATGATGAGCACAGCCAGTTCTGCTTTTCTGTCTGTTTTGAACAGCCGGTATTTATTCCTGACTCGTGGCGATCATGCTATTTTGAGGGGAAGATGAGCGAGGTAAAATGTCAGCGAATGATGATATTTCACTCGCTGACAATATTCAGGGCCTGCTGAATTTTGCTCATGTTGCACGCATTCAGAGTGTGACACAAAGTCAGCTGCTTAGTCATTCAGTTCACCCAGCAGAATGACTGCCTGTGTCCTGTTTTTGACATCCAGTTTGCGGAAAATTGCCGTCATATGCGCTTTGATTGTTGCTTCTGAAACATTCAGTTCATAGGCGATTTGTTTGTTCAGCAAACCGTCAGATAACATGGACAACACTTTGTATTGCTGAGGTGTTAATGTGGCGACTTTTTCAGACAGACTGTCTGCCTTCGCTGTACTCAGGTCGATATTCTCCGGGAAGTACGGTTCGCCTCTGAGCACCTGATTCAGGGCTTCTGTCAGTTCTCTCATATCGCTTGATTTGGGAATAAAGCCAAACCCGCCATGTTTTTTAACCTGAGAGACAACCGTGGGTTCTTCGCTGGCTGAGATCACGACAACGGGTAAATCCGGATAATTTGACTTCAGCTGGATTAATCCAGACATGCCATTTGCTCCGGGCATTTTCAGATCCAGCAGCACCAGATCAGTCTCTTTTTCTCTGGCAAGAATGGAAAGTAAAGTATCTAAAGAATCAGCTTCGAGCAGGTTGGCACCACTGACGGCGAGATGAACAGCCTGAAAAAGCGCATTTCTGAATAGTGGGTGATCATCAGCGATGATAATAGTGTAGGTAGAGTCCATTGGTATTTATACTTTTTATGTTGAGCCAGTTTAAATTATTGTTCTAATCATTTTTTGGAACAATATAACAGGATTAAATTTACAGACTCTGTGTTAAATATGTGAGGTTGGTCAGCCGGGCAGAATATTGATTCTGCCCGGTTACAGGACTAATTCGCAGAGAGGTGATTCTGACTGATATTTCTTTGAAAATCTTCGGCTGACAGAAAACCGGAGATTTTAGCCGCAGATACTGCTTGCCCTTCCCCGTTCCAGAACAGAATGGTTGGCAAACCGAGGATATTAAACGAGCGGAGGATTTCCTGATCGGCTTTGGAATTATTCGTCACATCCGCCTGAACCAGTTTGAAATTACTGAGTTGTCTTTGGACTGATGGATCACTGAATGTATATTTCTCAAACTCTTTACAGGCCACACACCAGTCTGCATACAGGTCAAACATGACGGGCTGCCCGGCCAGCTTTGCCTGCGCCAGTTGCTGTTTCAGGGCTTCAATTGTGTTGACCTGAACAAACTGGATCGCATGTTCTTCCTGCTGTGTTTCATGACTGAGTAAATAAGAGCTGACAGGGAGTGCTGACAGGCAGAGACCCGCGACAGAGAACAAAGTTACGATCCCCTTCCGGAACGGTGTGGGAGAGTGTGTTCTGCCGGTCAGGAACAGCCAGATAGAGAAACAGATACCCAATGCAGTCCATAAACCGGCTGACCAGACTTCGGGCAGGATCCTCTCCAGCAGGAAAACGGGAGCAGCAAGCAGGATAAAACCAAATAAGGTTTTGACTTTTTCCATCCATGGCCCCGATCTGGGTAAGAACTGATGGCCAAATACTGCGATCAAAATTAACGGAATGCCCATCCCCATGCCCAGGGCATAAAGTGCAATGCCGCCAATCACTAAATCACCCGTCTGGGCGACATAGAGTAAGGCACCGGATAAGGGCGCCGTTGTACATGGTGAGCAGACAAGGCCGGAGATCGCGCCCATCAGGAAAACGCCCAGCGTCTGCCCCTGAGTTTGTTTATCACTCAGCTGATTCAGGTAAGTTTGTAATCTGCCCGGCATCTGCAGGGTGTAGACACCAAACATTGACAGTGAAAGAGCGACAAACAGAATACTGAATCCGATTAAAATCACCGGACTTTGCAGCAATGCCTGAAATTTTAACCCTGCGGAAGCCACCACCAGACCCAAAGCGGTATAAGTGAGTGCCATTCCCTGAACATAAATCAGTCCGAGTTTGAACGCCTGCTTGCGGGTGACGTCTTTCCGCCCCAGAACAATACTGGTGATAATCGGATACATGGGGAAAACACAGGGCGTGAATGCCAGACCTATTCCCAGCAGCAGAAACAGAGGAATACTCCAGAGGTTATTGTCCAACTTATCTGCGAGACGATCCTGTTCTGATTGTGGCTCCTGGGATGAGGGCGACGGTGGATGAGATGCAGCTTGAGCGGATGCCGGAATCAGTGTCGGATCGATGGTGATCACCTGTTGTTCCGGCGGATAGCAGAATCCTTTTTTAGCACACCCCTGATACTTAATCGTAATACTTGGTTGCCTGATTGCATCGGTCAGAGTCAGCGTCACGAATACCGGTTCAGTATAAACATTAACCTGACCAAAGAATTCATCTTTATGTGGTATGCCATCTGGTATGTTGCTGGATTTGATTTTCACATTGTCCGGATTGAATGACATCCGGCTTTGATACAGGTAATAGCCTGGCTGAACCTGCCAGTCTATCAGTAACTGGTTACCTTCCTGATAAGCGTGAAAAGGGAATGCTTCTTCTGCGGTGACAAACCGGCTTGATTCCGGCGCCAGCACCGGTGCGCTATTATTTTCAAAAAGTTGCGCCTGAGATACGGTTGTAAGCAGAGATATAAGCAGAAAAACGATCAAACGCATATATCTGACTGACCTGGTTTTGACTGACATTATTCCGACTGACATGATTATGGGTTGGGTCTCATAAGACAAACATCCTCTTAAATGATTCCCTCAAAATCCGGTGACAGCTCAACGTATCAACAGAATAGTGAGGCACAGCACAAGAATCACTTTCTTCTGTTCATTGTATACCAAATAACCATCAAGGCTATACCTGTGTTTCTATACCCAAGCAACCTGCATCTTCAGGTTGTTTGGGTATATATGGCTGAAGCCGGCAGTGAATCAGGTAACGGAATGAATCGCCTCAACCATAGGAAGTGGCTGTATCCCGTGGATTGAAATACAATTTTTGCCTTTACGCTTAGACAGGTAAAGTGCCTGATCTGCTTTACTGAAGCACTCCTGAGGATCATCTGTAATTGCAGTAACCCCAATACTGATGGTTAACGGATGAGCATGATAATGTTCGATGGTTTCACATAGTCTTTGCATCAGTTGCCGAGTTGCTTCTGGTCTGGCGTTCTGGATGATGACGGCAAACTCATCTCCGCCGATGCGGGCAATAAAGTCGGTGTCCCTGAGTTTTGCTTTGAGCTGCTTTGCCAGCCAGTGAATGATATGATCTCCGGTTGCGTGTCCGTAGGTATCATTGATGTTTTTGAAATCATCAATATCGATAATCGCAAGGCAGCATGGATACTGTCCTTCGTAGCGGGCACTTAATTGAGAATAATGGGACAGTGTTTTATGAAACTTCGCCTTATTCCATAACATGGTTGCCGGGTCTCTTTCATTTTTCTCCTTTAATTGCCGGATCGTTTCATATTGTTCAGAGATGTCACTCAGAGAATAGACAAAGTACTGGTTTTTCTTCATCGCCCTGACTTCCACCTTACAGGTGCGGGGGTTTTCCCGACGGCCAATCTGAAGCTCTCCGTGCCATTCTCCACAATCATGCAGTTGTTTTAATGCATGTCTGTAGCGGATTCCGGATGGATGCAGAGATAAAATTGGTTTGCCCTTCACTTCAGAAATCTCTTTTTCAGTGAGTTCACAGAACCGCACATTGGCATGAAGGATATGATGACGGTCATCGGTGAGAGCGACTGCAGCACTGTTATCGATAACGATCTGATTGAATGTGTGCTCCAGCTTTTTCTGCGTATAGTTTTCCCAGAATAAAGCCAGAATTGCAGCAAATAACCCCAGGATCAGTTCGAGTGTGACAGTATTTGTCAGTACTTCTTTTCCCCGTTGGGTGAGCATGTGCTGAATCTGGTGATGAGACATCATGACCATCAGAACCAGGCTGGAAGAAGAATGTAAGATACCGGATTGAAAATTACGGAAGGAATACAGTCCATCTTGTGTGTGATAGTCTCCGTTAACTTTGGTGAGCTGGTGAATGGCCTGCCAGAGTTTTGGGGATTTGGTCGCCAGATTGTATGCTCTTTTATCTGATGTCGGCTCCGGGCGTGATTTTTCCGGATGACTATTGATCACGTAGTCTCCGTTCGCATTAACCAGACTGACGTTATATCCTTGCTCATTGGCCGTAATCTCCTGAATAATGTCGAGAATGTTCAGGCAGGCGATGAAGTAACCATGCCGCTGATACTGATCTTCAACAGGAAAAATCATCCGGATAACCGGTTGATTGGTTTCCGGTTCGACTTTGATACCAAAATAGCCTTGTTCACCGGTATTAAGCTGACGGGCGTAGTTATAGTAATTGGTATCTGACAAATTTCTGAGTCTTTCATCTGCGACAATATGTGGATGCGGGTCATGTGGCGGATTATCAACCCGAATCACTTCCCGGCCATGATTATTAATGTAGCGAAGCTGGTAAATGAACCGGTTATTGGTCAGAGTCACTAACCACTCATTCTGTATATATTGCTTGAGCTTCGGCAATTCAGAAACGGCAAAGTCATCCAGCAATGGGGAATGGCTGAGCTGATAAAAAATCTGTTGTAAGTTCTGATGTAAACTCAAAGTACCCGATTCAATATAATTCATGAATTGATGGTTTTGTTCTTTCAGTTGTGTCAGCAGAAAACGCTGTGATTCATGGGTAAAGTGAAAATAATAACCCAGAGATATAATTGAAAGACCCAGCCAGAGCATGATCATTTTTTGAATTGTTCTTATTATCCGTTTCATTATGAGACCAAGTGATTAGCTAAACATTTTAAAACTTAGTTCAATGGTCAGATTTCCGCCAACATATCGTGAAAGCTATTGATAAGCGGGGTTTGTTGAACACTTTATTCTCAGTCTTGTCCGGGAAATATTCTGTTTCTGCACAGGGAATGCATCGGATTTATCAGCGAATTACGCTAAAATGAGAAAACTGACAGCAGGAGGTATTGTGTTTCCGATTATCTTAGTTTTATTCATTGCCGTACCGGTAATTGAAATTGGCCTGTTTATTCAGGTTGGTGGTTTTATCGGCCTATGGCCAACGATTGGGTTGGTGTTGATTACAGCTTTTGTCGGTGCATCGCTGGTTCGTAGTCAGGGAATACAAACCTTACTGACCGTGCAACAACGAATACAGGCGGGTGAATTACCGGCTCAGCAGATCCTTGAAGGCGTGATGCTTGCTGTGGCTGGTGTTTTGTTGCTTACTCCCGGTTTTATGACCGATATGATGGGAATGATTGTGTTGTTGCCGGGGCCAAGAGCAAGTCTGGCCCGTTACTTAATGGGGAAAGTGGTAGTTCAGGGACAATTCAATTCCGGATTTAATCAGAATACACATCACCACGATCATCAAAGTGATTCATCAGAAGGGCAGACCTACGAAGGTGAATACGAACGCAAAGACGATCATCATGATCGTCTGAAATAAAATTCTGTATTAAATCGCACCTTTGAATCCTAATTGACGCCATGTTTCAAAAGCAATAATCGCGACCGCATTCGACAGATTCAGGCTCCTTGAGTCAGGCATCATCGGGATGCGGATACGCTGGGTATCCGGCAGGCTGGCAATCACTTCTGCCGGTAGTCCGCGGGTTTCAGGGCCGAATAACAACACATCACCTTCCTGATAAGTTGCATCGACGTGATGGCCGGTTGTTTTGGTGGTACAGGCAAACAGCCGGTAACATGTTCTTTCCTTTTCCAGATAATTGATAAAAGCATTGTAGTCTGCGTGGCGGATAACATTCGCCAGATCGCGGTAATCCAGCCCGGCCCGGCGGACCTTCTTTTCTTCCAGGTCAAAGCCCAAAGGTTCAATTAAATGAAGTGTGGCGCCGCAGTTGGCACACAAGCGAATAATATTTCCGGTATTCGGGGCGATTTCAGGCTCGAATAAAGCGATTTCAAACATGGAAGGCACTTCGTTAGCTGGTTGATAACAGGGAAGGGAAGTATATACCTAAATCAGTGAAAGGTGCAGTGCTCCGTCAGATTCGTCAGATTCGGTATACCCGTTGTGTTTAAGCAGCCAACCAGCCTGAGAATGTCAGGCTGGTCAGGGACCGACAATTCAGGCTGGTTGATTCGGGTCTCTGAGCGGTAAATGAATGGTCACCATTAAGCCACCCATTGGGCTTCGGCTTGCACGGATAGAACCACTGTGCTGACGAATAGCATTTTCAGTGATTGCAAGCCCCAGTCCGGCCCCGCCGCTGTGACGATCACGAGCCTCCGATACCCGGTAAAAAGGACGGAAAATATCATCTAATTCACTTTCCGGAACGCCTTCACCATTATCTTCGACCGTGATAGTTAATTGATTGTCTGCGTCAGCGAAAGTGACCTGAATTTCATCTTTTCCGTAACAAACCGCATTCCGGGTGATATTTTCCAGCGCACTCATCAGTAACTTCGGATTTCCTGAAATCACCCGCTGGGGTATCGGGGTATATTTTAATGTTTTAGACAGCTGCTCTGCTTCAAAAATGGCGTCATCGAGTAATGTTTCCCACAGGCTTGAAAGTGGCTGCACTTCCCGTTCCATATGGCTGTTGAGCTGCATCCGGGATAGCTCTAACAGTTCTCCGATCATCTGCTCCAGACGTTGTGCTTCGGTATCAATTCGTTCCAGTTCTTTACTGTCCCCCTGTTTTCTGATCGCCAGCGCGTTTGCCATGCGCAACCGGGTTAAGGGAGAGCGTAGTTCATGGGAGATATCAGAGAGCAGACGCTGCTGGCCTGAAATCATACTGTTAACGGCTTCAACCATACGGTTAAAGCTTTGACCTGCCTGCTGGAATTCTGACGTCCCCTGTTCCAGAGATGGATCGCTGCGGAACTCTCCGCTGGCAACCCGTTGTGCAGCCTGAGCCAGACGCTGTGCCGGCTGGCTGAGCGCCCACGAAAGCCAGAGTAATAGCGGGGTGCTGATTAACATCACCATGAGCAGGAAAGAAACCGGGCTGTCCAGCAAACGGAAGATAAACGGTGGAGAATGATCGCCCACTAAAGCGACATAAAGCAATAGTTTGCTCTGCGCCAGCTCAATCGGCAAAGGACCGGAAATCACATAACGGCCATACATACGTTGCTTGGGTTGATCGATTGAATCAATAGTGGTGATAAAGTTTTTCAGCGCTTTCACCCTGAACCCCGGAAAAGGTGGCGGTGGTGGCGGTGGTTGTTGCTGAGGCGCAGCCCGTTCCGGACGCGGCCGCTTTTCTGGTGGTCTTTTTTCCGGCGGCCTTTTGTCGGATGACAAAAGATTCCCGTCAGAATCGGTCAGGAAAAAACGCATGCGCACTTTTCCGCCCGGATCTTCCACCGGCCGTGAGAGCCGGTTGAGAATCCGTGACAGGTTCAGCTCTCCGGCATATTCGAGTTCAATTGACTCTTTAATATCCATGAGATGATTGTATTCACCTGTCGATAAGTCTTTCGTTTTTCTCGGGTCGAGTGTCGGCAGTGAAAGCACGACGATTAACACCAGAAATATACTTAACCAGAAGATAGCGAAAATGCGTCCGTACAGACTGTTTAACTCAGGAAACCGCATCAATCCTCCGCAATCATTAAATATCCGCGGCCCCGCAGGGTTTTGATCCGTGGTTTTCCGTCAGGTCGTTCAGGCAATTTTTTTCTGAGATTGGAGACATGCATGTCGATGGCGCGATCAAAAGCGGCCAAACGTTTTCCGAGTACATCCATGCTCAGATTCTCCTTGGTCAGCGTTTCTCCCGGATGCTGAACGAAATGGCTGAGTAAAGCGAACTCAGTTGTTGTCAGATCGAGTAACTCACTTTTACAGTAAGCTTCCTGTTTGCCCGGATATAACCGTAAATCCTGATATTCGACTGAGTCTTTGGGTTTTTGTAAGGTGGTATGCTGTGTCCGCCGTAAAATAGCACGGATTCTGGCCAGTAATTCACGATCACTGAATGGTTTGGGTAAATAATCGTCTGCACCCAGTTCAAGGCCGATCACCCGATCAATTTCTTCTCCTTTTGCCGTCAGCATCAGTACCGGAGTCTGGCGGGTTTCACGCATTTTCTTCAGTGTTTCCGTGCCATTCATTTTTGGCATCATGACATCCAGCAAAACCAGATCGACTTTATCCAGGCTATCCAGCGCCTGAAGTCCGGCTTCGCCATCATTTGCTTCAGAAACGGTGAAACCTTCATAACTGAGCACTTCCCTCAGCAGTGAAGTGAGTTCGGTATCATCATCAATTATCAGTATGTGGGACATAGCGTTTCTCCGCTTTTTCTATTTGTTCGTCTGTACCCGGGTAATCCGCACACGATATCCTCAGGTAGTTTAAGTATATTACCTTTAAATCCGACAGAGATTGATGCCTCATTAAGCTCTTTACAATCTTTTACTGACTCTATACGTCACTTGACCAGAGAGCCGTTAAGCTTACCCCATGTCGTATGAAAAAGCTTCAATTTACCGGGGAGGAGCAAAGGATGAAAGGCATGAAGAAAGTGATATTGGCAGCGATAATTGTACCTTTGACACTGGGGAGTGTCGGCGCTTTTGCTGCGGGTGGCCAGGGTAAAAATGGTCCGTTTCGCGGCAACGGACCAGAAGAATGTGGCATTGGTGGTGAACGTGCCATGATCCGCGTCCTTGATCTGACATCGGAGCAGGTTGATAAAATTCAGGCAATTCGTAAGCAAGAACGTGAGCAAATGCGCGAAGACCGCCTATCGCAACGGAATAAGATGCGCCATTTCCGCGAAGAAATGCGGAAAATAGAACTGGCGAAGAACTTTGATGAAAAGGCCGCCAGAAAGCTTGCGAAAGAAATGACGGATACGCAAGCTGAAAGACGTCTTCAGGCGCGCATGGACAGACAGGTCAAGCAGATGCGGATGCATCATGACATCATGAAAGTGCTGACATCAGAGCAGCAGAAAAAGTGGGAAGTCATGATAGAACTTAAACCTTTCGACCATTGTAAACCACCTCGTCCGGGGAAAGGCCCGGGCCATGGCCGGTTTGGTGGTGAAGAGGGTGAGGGACGAGGTCCCCGCGGATAATCGCTGATTTTTTTCTCCTTGTTTTTTTATAACTTCAGGCAGCATTTTATGCTGCCTTTTTTTGTTGCACTTCATAGAAGTCAAATGGCATATGCTGTTGGGCGCTGCATCTTCCGGTTGTTAGGTATATAGTATTTAGCAGTATTTTGGGTTACTGAATAAAAAACTATGAATAAAGAATATGTACGTCTGGTGAGCCTGGCTGCCTGGGGCGCAACGTGTGTTGCAGTCGTCTTACTGGTGATGAAGGTGATGGCATGGTGGCTGACCGGCTCCGTCAGCCTGCTGGCTTCACTGATTGATTCCTTGCTGGATATTGCTGCATCTGTCGTTAATCTGATTGTGGTTCGTTATGCTCTGCAACCAGCCGATCGGGAACATACATTCGGCCATGGTAAGGCTGAGTCGCTTGCCGCACTGGCACAGGCCATGTTTGTTTCCGGTTCTGCCTGTTTTCTGATCCTGAACGGGATTGATCGTTTTTTCCGTCCTCACGAACTGCAGTCTCCTGAATTTGGTATTTATGTCAGTGTGATCGCGTTGATCATTACCTTTGGTCTGGTGCTGTTCCAGAAGTATGTAGTGCGTAAGACCGGTAGTCAGGCGATTGCTGCAGACTCATTGCACTATCAGTCTGATTTATGGATGAATGCTGTCATCATTCTGGCTTTAGGACTGAGCTGGCTGGGATTGGGTCAGGCGGATTCTGTTTTTGCGATTGGGATTGGCGTGTTTATTCTCGTTAGTGCTTTCAAGATCGTTTACGGAGCGATACAAACATTATTAGATCGTAAATTACCGGATGAAGAGATTGCGCAGATTCGACAGTTAAGCCTGTCGGTGGATGGTGTCTTAGGGCTGCATGGTGTCAGAACCCGAATGTCTGGTCCGGTGCGGTTTATTCAGCTGCATCTGGAGCTGGATGACCATTTACCGTTGATTGATGCCCATGGTATTTCCGATCAGGTGGAAGCGCTTCTGGTGAAACATTTCCCGGGCGCCGATGTATTAGTTCACCATGATCCATATTCAGTTGTTCTTGGGGCTGAAGAAGAACAAAAACTGAATGGCTGGTAATCTATCTTCAGGTTGTTTGGGTATATACCCAAACAACCTGAAGATACAGGGTTCAGTGAGATTTGTCTGGCTTTGAGACAAGGCACTGATTTGAAAACATAGCCATTCTACGTTGAAAATCAGTCACGCTGTATCAAAGCCAGACAAACTCACCCGCAGGGCGTGAGCTGAAAGGCACATTTCTGCGTCAAGAGAATTTGAAAGGTGGGGACATTCCTGCATTCCCTTTCCTTGAACTGCACCTTTCGGCTGCACGCTGAATCATGCATCTTCAGGCTGCTTGGGTATATACAGTTAATTCGCATCGAAAAACAGTTTTTTATAATCGCTAAATATGTTTCTCCCATCCGCTTTTGAACACCGGATAAATTGAGATTTATCCGGCTTTTCCTCCTTTGAAACCGTCATATCCCTGTCAGAAGCATGAAATAATTTCTGTTTATTCTGATATGAATCAACAACGACCTTTTATAAAGTTGTAATACTTCGCACAATTAAGACTTAATCTTCGATGCAAAAAAAGAGTAAAATAATATACCCAGGCCACCTTAAGGTGCGGTTTTAGTGAGAATGACCGGGTATAGACTAAGCTGAAAGAGAGTCATATCTGAAGATACTTTCTGTGTGCCGGATATTGGGTAGGCAGAGACATAATTTATAGCAATAATTTTAAGATTCAGAGGGTAAACATGATTAAGAAAATCGGGATACTGACAAGTGGTGGTGATGCACCCGGAATGAATGCAGCGATCCGGGGCGTCGTTCGTACAGCTTTAGGTGCTGATCTGGAAATTTATGGCATCTATGACGGTTATCTGGGACTTTATGAGGACCGGATCGTCAAACTGGATCGCTCCAGTGTGTCTGATGTGATTAACCGTGGCGGTACATTTCTTGGTTCAGCGCGTTTTCCTGAATTTAAAGAAGTTGAAGTGCGCGAAAAAGCGATTGAAAATCTGAAAAAACATGGCATTGAAGCATTAGTCGTGATTGGTGGTGACGGTTCCTACATGGGGGCGAAAAAACTCACAGAAATGGGATATCCATGTATTGGTCTGCCGGGAACTATTGATAACGATATTGCCGGAACTGACTACACTATTGGTTATCTGACCGCTTTGAACACAGTCATTGATGCGATTGATCGCCTGCGCGACACGTCTTCTTCTCACCAGCGTATTTCTATCGTTGAAATCATGGGCCGTCACTGTGGCGACCTGACTCTGATGTCTGCGATTGCCGGTGGTTGTGAATACATCATCACGCCGGAAACCGGCATGGATATGGATGAACTGATTTCTAATCTTCAGGACGGTATCTCAAAAGGTAAAAAGCATGCGATTATCGCGCTGACTGAGTTGATGATGGATGCGAATGAACTGGCGAAGAAAATAGAATCAGCGACAGGCCGCGAAACGCGGGCTACAGTGCTGGGCCATATTCAGCGCGGCGGGCGTCCGACAGCCTTTGACCGTGTTCTGGCTTCACGGATGGGGAACTATGCAGTTCAGTTATTGCTGGAAGGTCATGGTGGCCGCTGTGTTGGTATTCAGAGAGAAGAGCTGGTTCATCATGACATTATCGACGCGATTGAAAATATGAAGCGTCCGGTACGCCATGACTTGTATAAGGTTGCTCAGGAGCTGTTCTGATTTGCCATAAATGGCGAATCAGTTTTGAAATATTGCGCGATCACTCAAATTGATTCGTCATGTTTGTCAGCAGTAAAAAAGACCGCTTTTGCGGTCTTTTTTATGTATGAAAACGTTACAGAATAATGCTTCTTTCTTCCGGGTCTTTCCGGTCAAGATAATGGGTTGATTTGATCCGGCGAATCGTCCGGCAGCGACCACGAATCAGCAAGGTTTCTGTGGTCGCTATATTGCCCTGACGGGTTACACCATCAAGCAGATCGCCCTTGGTAATGCCGGTTGCGGCGAAGACAACATTATCACTGCTGACCATATCTTCCATTTTCAGCACCACATTCGGGGTGACTCCCATTTCTTTACAGCGGTTCATTTCCTGACTGCCGATGATCCGGTTTTCATCCGACTCACCTTTCACATCCTGACGAAGCAGCAAACGGCCATGCATATCGCCATCCAGAGCGCGAATAACCGCAGCAGAGACAATGCCTTCCGGTGCGCCGCCGATACAGTACATCGCATCCACTTCACTGTCTGGCATGCAGGTCAGAATCGAAGCTGCCACATCGCCATCCGGCACAGCAAACACTTTGATTCCCATCTCCTGCATGGTTTGGATGACTTTGTCATGGCGAGGCTTCGCCAATGTAATCACAACCAGGGCATCAAGAGGTTTACCCAAAGCTTTGGCAATATTGTTCAGGTTTTCTTCCAAAGGCAGGTGCAGATCGATGCAGCCTTTCGCACCGGGGCCAACGACCAGCTTTTCCATATACATATCCGGCGCTTTCAGAAAGCAGCCTTTATCTGCTGCTGCAAGTACAGACAGCGCATTTGACTGGCCCATCGCCGTCATACGGGTGCCTTCAATCGGATCGACCGCGATATCAACTTCATCACCACCTGCGCCGACTTTTTCCCCGATGAACAGCATCGGCGCCTCATCGATTTCTCCTTCACCGATAACGATTTCACCAGTAATTTCAGTTTTATTCAAAAGGCTGCGCATGACTTCTACTGCTGCACCGTCTGCTGCATTTTTATCACCGCGCCCAAGCCATTTATAACCGGCCAGCGCTGCACCTTCCGTGACCCGGGAAAATGCCATTGCTAAATCGCGTTTCATGAGAACTCCATAAGTTACGTACACCGAGGTATGGGGCGGATTCTATCACATCCGCTAAAAAATCACGGCAGTTTCTTATACTCAGGTCATCTGAACCCTGCATCTTGAGGTCATTTGGATATATAAGTTAGCATGCATATTATTATGGTGTTGATGGGCCGGTGACATCAGGTGGCGGTAAAAAAGTTAGTTTATTGTCAAATCACGTTTCTTTTTTAAGCGAACAGTATAAATATTTCATGATAAGGCGTGTGTATGGTACAAGGGCTGAGTAGAATAGAGCAGTTTTTAAGTATCGGACCATATAGGATATTACTGGATATGTCGTTTGAAGTATTAGAAAAGTTAGAAGCAAAAGTTCAGGCAGCTGTAGACACCATTACTTTGCTTCAGATGGAAGTAGAAGAGCTGAAAGAAGAAAAGCAAAAGCTGGTTGAAGAAGCCAGCGGGCTGAAAGCTGAAAAAGAGCAGCTGGAACAGCGGGTGCAGGACGTTCAGAAAGAGCAAACAGCGTGGCAGGAACGCATCCGTGGTTTGCTTGGAAAAATGGAAGATGTCGAGTAACGGTTTCAGTCACTCATCCGGTCAGATCGCTTATGCCGGCAAGGCGCCGGCATTTCTTTGATTGAAAAATCTTATCAATCAGGGAAGAGGTTATGGTTTCAGACCGTTTGTACCGGTCTCACTCCCAGTGTATGACAGAGAGCGTAAGTCATTTCAGCACGGTTCAGTGTATAGAAATGGAAATCTTTCACACCTTCCCGGCTCAGCACACGAATCATATCAATTGCCTGACTGGCGCCAACCAGCTGTCTGGTGGTCGGGTCATCATCCAGCCCTTCAAATTGTTTTGCCATCCAGCCCGGTACTTTGACATGGTTCATGGCGGCAAAACGCGATGCCTGTTTGAAGTTACTGACCGGAAGAATGCCTGGTACAATTTCCACATCGATCCCGGCTGCAACGCAGCGATCCCGGAAGCGCAGATAACATTCAATATCAAAGAAAAACTGAGTAATCGCACGGTTTGCACCGGCTTCAATTTTGCGCTTGAGGTTAAGTAAATCCGCCTGCGCACTTTTCGCCTCAGGGTGTACCTCAGGAAAAGCCGCCACTGAGATATCGAAATCATGACGTTCTTTCAGCAATGTGACCAAATCAGAAGCATACATATCCGGGTGACCGCCGCCCGGCGGAATATCACCACGCAGTGCCACAATGTTGTGAATCCCGTTTTCCCAGTAATCATCCGCAATATGGATCAGTTCTTCACGGCTGGCATCAATACAGGTTAAGTGCGGCGCAGCAACCAGGCCTGTCTGAGATTTAATCTCTTTAATGATCGAATGAGTTCTGTCCCGCTCACCTGAGTTTGCGCCATAAGTGACGGAAACAAATTTGGGTTGTAAATCTTTCAGCCGGTGAACAGAGTTCCACAGCGTTTCTTCCATTTTCGGTGTGCTGGGCGGAAAAAATTCAAATGACACATTGATGTCATCAGACAGCTCTGCAATATTCTGGTTGAGCGCATCAATATGGCTCGCATGTGAGTATCCCATCTTCCTCTCCCCTTGATGATGGACTGCATCTGTCGTCTTTTTACGTTTAGACGTCTATATGTCCAGATATTCTCTTGAAACACTTCTCATGTCAACGCGAGCAACCTGAAATAAATTCATGTTGATAGTGAGTATTTTTCAACCAGAAATGCTACGGACGCAGGTGATTGATATATATGATTATAGAGCTGATGTGATGTTTTTTGTACGAAACAGCCATGCCCTTGTAATTTGTTACACCAGACATATCCAGATGATCAATTTATTTTTCAGATGAGTATCAGATGGAGCAAAAAAGGAAAACCGGCATAAAAAAGGCGCTGTGATGACAGCGCCAGAATTGAAATGCTTATCAGTGATTCAGGGAGTGAATTCACCTCACAGACGATTCAATCACCTCAAAGACTAAAGCAGCCCCGAAAGCAGATTAATATCAGACTGAATGGCACCGGCAGTGACATCCCGCCCGGCACCCGGACCACGAATCACCAGCGGATTATCTTTATACCATTTACTTTCTATGGCAAAAATGTTGTCACATGGCAACAGGTTAGCCAGCGCGTGTTCCTGCGGCAGCGCTTCGATACCCACACTTGCTTTACCTGATTTTTCGAGCCTTGCGACATATCGCAGTACCTTATCTTCTTTACGTGCTTTTTCCAGACGCTGGGAAAGCTGTTCATCCAGCAGGGAGCCTTTATCCAGAAAATCATCCAGAGAAAGTGCAGCCAGTTCGTCCGGCACCAGCGACTCGACCACAACCTGATCCGGTTCAATCTCCAGTCCGGATTCACGCGCCAGAATCACCAGTTTTCTCATCACATCAGAACCGTCCAGATCATTACGCGGGTCTGGTTCGGTTAAGCCTTGCTGCCATGCCTGATCGATCAGCTCATTAAACGGAATCATACCGTTATATTGCTGGAACAGCCAGGATAAGGTACCGGAGAAGATACCGGAAAGCGCAGTAATCTCATCACCGCTTTCCCTTAAATCCCGGACCGTATGATTGATTGGCAGTCCGGCCCCTACGGTTGCATTGTAAAACCAGTGACGACTGATTTTTGAAAATGCTTCCTTGACCTGATAGTAATAGTCACTGCTTGCTGAGCCAGCCACTTTATTGGCTGAAATCAGATGCATTCCCTGACCGGCGATGTCAAGATACTGCTCAGCCAGCTTTTTACTTGCCGTGACATCCAGCACAATCACATCGTCATAGTTTTTGAGTTGTCCCAGTCTTGAAAGCCACTCATCATCTTCATACGAAACTGCTTGTTCGCTGAAGCGGGCTTCAGCCTGAACCGGATCAATCCCTTCTTCATCAAGCCAGTATTCCTGACTGGAAACAATCGCGACCAGCTCAAAATTCATTTCCCGGCGTTTTTCCAGCTCTGCTTTCTGTTCAGCAAATAATTTCAGCCAGCTGGCACCGATATTTCCTTTACCACACAGTGCAAGTGCCACACGCTTATGTGCCTGAAACATCTGAGAGTGCAGGGCAGTCAGCAACGGCTGAAGCGGGGTTTGACGGAGAATTGCCACCAGACTGAGTTCAGATTCCGGTGTATCAATAAATTCCAGTGAAGACTGTTTAATCTGCTGATAAAAACCGAAACTATGGTTGGCATTTTTAGTGATTCCGGCGCCAACCGCCGCGACCATAGAATAACCACCCTTGATATAAAATTCAGCGTCAGCAATATTTGCCTGAAGGCAGCTCATCGCATCTTTGGCGATCTCTGCCGTATAGGCCAGACGTATCCGGCTGTGTTCTTCCTGCAATTCCACGGCCAGTGGTATCAGCTGTTCCCGCTTCAGCAGCTCAGTGACCTGTAGTTGCTGGCGGCTGAAATCATGCCCTTGTCTAAAGTGCACTTCCAGCAGCAGTACATCTTCCAGCGAGGTAATAATTTTGGCGCCCCGGCCTGAGGCCAGAATCCGCTCAATATGGGTTGAACCGGACTCGGGCTGATAACTGCAACGCAGATGGAGATCAATCGAACTCTGGGCAACCGGCTGTAACGTCCGGCTGTGCAGGACTGGTGCCGCCAGACGTGCCAGTTCACTGGCTTCATCCAGACGCAGTAAAGGCAGCAGGCAGGCATCTTCAACCACACGGGGATCGGCGCTGTACACACCGGCCACATCACTCCAGATCGTGACCCGCTCAACCTCTGCCAGTGCACCGATAATCGTGGCTGAATAATCAGAACCATTGCGTCCCAGCAAGACCGTTTTGCCATCATCATTCTGGGCGGTAAAGCCGGTGAAAATGACCCGCTGGTGAGCATTCTGAGCCAGAATCTCCTGCAATAACGGGTAAGATTTTGCCCGATCAACTTCAGGTTGTGCTCCCGCATGAGCTCTCAGGAAGGTGCGGGCATCCTGTGCAATGGCAACCAGACCCTGCTGATTGAGCAGGGCCGCCATAATTCTGGACGACCATGATTCTCCGTGCGCCAGAATCGCATTACGCTCATATTCCTCCAGCGGCGCTGTCAGAGAATCAAGATAACTGATTTCATCACTCAGTTGGGCCGCTAATGCCTGCGCGACTTCACCATCCAGTAAGTCATTGATTAAATGAAGCTGGAACTGGCGAATATCATTGAGAATCGCATGAGCTTCATGGGGTGATGAAAGTGAGTCCACAAAGGCAATCAGATTATTGGTTGTTTTTCCTGCTGCGGAAACAACAACGAGGTCATGACTTTGTGAATACTCTTTGAGAATCGTTGCAACACGACGATAACACTCCGGATTGGCAAGACTGCTGCCACCAAACTTGTGGAGCTGACGTGGTGTAACCATTAATTTTCCTCCTGCGCGTGGGTAAAGGCCTGTTCCAGATCGGCGATCAGGTCATCGGCATCCTCAAGGCCGACTGATAAACGCAATAATTGCTGTGAGATACCTGCGTTCACCAGTGCTTCATCATCCATGGCCCGGTGAGTCATCGATGCCGGATGACAAATCAGGCTTTCAACGCCACCCAATGATTCTGCCAGTGAGAACAGTTGCAGTTGGCTGACGAACTTCTGTAACCGGGCGTAACTGCCAGCAAACTCGAAGCTTAGCATTGAACCAAAGCCTTTTTGTTGCTTTTTCGCAATTTCATGTCCCGGATGCGTCGGTAAGCTTGGATGATACACTGTTCCGACCATCTTGTGCGACAGAAGATAGCTGAGAATTTTTTGTGAATTTTCTTCATGACTACGCATCCGCGCACCCAGTGTCCGGATGCCCCGGAGAGTTAAATAGCTGTCAAATGGTGTGCCGGAAGCGCCGATACAGTTTGCCCACCAGGCGAGCGTTTCTGCATCCTCCGCAGTTTTACTGATAATCACGCCACCCAGCACATCAGAGTGACCATTGATATATTTGGTGGTGGAGTGAATCACAAAGTCTGCGCCAAGAGAGATAGGTTGCTGGTATACCGGTGACAGGAAGGTATTATCCACCGCGACCATGGCACCCACAGCGTCTGCCTTCCGGCAGACTTTTTCGATATCCACAACCCTGACCAGCGGATTGGAAGGGGTTTCCAGCAAAATCAGTTTGGGTTTGAGTGCGATAGCTTCCTCAAGTGCCGCTTCGTCACACAGATCAACAAACTTCACCTTAAAATCACCTTTCAGTGCCCGGTTATGGAACAGCCGGTAGGTGCCGCCATAACAATCATGCGGCGCAATTAACAG
Source organism: Vibrio quintilis (assembly GCF_024529975.1). Classification (GTDB taxonomy): domain Bacteria; phylum Pseudomonadota; class Gammaproteobacteria; order Enterobacterales; family Vibrionaceae; genus Vibrio; species Vibrio quintilis. The sequence goes on along the minus strand of NZ_AP024897.1, from coordinate 3,841,163 downwards.
CTCTCCGGGGTTGAGAAATGCGGATACCCATAAATTCAAAGCGGCGGTACCGCAGTTCGTAATCACTGCACCCTGACCGCCTTCCAGCTCATACAGTGCCTGTTCCAGCAGTCCGCGGTTCGGATTACCTGAACGGGTATAATCATATTCCGGGACTTCGCCAAAAGCCGGAAACCCATAATTGGTTGAGAGATAAATTGGCGGAACAACAGCATGGTATTGGGTGTCAGACTCAATGCCGGTCCGGACTGCAATGGTGGCTGGCTTGCGTGTGCTCATAGCGGATTCCTTTCTTTTCGTGAAAGCTGCTTATCAAGGCATCATAGTGGTTTATTGTGATGTCTGCATACTTTACTGATATGACATTGAGACGTCAATACATCCAGATGGCTATATGTCTTTGCTTGTAGCAGTAAATAAAGCTAGAATGTTGGCTCGGCGATATGCCTGAGCATGTAATTCCCTATACTTTACGGGGACAATGATTGATACGATACCTGAAAGAAACCAGCGTTACTGCTTTATCACGGGTATCAGCAAGACAGAAATGAGGATAAGTGATGGCAGACTGGAATGGTGAATATATCAGTCCTTATGCGGAACACGGAAAAAAGAGCGAGCAGGTGAAGAAAATCACGGTGTCGATTCCGTTGAAAGTGCTGAAAGTACTCACCGATGAACGGACCCGCCGGCAGATTAATAATCTGCGCCATGCGACCAACAGTGAGCTCTTGTGTGAAGCCTTTCTGCATGCGTATACCGGGCAGCCGCTGCCAACGGATGAGGATCTGAGAAAAGACCGTCCGGATGATATTCCCGCAGAAGCGAAAGCAATCATGACCGCGATGGGCATTGAGTTTGAAGCCTATGACGAAGAAGAGTGCTGATTTCCGCTTTACCTGATTTCCTTTCTGAATGCTGACACCTGAATCGTTGATTCAGGTGTTTTATTATGTCGTCATCCCCTTATTCTGTTGCTCTGGATTGTTCATTAAACAACCAGCTCTATTGATTCATCTTGAAATAACAAAAAAACACACCAATAAATGGAATTAACATCACTTTTTTGTTGTTCCGTTAGCCGCTTTTTTCTCAATGCCCGTGTGCGAACAAATATGAAACAGTATCATAGTCTTCTGCCGTTATACGTAAGCAATTTGAACATTGTTTTTCAGGTAATTTACGTATAACAATCATATTCGGGTGGCCTGTATACCGCCGTTTCAGTGCGCCCGGTGACAGCTGGTTCAGCTAAATAACAAGAATCTTAAGAAATAAGGTAATCAATTATGTCTGGGTTAGGTTTTCGTCTTACCATCGACGGGGTGGAAGATGACACGCTGGTCGTGCGTGATTTTCAGGGCACCGATGCCATTTCTGCCGGAGCAGACGGACTGGGTAATCCGGTGTACGGGTATCGTTATCATATCAATATTGCCAGTCGCAGCGCGGGGCTGACGGCGGTGCAGATGGTGGACCACACCGCGTTGCTGGAAGTGATCCGCGATGGTTTTGTGCTCCAGCGGGTGCACGGTATTATCCGTAACTTCAGCCGGGGCGATACCGGCCATCATCACTCGTTCTATTCCCTGACGCTGGTGCCGTCTTTAGAGCGCTTAGCACTGCGCCGCAACAGCCGCAGTTTTCAGGATTTAACCGTGCCGGAAATCCTTTCTATCCTGATGAAAGAGATGGAGATCAATGACTACATTGATGGCATCAAACGTACCTGCGCTAAACGTGAATTCTGCGTTCAGTACCGCGAGAGTGATCTGGAATTCTTCCACCGGCTGGCGGCTGAAGAAGGGATCATGTACACCTTTATCCATCAGGCGGACAAACATATTCTGCTGCTGACCGATGATCCGGAAGGTTTCCCGACCCGTGATGAACCGGTGCTGTATAACAACCTCTCCGGTGGCAGCAGTGATTTACCTTATATTTCGTCGCTGTCTGAGCATTATCAGTCTGAATCCAACAAGATTCAGATGCAGGATTACAGCTTTAAAAAGCCCGGCTACAGCTTTAAGCAGACGGTTGAAGCGGTGAATATCAACCAGCTGGAAACCTATGAATACTTCGACCATCCCGGCCGGTTTAAAGACGACGGCAACGGCAAAGCGTATACCCAAATCCGCCTCGATGCCCTGCGGCGGGAATATCACACCGCGACCGGCAAAAGTGACCAGCCACGGCTTCAGGCCGGGCTGCATTTTTATGTCGGTGACCACTTTGACCCGGCGATGAACCGGGACTGGATTGTGGTCTGCTCAAGCCATCAGGGCAGCCAGCCGCAGGCGCTGGAAGAAGGCAGCAGCGCCGGTGCCACCACTTACGCCAACCAGTTTAAACTGATCACCGGTGATAAAGTCTGGCGGGCGATGCCACAGCCGAAACCTCAGGTCGATGGCCCGTGTGTCGCGACTGTGGTTGGCCCGGATGGTGAAGAGATTTACTGTGATGAATTTGGCCGGGTGAAACTGCATTTTCCGTGGGACAGATACAGCAACACCGATGATAAAAGCTCGTGCTGGATCCGGGTGTCGCAGGGTTGGGCGGGGCCGCAATACGGCACGGTGATGATCCCGCGGATCGGGCATGAAGTGATTGTCTCCTTCCTCAACGGCGATCCGGACCAGCCGATTGTGACCGGCAGAACCTATCACGCCAGCAATAAAGCGCCGTATGCATTGCCGGATAACAAAACCAAAACCGTACTACGCACTGAAACCCATCAGGGCGAAGGCTATAACGAGCTGAGCTTTGAAGACCAGTCCGGCAGCGAGCAGATCTTTATCCACGGCCAGAAAGATGCTGACCTCATCACCGAGAATGATGAAATTCATCATGTGAAAAACGACCGGCATCTGACGATTGAAAACAACCGCTGGACGCACATTAAAAAAGACAGCCACTTAACCGTGGAAGAAGAAACCCGCGAGAAAATCACCGGTAATCAGAGCCTGGTGATTGACGGTGACATGCATATCAAAGCCGGAAAAGTGTGGGTCAATGAAACCGGCACAGAAGTACACATCAAGGCGGGTGAAACCGTGGTGCTGGAGGCTGGCAACGAGCTGACCCTGAAAGCCGGTGGCAGTTTCGTCAAAGTCGATCCGGGCGGTGTATCGCTTAAAGGTGCAAAAATCGGCCTGAACTCCGGCGGCAGCGCAGGCAGTGGCAGCGGCTATGCCGGTGAAGATGCGGAACTACCGGCTGAGCTGGAATACATCAAAGGCCCGAAAAGCGCCAAAGGGGGCGGCGGTGGCGGCGCAGACCCAAGCGGCTCCGGCGGCGGCAGTGCAGGCAGCGGTGCGATTGAGCAGACCAACGGTGGCGGTGGTGGAGGCGGCGGCGCTGGTGGTGGCGGTGGTGGTTCATCATCCGGTGGTGCGGGTGGTGGTTCAGCTGCTGCTGCTTCTGGCGGCGGTGGTTCGTCATCCGGTAGTAGCGCAGGTGGTTCCGGCAGTTCAGCCGCAAGCAGTGCAGCTGGCGCAGCCTCATCTGCAGCCCAGTCCGGAGCATCTGAGGCAGCTGGCAGTGATGCGGCTGGCACTGATGAGAATAAGAAAGAAAAAGAAGAGAAGGCTGAGTATGTGCCATATGGATTTTCAGGTTAACAGGGGTTTTGCAATATGAAATTTGTTTTTCCGATGACAAAGGACAACGGAGAAGAGTATCCGGATCAACAATCACTTGAAACTCAGCTGAAAAGGGAAAAATCCGGGCAGTTTGGTTATAACCCGAACAATAAAAGCTGGCATGGTGGTCTTCATTTTACTGAAAATAATGCGAAGTGGCTGAAAAGGCAGCAGGCTATCAGAGCAATTGCCGACGGAAAAATTGTCGCCTGCCGGATTGGGTCAGATTATCAGGTGGCAGAATTCAAAGGTCAGCAACTGACATACAGTAACGATTTTTGTTTGATTGAGCATGAGGCTGACTATAAAGAGGGTGATGTCGATAAAACCTTCACATTTTATTCGCTGTATCAACATCTTGCTCCCCATTGTGAACCACATGTTGCAATAGGGCTGGGGCGTCGCTATGTCATGACTAAAACCCGGTTTGCCCGTGCCCAGGCAGGGAAACAAGGGGAGTATGCAAAACTTGAAAAAGATGTGGTGATTGAGGAAACAGATGAAAAGCCGGTAGTGAAAGACGGGTATGAATTCCGTAAGTTTAATGTGGTCGATAATCCCGGAGATGGAAAGGGAATTGCCGATACCGGAAAAGATGTCTGGATTGCGGTCAGAGAAACGAAAAATTTATTAAAAAGATTTTCGATGAAAGAAGATACTCTATCCGGACAGTATAAGATGACCAAATCGGACAGAAATGTTCGTAAGCATGCAGGCCTGAAAGGTAGAGCTGAGACATTACCTGCTGGTGCATTGTTTGAAGTGGTGGATAAACCGGAAATAATCAAAGATGGTTATGAGTTTAGAGTAATTAGAATTGTTGATAGTAAAGGTGTATCAACTGATTTGATAAAGAATGGTTCTGAATTATGGATAGCAGTAGCATCAGGTGTTATCGGATCTGGAAATCTATTGAAGGCTTTTGCTCTTAAGCTTAAAAATGATAATGATATTACCGGGCAGTACAAGATGACTAAATCTGATAGAAATGTCCGTAAACAGGCTGGTACAGAAGGTCATGCCGAAAAGCTGCATAAGGATACAGTGATCGAAATTACAGAGACTTCGCCAGTAATTAAGAATGGTTATGAATTTTGGTCTGTAAAAATTATCGACAATAAAGGGACGAATACCACACTAGTGAAAAATGGTGCTCAGGTTTGGCTGGCGTGTCGGACCAGTAAGGAAATTTTTTCATCATTTACTACCGAAGTTTCTCCGGACTGGATGGTTGATGGTGTGATCGCAACAGTTTTCAGCAATGGACTGACAGTCCGTTCAGATCCTGATGCAACCAAAAATATTGGCGATAAGATTGCAACGGCGAAACATGGAACCCGTTTCTTTTATCAGAAGACACAACATTATGGACTATTTAACCTGAATGGTAGAAAACGTTTATTTGCCCGGTGTAAATTTGTCGATGGTGATGTCAAAACAGAAGATGGAAAAGTACTGGATGCTGGCTGGTTATGTGTTGAGTCTAAATATATTCATGTGGTTGTGGCACGTAAGCCACTAGAAATGGGGCAGTTCCATCAGCTGGGTAGTAGTTCAGCCTATACGGTTTGTGCCGGTGATCCAATCGGTTATCTGGGGCGTTACGATAAAGTTGATACCCGGCGGGAAGATTTTACCAAGCTCGGCTCTCAGATTCATTTTGAAGTTTTTTCAAAAGACAAGCCACCTGAAGGTTTCTTTAAGCTGTTCATGAATGATGAATCTGTGAAGCAGTTGAGATGGATAGAAGATAAAGATTCTGATGGTTTTGTGGACAAGCCTGATCCACCATTTTTATTTCAGGAAGTGACCCGGCTGGTCAGTGGTGGTGAAGGCGCGCAGGCATTCACGCAAGTTGAAGATGCTTTGCTGCCGTGGGACAGTTTTAAATCCATCGTGGCATACCACGAGAGTGAGTGGTATCCGAAAGCGGCAGAGAAATCATTTTTAGATGATTTTCTGGATAAATACAAACATGCGTTGATGAAAGATATCATCGAGCATGAAAAAGAGCGAATTGACCAACTGGTGTGGATGCAGGATGAAGTTAAAATTGGGTTCGGACCGTTAGTTTGGCATTGGTGGCCGGTGATGGATGTTAGGAGTTCCAATAAACTTATTTGGATCAAAAAAGTTGAACAAAAATTTGGTAGTAAAATTGCTGATGAATTTAAGCAAAAAATAATTTCGGTAGGAGAAGAGCTAGAAATTGATCCAAATTATATCATAGCTTGTATTGCTTTAGAAACAGTACAATCATTTGATCCTGCCACGAAAAATCCTGGTTCATCAGCCACTGGATTAATTCAATTTATGAAGAAAACAGCTGAGAAAGATCTAGATACAACCATAGAACAGCTAGCAAAAATGACTCATGTAGAGCAAATGGACTATGTGAAAAAATACTTTAAACTTCAAGCTAAATATGTTGGTGTACCTACGAGTAAATGGACGTTAGAAGATGTATATTTTTCTATTTTCACACCTAGTGTCATAAGAAAGTCAAATGATGATGTTATTTATTTGTCTGGTGATGAAAGATATGAAAAAAATAAATTTCATGATATTAATAAAGATAAAAAAATAACAAAAAAAGAAATTGCCCATAATATTAGAGAGTACTATCAAGCAGGATTTAAATATGAAGGTTAAGTGTTTTTTGCTATTTTTTGGATTTTTTTTCGCTTTTTTTGGTTCATATGCTTATGCTGTTGATAATATATGGACCAAGTATTATAACAATGGAATTCAGGAATATAACTTAAAAAATAATGAAGGTGATTTATTTAGCATAAGCTGTGATGAAGAAAGAACATTAGATGGTAAAGATACTAATGTTTTAATATCTGATGCTAGTGGTAATCACTATTATTCAGATAGAGATAATATTGATGTTTTGTTCCATGATAATAAATATCATATTCCATCAACATTGGAAGGTAAATCTAATCAATTGTTATGGGTTAATTTTATAAATGCTATAAAGACTAACCAACAATTTAAAGTGGTTGTTAATGACAAACATAATTATACTTTTATATCTTCAATTATGAGTACTAAAGTTATACTCAAATACTTAAGTGGGTGTAATGTTGATAATGTAAAAAATAAGACATATATTGAAAATGATTTGGAATCAAAGTCAAAAAAAGAAACTGATATAACTTCAGATGATCTGATAACACAATGGCATTCAAAATATATAGAAGGAATTGCAAAATATAATATCATGAATTATTCCGGTGATTACTTCTTTATAAATTGCGATCTTAAAAGTGACAATGATAGTGGTAACACATACGTAACTTTTAAAGATAAAGATGGTAATGAATTTAGTTCCAAAGATGATAAAAATGAAATAACAATATTAATTAATGGAATTGCCTATTGGATTCCTCCAGTTCTTTTTGGTCGAGAAGAATGGTATAACTTTATTAACGCAATAAAAACACCATATAAATTCAAGGTATATATTAACAATATGAAAGAAGGATATGAGTTTATACCAGAATATAAAAGTGTTGATAGTGAGCTTAAATATTTGGATAAATGTAATGTTAGTTTGTGATAAAAATTTAACTTTATGAATTTATGTTGCGTTGTTGAATAAATGCTGGGAACTTTTGGTCGTTCATCGAGCGGCCTCTCCTGAGGCCAGGGTGCGAGCATACTTCGCTCGTTTCTTAACCAAGCAGTGTTCGAGCTTAAAATCTAAGTCGAATTTCCCGAAAACAGCCGAGAAAACACAAATTTTATCGTTTGATAAACGAACAATTTGTTTGCTGGTTGAACGATTAAGTTAGTATGCTCTCACCCTGCTCCTGAGGCTGTTCATAATTCTGTGTCGCATCCATTTTATAAACCCAGGTAATGGTCGATTCTGCCTTTTCGAAGTGGGTGCTTCGTACCTGCGCTAAACGTGAATTATATGGTAAGAACAAAAAAATATGGTGTTCTTAACCTAAATTTATTAGCTGATAAAGATTGTAGAGATACAATTAGTTGGTTAGTAAATGGTGGTGGAAATGGTTTTGAGGAAAGACAGAAATATGTTAACTATTTAAAGGTGGTTATGAAATATGAAAAATGCACTAATTAGGAATGGATTTCTATTATTTTCAATTTTTATATCTATTAATTGTGTGGCTAATGATTTCGATAGATTTAAAAATGATGATAAATATGAAATATATTATTTTGATGTAGATCGAGATGGTGTTAAAGATGCTGTTATTAATGACCAATCTAATGATGAAATATTGGTGTTTCTGAATGTAGATGGAGAATACAAATATAAATATAAATCTGAAAATTATAGCTTTCAAGGGATGTATATGGTGAGAGAAATTAAGGAAGAGAAAGGTGATGATGTTAATTTCTCCATAATATCAATGTTTTCTGGTGCTGGAGGTCAAGAAAAAAAATACTTTTTGAGCATAAAAGAGAATGAATTAGAGCTTGTTCAGACAGTTACATTCGATTCTTCTCATAATGATGGTTTGTATTCATTACATGTCTGTGTGATAAACAAAACGGAGAAAGAGAAATGTCATGTCATGAGATCTGACAAGTATTTTGATTCTAAGTTTATAGAAAAATATCCTTATAAAAAGCTTCCATAAGCATTTGGATAAACATGGATCGCTTATCAGAAAACTCAGTATTACGGATTATTTAATCTCAATGGTAAGCCACGTTTATTCGCACGTTGTAAGGTTTGTTGATGGTGATGTGAAAACAGCTGAAGGTGCAAAGTTCCATTAACTGGGTAGTAGTTCAGCCTATAAGGTTTGTGCCGGTGATCCAATCGGTTATCTGGGGCGTTACGATAAAGTTGATACCCGGCGGGAAGATTTTATCAAGCTCGGCTCTCAGATTCATTTTGAAGTTTTTTCAAAAGACAAGCCACCTGAAGGTTTCTTTAAGCTGTTAATGAATGATGAATCTGTGAAGCAGTTGAGATGGATAGAAGATAAAGATTCTGATGGTTTTGTGGACAAGCCTGATCCACCATTTTTATTTCAGGAAGTGACCCGGCCGGTCAGTGGTGGTGAAGGCGCGCAGGCATTCACGCAAGTTGAAGATGCTTTGCTGCCGTGGGACAGTTTTAAATCCATCGTGGCATACCACGAGAGTGAGTGGTATCCGAAAGCGGCAGAGAAATCATTTTTAGATGATTTTCTGGATAAATACAAACATGCGTTGATGAAAGATATCATCGAGCATGAAAAAGAGCGAATTGACCAACTGGTGTGGATGCAGGATGAAGTTAAAATCGGGTTCGGACCGTTAGTATGGCCCTGTGTGTCAACCTGCTATTGAACCACCCGCTTTTGAGATAACATACAAATCAGGGTGAAAAAGGAGTTCATGATGCCAAAGAACACAACGGTTGAGCCGCAGGTCAGTCCCTCTCCGGAGCTGGAAAAGAAAACCCGCCGTGTCTTTACGACCGAATACAAGCTGTCCATTATACAACAGGCCGATGCCTGTCAACATGGCGAGATTGGTGCCTTACTCCGGCGGGAAAAGCTTTACTCAAATCAGCTTTCACAATGGCGGAAAGAATTCGCTGAGAACGGCATCAAAGGGCTCGAAAAATCAGCCCCCGGTCCTGCGTCAGCAAAAACTCCCGAGCAAAAACGCATTGAGCACTTAGAGAAAGAGAACGCCCGTCTTCGTCATCAGATTGAGGTAAAAGACGGTTGTCTCTCGCTCCAAAAAAAAGCCTTGGCGTTGATAGAAGCGATGGAACAAGAGAACAAATCATGACGCTGGCGCAACATCCCTTACCTGCATTTGTCTCCCAAAGGCTCGCCTGCCAGGTGCTTAACGTCAACCGCAATACATTAAGACGTTATATCCGGGGTGTTCAGTTTTGTGGCCCTTGGCCCCGGATTCACCGCTCCCGGAAACACGCGCGCCAGCCCAGAGCATTAAGCGATACAGAAAGAGAAACAGTGAAATCGGTGATGCTCAGTGAAACTTATTGTAACCAACCGCCGGTGCAGATTTATTATGACCTGTTGCAGCAAGGGCAATATCTGTGCTCAGTCAGCACCATGCACCGGCTCTTACGTGAAGATAATCTTCATGGTGAACGCCGGGTACAGCGACCAGCGCAGTCTCACATGGTTCCCCGTCTGGTGGCTCAACATCCCAATCAGGTCTGGACCTGGGATATCACCAAATTACCCACTCAAAAGCGGGGAGAATATTTATCACTTTATGTCGTGATGGATTTATTTAGCCGTTACATTGTTGCCTGGATGCTATCGCGCAAGGAAAACAGTGCGTTAGCATCCCAGCTAATGGAAGAAGCAATCACCCGTTATGACCTTGAATCAAGCGGTTTAACCCTTCATCAGGACAGAGGCGCGCCGATGACTGCCCATTGTTATCTGGATTTGTTGTCTGAGCTTGCAGTCACCGTCAGCCACAGTCGTCCGCGGGTCAGTAATGACAACCCATTTAGTGAATCACAATTTAAAACACTCAAATATCAACCAGATTATCCCCGTCGTTTTGAAGATTATGGGCATGCGAATCGTTGGTGTCAGGACTATGTAACATGGTACAACACCTGTCATTATCACAGCCAGTTAGGTGGCTTTACACCGGAGCATGTTTTTACAGGACGATATACAGAGGAGGCAGTGACACGTCAGGCGGGTCTTGATGCCGCTTATGCTGCACACCCGGAGCGTTTTGCTAAAGGTGCCCCCAAAGTCGCGATGCCAGCCAAAGAAGTGAGTATTAATCCGGTACCGGAAGATGCTGATAGTGAAGTGATAGAAAAAGGTGTGAACTTCCCAACCTTATCCAGCGTCACGAGAAATGCAATTTAATTATTTTCCGGGTGGTGCAAAACAGGTTGACATGTTCCGGATAACCGGCGAGCTGAGCCTGCATCAGCATCAGGTATTCACGGACTTTGTAGTGAATATCGAAGTCTCTGTCTTCGATATCTGATTTTCTTATTTTTCTGAGACTTTTGCTCAGGCCGGGGGGTAAGGGATGTGCACAGGCCAATGCTTATGGCGTGTATGCGAATATTGCTTACTTTAAAGACTGGATTGCAGCGAAAACCAGTGGTGTCAGCTACCCGCAACGGTTTAATACATTATCTTCCGATCAGAACATACAGGTTGAAACGCCATTAACAAACTACGGCACCGAAAGCTTTGATGTCACAAACTTTGAATTACCGGAAGGTGTGACTGTCGCGAGTAATACCTGTACATCGACATTAAATCAGGGTGACAGCTGTGCCGTGACGATGAATATTGACAGAAAAGCCGCTGGATTCCTGTCTTATCAGGCGGGTCAGGATCTGACCTATAAAATTATCACGGATCACGCTGAGGCTTCAGAGTTACAGGTAAAAGTTCACTTCAACAACATTTACCAGGAAGATGCTACTGAATCTGCCGGTTCAACCACGGGTTCCGGCAGTACTTCATCATCATCCGGCTCTGGTGGTGCTTCATTCGGGTTGCTGATTTTCTCTCTGTTTGGTTTGATTATCAGACGCCGGTATCGCTGATTTCAGGTAACATTTAGCCGAACGATAAAAACCACCTGTCACCCGGCAGGTGGTTTTTTTTGCCGGAAATAAATCTAAAGCCATTTTTTGTCTGCCGCTTGTTAATAATATTGTTACAGAGGTTTGGTTTATCGCAATAGTAAATGATGGAAATATCAATTGATATTGATGTCTCATGCAACTGGATGTAATTTGAGGTCTGCCTGACCGGGCTGTAACCAGGTAATCACTCATCGACAAATGATGCATTACCGTTTTATTCAATACTAAGGATAGTAGGTATTTAAAAAATGAAAAAAAGCAAATTAGCAATGTTTGTCAGTTTGGCTCTGCCTTTGGGCCTCGCTTTATCCGGGCAAGTGGGTGCATCTTCTGAAAATACAGTGCGTATTATCAATGGTACACAATCAGCAGAAGGTGACTGGCCGTTTATGACGGCGATGGTGAGTAAAAATGTAGATACTTATAACGGGCAGTTCTGTGGCGCGACTTTCCTTGGCGGTCGTTATGTATTAACTGCTTCTCATTGTGTTGCCAGTTTGGTCGAATCAAATACCTATGCAGCTGATGTCTCTGTCGGTATTTATGATTTGAGTAATGGTGAGAATGAAGGTCAACGGGTTGATATCCAGAATATCTATATGCACGAAAACTATGATTCTTCGACGATGCATAATGATATTGCGATTCTTGAACTGGCCAAAGAAGTGACGGAAACTAATGTTGAGCTGACAACATCAACATTGACCGACGCTTTGTCCGCCGGGGATACACTGACGGTCATGGGTTGGGGAAATCAGTCAACGACATCGAGTGTTTTTCCTGAAAAATTGTATCAGGTTGATGTGCCTTATGTGGATCTGAGTACCTGTCAGAATGTCGGCGGAGATTATAGTAATGTCAGCGATGACTCTATCTGTGCCGGCCTGAAAGAAGGCGGAAAAGATTCATGTCAGGGCGATAGTGGTGGCCCGCTGGTTTACAATGATAATGGCACTTACAAGCAGGTAGGTATTGTCAGCTGGGGAGTCGGGTGTGCTCAGCCAAATGCTTATGGTGTTTATACCAATGTGGCTTATTTTACGGACTGGATTGCAGCGAAAACCAGTGGCGTGAGTTATCGGCAGCGTATTAACTCTGAATCAACGGAACAAAACGTTCAGATCGAGATCCCGTTGACCAACTATGGTTCTGAAAGTTTTGATGTGACTAATTTCGAATTACCAACAGGTGTGACGATTGCGAACAATGGCTGTACTTCGACCCTGAGTCAGGGAAGCAGCTGTACTGTGGCAGTCAATGTAGACAGAAAAACCGCGGGTTTCACCACAACTCAGACAGGAACATCACTGACATTGAAAGTGTTGACGGATCAATCTAAAGCTTCTGAGTTGCAGGTTCAGGCATACTTTAGTGCCGGTTATACCGAAGATACGAGCTCTTCAGATGATTCCGGTTCTTCCGATTCTTCAGACAGTAGTGACTCTTCAGACAGTTCATCTCAGTCATCAGGTTCGACGACAACGACATCAACCAGTACTTCTTCCGGTTCTGGTGGTGCTGCATTTGGTCTGATGATGATGGCGGCGTTTGGCCTGTTGTTCAGACGCAGACAGAAAATATAATCTCACCCATCTCTTTAATCTGAATAAGCCACCTGCAAAGGTGGCTTTTTCTTAGTTTTCATCAAGTCAATGTGGTCATGACATTATCGTTGATCACAACCGGTTGGCAGTGACTCTTCAGACAGCGGTCCCACCGTTGTATCGTCTTTGGTGTCCAGACCATAACCGTAAGCAAACAATGGCTGATTATGATCGCCGCGATTGCTGATCTGGCAATCACTTCCGGGCCAGCTGTAAGCTAACTTCCCGGTGAAATCAAAATCACCAAACAACACATCTGCAATCCCATTACCTTCTGTCCCCGGCAGCCATGCAGCAACAAATGCATCAGACTTATTGATCTCCGGGTTCATCCACAACGGACGGCCGCCCACATAAACTGTCACGACCGGCACATCCGGCGCATTTTCTTTCAGTTTCGCCAGCAGTGCTTCATCCTGCGGGTAATGTTTTGAGAAAGACAGTGTGTCATCGGGTTTAATATCGCCCTGACCTTCGGCATAAGGCGTTTCACCAATCACAGCAATAATGACATCATAATCGTTGCTGGCTTTTGTGCCATCTTCGCTGAAGGTGATCTTACCCTGATCACTGACCGCGTCTTTGAAGCCTTTTAAAATTGATGTTGCATATGGGAAATCAGCGTTTGTATTACCGGTACCCTGCCATGTAATCGACCATCCGCCGGTTTGATTACTGATATTATTGGCTGTTTTACCCGTTACCAGAATGTGCGCGGATTTATCGATGGGCAGCACATTGTGATTATTTTTCAGCAATACCAGAGATTTGCGGACCGCTTCTCTTGCCAGGTCACGAAGTGACTGGTTCTGAAGCTTAGCTGCATCACCTGCGCCAAGGCGTTTGGATGGCATTGGTTTATCAAACAGACCGGCACGCATTTTCACCCGCAGGATACGTTTGACTGCATCATCAATCCGGCTCATCGGAATCAGGCCATCTTTGACATCTTTCAATGTATTGGTGATAAAGTCAGGCCATTTTTTCTCAGCGATCATCACCATATCGATACCGGCATTAATCGCTTGCGGGCAGTGGAAGTTGGTACATCCCGGTACCTGCCCAATGGCATTCCAGTCTGAAACGACAAAGCCGTCAAAATTCATCTGGTCTTTCAGGATTTGAGTCAGTAAGTATTCATTCCCGTGCATTTTGTCACCTTTCCAGCTGCTGTAAGATGCCATCACGGTTTGTGCACCGGCCTGAAGTGCTGAATAGTAACCCTGAGCATGAATATTGATCAGATCATGTTCGCTGCTCAGATTGTTTCCCTGATCGGTGCCCAGATAAGTGCCGCCGTCGCCAAGGTAATGTTTAGCGGTGGCAACTACATGGTTCTGGTCAAAGTTGCCCTGAATACCGCGAACCATGGCATCGCCATACTGAAAAACAATTTCAGGATCTTCAGAATAGCCTTCGTAGCTTCTTCCCCAGCGATCATCACGCACAACGGCAAGTGTTGGCGCAAACGTCCAGTCCAGCCCGGTGGTTGTTACCTGTGAGGCTGTCGCCCGGCCGATGCGTTCCATCATCGCCGGATCGTGTGCTGCACCTAAGCCGATGTTATGCGGAAAGAGCACAGAGCCTTTGACATTGCCATACCCATGTACGGCATCTGTGCCCCAGATAACCGGAATTGCAGCATTGCCGTCAGACGTATCCATTGAGGCTTGCCAGTAGCTGTCAGCCAGAGTGAGCCAGTCATTGACGGTGGCATTTTTATTGTAGTCCGGCCAGTCATTTCCACCATTCAGCACAGAACCAACATGGTATTTCACCACATCTTCCGGTGTTGTATTCATGATGGTTGGTTGTGTCATCTGACCGATTTTTTCTTCCAGAGACATGGTTTGCAGAATCTGGTTAATTGCCTGTTCAATTTTGGGCGTTTTTTTGATGCTGCTTTTCAGCGCCGGCCACTCTGTATGGTCTGTTCTGAATTCTGTGCTCTCGTCCGGGTAGTTTGCAATAGCACAGCCGGTTGTGAGCAAAAAAGCGCTCGAAATTGCTAAAAATTTATGAATTGACATTGTTTGTACCTGTACGTTGTTATGTTTTTATTTTGTTCTCCGGAGCAACCGTTGTTTGCCGGCCAGTTGCGCTGGCGGGGGAGGTTTCGCATTATCACCATGGGTGGTTTCTGAAGCCGGAGTGAATAATGACTGATGATCCGGTTTTCCGGATCGTCAGTGATATTCATTTATTGTTGTCATTCCGGTTGTCCGGTTGATTGATAAAACGCGTGTTGTTCTGCGGAGATTGCATCGTGTTCACTTCGGGGCAAATCCCTGATGGAGTGAACAACACGCGAGGTAGAGATTAAAAAGCAAAAATGAATATGCATCCAGTGATCATGTATATATTGTGAAATTAGTCCCATATATTTTTCGGATATGCTGTTATGAGCGTTGTTGATTAAATTATTTCATTGAGTCGCAAAGTCTTACCCGGTAAGGTGACTTTATTATCAGCCCGACACAGAAGGAAATATTTCATGATTTATGTTCATCATCTGGAAAAGTCACGCTCAAATCGTATTGTTTGGTTGTTGGAAGAATCAGGCGCTGAATATCAGGTTGTTTTTTATCAGCGGGATCCAAAAACTTCCGGTGCGCCCGATACGTTAAAAAAGGTTTATCCTTTGGGTGTTTCTCCGGTGATTACGGACGGGGAAGTGACCGTGGCTGAATCAGGCGCAATCATTGAATATATACTCGATCACTATGATCCGGAGCAGCGTTTCAGACCGGTTTCCGGGCAGGCATTGCTGGATTATCGTTACTGGATGCATTTTGCTGAAGGTTCTCTGATGCCTTTGCTGGTGATGCAACTGATACTGAGTAAATCACGTAAACGGGTGCCATTTTTTATCCGGCCTGTGATTGGGAAATTTATCGATGCTTTATGTCAGAATTTTATTTTGCCGCGCCTGAAACCACAACTTCAGTTAATTGATGATTTTCTGGCCCGCAATCACTGGTTTGCCGGAGAGCAGATGAGTGGCGCTGATTTCCAGATGTTCCTTGCTCTTCAACTTGCTGAGATACAGACGGACATTTCTGCTTTTTCGCATATTCAGCGTTATATGCAGGAAGTCAAAGCGTTGCCGGGTTATCAGCGGGCTGAAAAGCAGTTTTAAGTCAGCCAGACGTGAATTGTGGCCCTTAAACGATGGTTCATTTCAATAAAAAAACCGGATGACTGAAGCATCCGGTTTTGGTTTGTTGTGTTTGCCTGTGGCCTGGAATTAGTCTTCCATGTAGTTTTCCGGCATAGCAATACGGGCGACACCCGAATCGACCGCGGCTTGTGCAACGGCTTTTGCGACGCGTGGTAACAGGCGCGGGTCCATTGGTTTTGGAATAATATACTCAGAACCGAAAGCGAGGCTGTTTGCCCCCGCAGCTTTCAGAACTTCTGCCGGAACAGGTTCTTTTGCCAGCTGACGAATCGCTTCAATCGCTGCAATTTTCATTTCATCATTAATTTCACTGGCCCGGACATCCAGAGCACCACGGAAAATAAATGGAAAACACAGCACATTATTAACCTGGTTCGGATAATCGGAACGGCCGGTCCCCATAATCAGATCCTGACGGGCCTGCTGGGCGGTTTCCGGTTTAATTTCCGGATCCGGATTTGAGCAGGCAAACACAACCGGCTTATCCGCCATCAGCTTCAGCGCTTCCGGTGGCAGCAGGTTTGGTCCGGAGACGCCAAGGAACAGATCGGCGCCTTGAATAGCATCTTCCAGTGTTCTTTTATCCGTGTTACTGGCAAAGAGCTGCTTGTATTCATTCAAATCGTCACGGCGGGTATGAATCACACCTTTGCGGTCAAGCATGTAGATTTTTTCACGCATGGCACCGCATTTGATTAACAGCTCCATACAGGCAACGGCAGCAGCTCCGGCACCGAGACAGACAATGGTACATTCCTTCAGATCTTTTCCCTGCAGCTCAATGGCGTTGAGCATACCGGCAGCGGTCACAATTGCTGTACCATGTTGATCATCATGGAATACCGGGATATCACATTTCTCAATCAGACGTCTTTCAATTTCAAAGCAATCAGGTGCTTTGATATCTTCCAGGTTAATGCCACCAAATGTGTCAGCAATATTTGCGACGGTATCGACAAACTCGTCGATCGTCCGGTGTTTTACTTCAATGTCAATCGAATCAAGACCGGCAAAACGCTTGAACAATAAAGCCTTACCTTCCATCACGGGTTTGGATGCCATTGGCCCCAGGTTACCTAAGCCTAAGATTGCTGTACCGTTTGAAATGACGGCAACGGTATTTCCTTTCGCGGTATATTTGTAAATGTTATCGATATTTTGTGCGATTTCACGTACAGGCTCGGCGACACCCGGACTATATGCCAGTGCCAGATCTTCGGCGGAATCTGCTGGTTTTGTCAGAGCAATTTCAATTTTGCCGGCGGTTGGTGTAGCGTGATATGCCAGGGCTTTCTGGCGAAGGATTTCTTCCGGGGTTAAATTTTGACTGTTGTCTTCAGACATAAGTGTTGAGTCTCATTGTTATTTTATACCAATACCAGTCATCACCTCATGATGACATGTTCATTTGATGATATGTCTTGGTATTACTCAGGAATACATCAGTAGCGTATATCTACTTATATGAACAGATGAGCTAGTGTAATCGATGTCTGGGAGGCTGGATAGGGTTGTGATACTTTCGTAAGTAAATTTTGTTGCAATTCTGAACGGTTTCTGGAGATGCGGGGGGAATTACAGCACATTGCCGGTAAAGCGAATCGTCAGCAAAATAAAAGGACGCTTGCGCGTCCTTCAGAAATTCGTTTGATCGTAAACGGATTACTTCTTGCTTGATAAGCTGCCGAAACGCTTGTTGAAGCGATCTACACGGCCGCCTGTATCAACGATACGTTGCTTACCAGTATAGAATGGGTGGCATTTGTCACATACGTCAAGGTGAAGTGAATCCTTGCTCATTGATGATTTAAATACAAATGAGTTGCCGCAAGAACAAGTTGCGTTTACGTCTTTATATTCTGGGTGGATACCAGTTTTCATGGGATAACCTCTGTCAGGCCGTGTCGCTATACCGGTGCTTTGCCGGACACCACACGTATTGTTAATAATATCATTATCAGGCCGGTCAGACCGACCCGATCTCTAAGGCGCGATATATTAAAGAATCCGGCTGTCAGGATCAATAACTTTTGCTGTTATTTTCACCATAGACTCTCATCATGACGGGAAATGATACTTTTTATCCGATTCTGTCTTGTGTGGTGATGGAGTCGTATTTCAGGGACGCTTCGATTAGACTGTGACCATGAATGATTTCACCCGATTTTTTGTTGTATGCATCCATCGATTGCCCGCGTAGCGCTTCCTGTGCCACTCGATAAGTATTTTGACTACCTGATCCCAAAGGATTGTTTTCCGGTGATTGGCGGAAGAGTGTCGGTACCGTTCGGGCGTCAGACACTGATTGGTCTTGTGACAGAACTTGTCAGTACGTCTGAGATGGCACTGACAAAGTTAAAACCAATTCATCAGGTTTTGGATGATGATCCGGTCTGGCCATTTCAGCTTTATCAACTGCTCAAATGGTGTAGTCAATATTATCAATATCCATTGGGTGAAACACTATCAAATGCCTTACCGGTAGCATTAAGAAAAGGTAAAGCCGCTGAATTTCCG
Organism: Vibrio quintilis; assembly: GCF_024529975.1. Taxonomy (GTDB): domain Bacteria; phylum Pseudomonadota; class Gammaproteobacteria; order Enterobacterales; family Vibrionaceae; genus Vibrio; species Vibrio quintilis. The sequence continues at coordinate 3,822,632 of NZ_AP024897.1, read as the reverse complement.
GTGTTGCAGGAGTGGTCGGTCACGGATGCCGGGCGTGAGCAACTGATGCTGGGGCTTGGCAGGGCTGTGCGTCAGGCGAAAGTGCTGAACTTTTTGTCAGGCAGACCGGCAAGCCGGGAAGAATTGCTGGCGGAAGACATGAGCAGCCAGGTGCTGCGGGATCTGCAAAAGAAAGGTTGGGTGACGGTTTGTGAAAAGAAAACGTCTCGTATGCCATGGCCTGAATACCTGGAAAACGAAAGTGAAAAACCCAGACTCAACGAAGAGCAGGCGGTTGCAGTAGCGACAGTGAATAGTGAGTCTGGGTTTGGCTGCTATTTACTCGAAGGTGTGACGGGTTCCGGTAAAACAGAAGTTTATCTGAATATGATTGCGCCGGTTTTGGCCCGCAAACAACAGGCTTTGGTGCTGGTGCCGGAAATCGGCCTGACTTCCCAGACGATTGAGCGGTTTCGCTCCCGTTTTCAGGTGCCGGTGGTTGTCATGCACTCCGGGTTGAATGATACAGAGCGGCTACAGGCATGGCTCTCAGCCAGAGATGGTCATGCGGGTGTCGTGATTGGAACCCGTTCTGCTTTGTTTACTCCCTTCCAGCACCTTGGAATCATCATTGTTGATGAAGAACACGATGCATCTTATAAGCAGCAGGACAGCCTGCGTTACCACGCCCGTGATGTCGCAGTGATGCGGGCCAGCCTCGAAGGTATACCCGTGATATTAGGCTCTGCGACACCGGCACTGGAAACGTTGCAAAATGCCTTGAGTGGAAAATATCATCATCTGAGGCTGACCAGCCGCGCCGGCACGGCGGTCCCTGCCCGTAACCGGGTGCTGGATATTAAAGGGTTGCATCTGGAAGGGGGATTGTCAGCGCCGTTAATGGCTGAGATGAGAAAACATTTACAGGCCGGAAATCAGGTCTTACTGTTTTTAAACCGGCGAGGTTATGCGCCGGTACTGATGTGCCATGACTGTGGCTGGACGGCTGCTTGTCAGCGGTGTGACATGCATTATACCTATCACCAACTGACACAGGATCTTCGTTGCCATCATTGCGGCTCCATCAGGCCGGTGGTGAATCAGTGCCAGAACTGTGGTTCTCAGAGAATGGTGACATCCGGCGTTGGCACAGAACAGCTTGAACACCACCTGGGGCAACTGTTTCCTGAATACAAAACAATCAGAATTGATCGGGACAGTACCCGGAGAAAAGGAACACTGGAAAGTGCACTTGAGTCTGTCAGAAAAGGGGAATACCACATTCTGATCGGGACTCAGATGTTAGCGAAAGGGCATCATTTTCCTGATGTGACGCTGGTTGCTTTATTGGATGTGGACAGTGCTTTATTCAGTAATGATTTCCGGGCTGCTGAGCGTCTTGCACAGTTATTTACGCAGGTGGCCGGAAGAGCCGGAAGAGCCAGTAAGCCAGGAGAAGTCGTTTTACAGACGCATCATCCTGAACACAATTTGTTGCAGGTATTGCTTGAGAAAGATTACCGGCACTTTGCCATGATGGCACTGGAGGAACGCAGACTTTGCTCTTTGCCGCCTTTTAATTATCTGACCTTGTTTAAAGCGGAGTCGAATGATGCCCGTCAGGCTGAAGAATTTCTCCGGCAGGTTCGTCATACACTGGAAGCCAATCCTGTTTTTGATGCTTACTGTTCTGTGATCGGCCCTTCGCCTGCACCGCTGGCAAAACGTGCCGGAAAATATCGCTGGCAGTTATTATTACAGGTATCAAGAAGGACAACCATGCAGCAATTGCTGGTCAGCGCCCGCCCGGCAATTCAGTTGTTACCTCTGACGAAGCGGGTCCGGTGGTCTCTGGACGTCGAACCCCATGACCTCTCTTAACTGGTTCTGGTTATTATTTGTTCACATACTGAAACATTTTTTCCGTTGCAGATCCTGATTCTGTCAGTGGATGATGTTTTTTTGTGCTGATAATTATTTGATATTTATCGTGATCTATGTCTCATTTATTATGTAAATTTTGTTAAACAGACCGTAACTTTATCGCCAGAAATGCTTACACTAAAGAGATATGCGCGATCTTTATATGCCGGGGGGAGTCAGAAGGGTTATCTGGTCCGGTGTTTTTTCAAACTATTGAGAGTGAGGACAGAAATATATGGCGACAATGAAGGATGTTGCTCAATTAGCGGGCGTCTCGACTGCAACCGTCTCCAGAGCCCTTATGAATCCGGAGAAAGTATCGCCAACCACCAGAAAACGGGTGGAAGATGCAGTGCTTGAATCGGGTTATTCTCCAAACTCTCTGGCGAGAAACCTGCGACGTAATGAATCCAAGATTATCGTTGTTATTGTTCCTGATATTTGCGATCCATATTTTTCTGAAATTATTCGTGGTATTGAAGATGCGGCTGCCGAGCATGGTTATTTAGTGTTGCTTGGTGATAGTGGCCAGCAGCAGAAAAGAGAAAGTTCATTTGTTAATCTTGTATTTACAAAGCAGGCTGACGGGATGCTGTTGCTGGGAACCGATTTACCCTTTGATGCCAGTAAATCTGAGCAAAAGAATCTACCGCCGATGGTGATGGCCTGTGAATATGCCCCGGAACTTGAATTGCCGACAGTACACATTGATAACCTGACCTCTGCGTTTGAAATTGTGAATTATCTGACCCAAATGGGACACACTCAGATTGCTGAAATTACGGGCCCTGAGTCTGCAGCATTATGTCAGTTCCGTCATCAGGGATTTATGCAGGCATTACGTCGTGCCGGCATACAGATGAATCCTGAATTTCATTTCTCCGGTGATTTTAGTTTTGAATCCGGAGCTAAAGCCATTCGCCGCTGCTTAAAACTGACCGATCCGCCAACAGCTGTATTCTGTCATAACGACATGATGGCAATCGGGGCCATTCAGGAAGCGAAGCGATCAGGTTTCCGGGTACCACAGGATTTATCTATTGTTGGCTTTGATGACATTAATTTTGCCCAGTATTGCGATCCGCCGCTGACGACAGTTGCACAGCCCAAATATGAAATCGGACGTCAGGCGATGTTACTGATGCTTGAAGTCTTGCGTGGGCAGGATGTTCGGGCTGGTTCCCGTTTACTGGAGACTAAACTGATCGTCAGGGATAGTGTTTCCTCACCTAAGAAAAAGGTATAAGCTCGTCATTGTATATTGGCAGGAAGTCCTGAATGGTTACTATTGTGCTTCCTGTCAGTCTTCCTATAACATACCCTAATTGTTGACGGGAAACGCAAAATATCAGTGGCTAATAAAGATTATGTAAGACGGGGAAGTTCGCCCCGGAAAAAAGCGCCATCCAAGAAAACCAAAGCGCCTCAAAGACGTCGTTCTGCACGTCCTGTTATTTCGGCGGTTATTCTGGTCTCAGCCTTTGGCTATGGTTTGTACAAACTGAGTGTACAGCCTGAACCGCCAGTTAAAGAACAGCATGCACCGGCAGCCAAGCCTAAACCGGTCAGTCAACCAAAACCTAAACCAGCCAAATCAGGTCAGTTGCCACCACCACCAACGGAAAAGTGGGATTATGTTGAGACGCTGCCCAAGCGGGAAATTGAGGTCACACCGAAAGAACTCAAAGTGTCTGAAATTCCTTATATCATGCAGTGTGGTGCTTACAAAACACTCCATCAGGCGGAAAAACGTAAGCTGGACATTGCATTTCAGGGGCTGAACAGTAAGGTCCGTAAAAAAGAGAATAGTAACTGGTATCGGGTTGTTTTAGGGCCTTATAAATTCAGACGGGATGCTGAGCGGGATAAACATAAACTGCAGCGTGCTAAAATTGAACCGTGTGCTATCTGGAAAGAACGCCAGTAATTGACTTTATTTTTACAGAGCGAGTGGAATTATGTGCTTTCTTTCTCTTGAATTCAGAAAAAGTAACCACATATAGATTCCTAACGCATTATGAAAAATAAAGAGGTCTTACCGTGACTACTATCGTATCGGTCCGTCGTCAAAATAAAGTTGTTATTGCCGGAGATGGCCAGGTGTCTCTGGGAAACACTGTGATGAAGGGCAATGCACGTAAGGTTCGTCGTTTATACAACGAGAAAGTTCTGGCTGGTTTTGCTGGTGGTACTGCAGATGCATTTACTTTGTTTGAACGCTTCGAAAGTAAGCTTCAAATGCATCAGGGCCACCTGACCAAGGCTGCGGTTGAACTGGCCAAAGACTGGCGAAGCGATCGTGCACTACGGCGGCTTGAAGCGATTCTGGCAGTTGCAGACGAAACGGCCTCTTTGATTATTACCGGTAATGGTGATGTTGTTCAGCCGGAAAACGATCTGATCGCGATTGGTTCCGGGGGTAATTATGCTCAGGCTGCGGCCATTGCATTACTTGAGAATACAGAACTGGATGCCAGAGAAATTGCGGAGAAATCACTGAGAATTGCTGGTGATATCTGTGTGTTTACTAACGATTTCCAAACGATTGAAGAGCTTGAAATTCCTCAATCATAATTCCGACCCGGTAATGCCCGCTATACAGAACAAAGGAAACTATCATGTCTGAAATGACTCCCCGCGAAATTGTTCATGAACTGAATCGCCATATCATTGGTCAGGATAAAGCAAAGCGTGCGGTGGCTATCGCATTACGTAATCGCTGGCGCCGGATGCAGCTGGAAGAAAGCTTACGTGTGGAAGTCACGCCGAAAAATATTTTGATGATAGGCCCGACGGGTGTGGGGAAAACTGAAATTGCCCGTCGTCTGGCAAAACTGGCAAATGCGCCGTTTATCAAAGTAGAAGCAACCAAGTTTACTGAAGTCGGTTATGTTGGTAAGGAAGTGGAAACAATTATCCGCGACCTGACAGACGTTGCGATCAAAATGACTCATCAGCAAGCGATGGAAAAAGTGAAGTTTCAGGCTGAGGAGTTAGCGGAAGAGCGTATTCTTGATGCTTTGCTGCCAGCACCACGTGAGTCTTGGGGGCAGGACGAGAAGCCGGAAGATACTTCCCATACCCGTCAGGTTTTCCGCAAAAAACTCCGTGAAGGCAATCTGGATGATAAAGAGATCGAAATCAATGTTGCTGTGCCGCAAATGGGGGTGGAAATTATGGCGCCTCCGGGCATGGAGGAAATGACCAACCAGCTTCAGGGATTGTTCCAGAATCTTGCCGGAGATACCAAGAAGAAACGTAAGTTGAAAATAAAAGATGCTTTTAAAGTCATGACTGAAGAAGAAGCGGCGAAGCTTGTGAATCAGGATGAGCTGAAGGAGCAGGCTATTTTCAATGTGGAAAACCATGGCATCGTCTTTGTTGATGAAATCGATAAAATTTGTAAACGTGGTGAAACATCAGGGCCTGATGTTTCAAGAGAAGGTGTTCAGCGGGATTTACTGCCTTTGATTGAAGGAAGTACTGTGTCCACGAAGCACGGGATGGTTCGGACCGATCATATTCTGTTTATTGCATCCGGTGCTTTCCAGGTTGCCAAACCTTCGGATTTGATTCCGGAACTTCAGGGGCGTTTGCCAATTCGTGTCGAGCTTGAAGCGCTGTCGAGTGATGACTTCAAACGGATTCTTACTGAACCCAAAGCATCTTTAACCGAGCAGTATATTGCATTGATGAAAACTGAAGATGTCTCTGTCGACTTTACAGAAGATGGTATTAACCAGATTGCTGAAGCCGCATGGCAGGTGAATGAGAGCACAGAAAATATCGGTGCGCGTCGTTTGCATACGGTAATGGAGCGTTTGATGGATGAAATTTCATTTGATGCGACTGACAAACCCGGCAGCTCTGTGACGATTGATGAGAATTATGTGAAAACCTGTCTGGATGAATTTATCGACGACGAAGATCTGAGTCGCTTTATTCTGTAACGGAAGAATAAACCAGATTTCATTATTTTTATGAACAAAAGTCTGTGGTAATGCCACAGGCTTTTTTTTCACGTTTATTTCAGCGTATACTTGCGACTGTGTATATTCATCAGGCTGTCATTATGCATAACTCAATTTCGATTTGGCTCGACGCTGCAAGACCTAAAACTTTGCCCCTTGGTTTAATTTCAATTTTTACCGGAAGTGCGTTGGCTTATTCTGAAAACCATTTCTCCTGGCCAATTACAATATTAGCCCTGATGACATCGGTCTTACTGCAAATATTATCGAATCTGGCAAATGATTATGGTGATGCCGTCAAAGGGACGGATAATGAAAAGCGACTCGGTCCGGTTCGGGCGATTCAGTCCGGTGCCGTGTCTTTAAAAGATATGAAAGTGGCTATTGTCATTAATGTTGTACTGACGATGATAACAGGACTGGCGCTTATTTTATTTGCGCTCGACAGTTTGCAAAATATTATTGTATTTATCGGCCTTGGCATTTTGTCAATGATTGCGGCGGTTGCTTATACGATGGGCAATAAACCTTATGGTTATGTCGGTCTGGGAGATTTATCCGTATTTATCTTCTTTGGGCTGTTAGGTGTTTCAGGCTCCTATTTTCTGTATACAGGGAGATTTGAAACCCATCTGCTGCTGCCCTCGATCGCCTGTGGTTTACTTGCTGTTGCTGTCTTAAATATTAATAACATGCGGGATATTGAAAACGATCAGGAATGTGGAAAGCGCACGGTTGCTGTTCGTCTGGGGCCCATTCTGGCGAAGAAATACCACTTTATTCTGTTAGCGGGTGCTGTGCTTGCCTTTGGGAGTTATCTTTTCATTCTCACAGATCCGGTCTGGATGGCACTTCCGTTTTTACTGAGCCTGATTTTTGTTTTCAGACATGCAGTTGCAGTTTGGGAAGCTGAGCAACCTGTGCAGATTGCTCCGATGCTTCCGGTTATTGTGAAATGTTCAATTGTCACTAATTTATTGTTTATTACTGTGGTAGTAGCTCAAACTCTGGCGAGTTAATGTGGTTTTGTCATTGCAATGACTTAGTTAGTCGATATACTCACCTTAAGACTCTTTCACTGTGAGAATGGTTGTTATGGAATACAATACATCTGCGCTTTGTGATATATACTCCGATCAGGTTGACGTTGTTGAACCTATGTTCAGTAACTTTGGCGGGCGGGCGTCTTTTGCCGGGCAAATAACGACAGTTAAATGCTTCGAAGATAATGGTCTGATTCGGGAAGTTCTCGAACAGGAAGGCTCTGGGCGGGTGTTATTGGTTGATGGCGGCGGCTCTCTGAGACGGGCTCTGGTTGATGCTGAAATAGCAACACTTGCTGAAGAGAACGAATGGGAAGGCATTGTTGTATACGGCTGTGTGCGCGAAGTTGATGATCTGGACGAAATGAATATCGGGATTCAGGCGCTTGCATCCATTCCTGTTGGTGCTGTCGGGCAGTCAATCGGTGAAGTTGATATCCCGGTGAATTTTGGTAGCGTAACTTTTATTCCGGAAGATTATCTGTACGCTGATAATACCGGCATCATTCTCTCTCAGGAGCCTTTGGATACTGAAGAGCTTGATGAAGAAGAGTCTGAGCAGGAAGATGATGACATCGTTTAATTGAAGCGATATTTTTTTCTTTTATTGTTTCAGTTCAGGCACAGGCTGCGCGGTCTGATAATGTTTGCGCAGAGATAGTGCCTGAAAATATCCTGATATTCCCCCGATAATATTCCCGGCGGCAATCCCCAGAAACAGCCCTTCAATCTGATAAATCTGCGAACCAATCCATGCACAGGGTAAAGTAAAAATAAACAGGCGCAGAAAGCTCCAGCTGAACGCGTAAACAGAGCGGTGTAATGCGTTGAGTGCAGAGACAATCATCATTAACACTCCCTGGAACCCATAGCTGAATGGTACAAACAGCAGATAATGCCAGAGTAGCTCTCTGACCTGAGTTTCCTGCGAGAACATCCCTGAAAGCGGGATGCTGAGGGGAACCATCATGATGAAGATTAAAAGCTGGAATACAATCGCAAACCTGATACTTAAAAACAGTCCGGCAAAGCTTCTCTGCGGATTATTGGCGCCAAGATTTTGCGACATAAACGGTGTCAGGACCGATGTCAGAGAGACAATGACTAAGATCAGGATGGATTCTATTCTTTGTGCAGCTCCGTAAGCTGCGACAGCTGCTGTACCATGGTGAGAAATCAGCCTCATGAGGATAGCGCCGGATAATGGTGTCATAGCATTTGAGAGTGCGGCAGGAGTTCCGATTCGTAAAATCTTCTTCCAGTCAGTAATGATCATCCTTGGCTGAATCAGGCTGAGAAGGTGCTCTCTGAACCATAAAATATACCCGGTTCCCAATAGTGCGAAAACCCAGCTGATGCCACTTGCGATGGCCGCTCCCTGAATACCTAACTCCGGAAAAGGGCCGTAACCAAAGATTAAAAGCGGGTCAAGAATTCCATTGATCAGGCCGGAGAAAATCATCATTTTAGCCGGAGTACTGGTGTCTCCGGTTGCCCGGATTGCGCTGCTGCCAGCCATCGGAATCACCAGAAATGGTACGGCAAGATACCAGATCAGCATATAGTCGCGAATCACAGGCAGCAGATTTTCCGGTGCGCCCAGTAAAGTAAACAGGGGATTGATCGTCAGAATACCTGCCAGAGATGCAAGAATCACCAGTAGCAGAGCGAGGAGCAGACCGTGTGTGGTGAGCCGGGCTGCATCGGAGAGTTTGTTTTGTCCCAGCGAACGTCCGATACATGTCGATAAGCCAATCCCAATGCCCATCGTGATACAGTTGACGGAAAATGCGACCGGAAAGGTGTAACTGATTGCGGCTAAAGCTTCTGTACCAAGCAGGGAAATAAAATAAGTATCGACGAGGTTGAACATTAAAACTGACAGCATTCCCAATGTCATCGGGATCGTCATTTTAAGAAGAACGGATGATATCGGGGATGAAAGTAATCCGTGTTTATCGTGCATATGTCAGCAATGTCCGGAAAACGACAAGGTCGCCAGAATACTAAATTCTTTGAGTTACAACCAGCGTTGTATGGATTTCTCTCTGTCTTTATCCAATAAAAAAGGCCGGGCAATCTTTGCCGGCCTTCACTCAAAAACTGATGTTTTCGATTATGCTTTCGCCTCAGCTGCTGCTTTTGCAATGGCAGCAAAACTTTTTGCATCAAGTGATGCACCACCAACAAGCGCACCGTCAATGTCAGGTTGTGCAAAGTAAGATGCTGCATTCTCAGGTTTTACCGAACCGCCGTACTGAATAATGACTTTTCCTGCAACGGCTTCGCTTTCTTTCGCGATGTGCGCGCGGATAGATGCATGGATACGTTGAGCATCATCAGCTGTTGCGGCTTTACCGGTACCGATTGCCCAGATTGGTTCGTACGCAATGATTGCACCGTCAAGTGCTTCGACACCACATGCTTTAATAACAGCATCAATCTGACGGGCACAAACTGCTTCTGTTTCACCAGCTTCATTCTGAGCTTCAGATTCACCAATGCAAAGTACAGGTGTCAGACCATTTTCTTTCAGAAACGCAAATTTGCGGGCAACAAATTCATCAGACTCACTGTGATAATCACGACGCTCTGAGTGACCGATAATGATATGAGAAGCACCGAATTCTTTCAGCATTTCAGGAGAAGTATCACCTGTGAAAGCACCGCTGTTATTCACATCAGTATTTTGTGCTCCCAGGATAAGTTTGTTACCACCTTCTTTAATCAGACTCTCAGCCTGATCAAGATAAAGTGTTGGTGGTGCAACAGCGACATCAACACCTGTAACACCAGCAAGTTCAGCATTTAGTCCGGTAAGTAATTCACTTACCATGGACTTGCTACCATTTAATTTCCAGTTACCCATAACTACAGGACGACGCATAGGAAAATCTCCAAATTCAATAAAAACCAAATTCAACAAATAAATAATAACTGCGCAGAATATAGCAGATAAAAACACAGAGATCATGATGCGAGTCACGAGTTTTTTCGATATCCGAAATAAAAAACAGATACAATGAATATTATGAGACTTGATGTGCATTATCAGGGACACCCACTCCCTCCTGATCTGATTCATTTATTATCAAATCAGGGAATGCCTTTTCACTGAAATTAAAGTGGGCTGTGACGAGGACGGGACGTTATCTACATTTGTCTGTATTTGTGCAATGGAATGACATCTGCGTGATATTCTGGTTCTCTTTCCGGTGTGTAATTGAGCGCATTCTGAAATTTACGCATTTGTGAACTGAGCTCTTGCATCAGTTTCACATTAGCATGACAAGGATTTTTGCTGGAATTGACGACCCGATCGATATGGCTTTGTTGTGCCCACAGTCTTTCCTGCATTTTTTGTGATGCTGACAGAATCATTTCCTCGCAGATATCTCGTTTAAAAACAGCGAAAGCTTCGGGGTTTTGCTTAGCAAGTTCTACCAGCTCCTCAAATGGTGGTAGTTTTAAATAAGAACTGGATGCGTTCATATTATCTATACCTCAGTGTCCTGGCTTTACGACGATATATAAGTGGAACTATTATCAATATACGCTAAGATTGGTTAATTTGTGAACTTTGTGTAAAAAGTTCTCAAATTTAAGACAGCATTTAAATTGGTATTATAGTATACGAACAGCGTCTGTGCCCTGAAATGATGTGCTCCTGACGTTCTATCCTGCACTGTCCGCCAAGTAATATCCTGAATACATTCAGTTCTGATTCGCAAAAGCTGGGGCAGTGAACAGCCGCTTTACAAATCGGGCAGTGGTTTTCTGTCAGGCAGAATCCTTCTTCAGTTTCCTCCAGTTCAGCCATGTAACCTTCCTGATCCCTGAGCCAGACCAGAGAGCGAACTTTCTCTTCCAGAGAGCTGCATTGTCCGAGAACCTGTTGATAATGCTCTAGCATTGCAGAACCGCGCCGTTGAGCGATTTGATGAATGCCTTCTGAACCATAAATATGCTCGACAGCTTCAATGATTTGTACGGTTAATTCACCGTGTCTGTCAGCGAAATAGTTGTGTCCGGCATCGGTTAATCCCCAGTGACGGGTTGGCCGTCCGACTTTTACCTTCACATCATAGCTGTGTAAAAGGCCATCTTTTTCAAGTGACTGGAGATGTAATCTGGCACCCATGGCCGTCATATCGAATTTAGCAGCAAGTTGTTTTGCAGTGAGTGCACCTTCCCGCTTAATCGTATGAAGTATTTTGTCAACTGTCTTCATTGCGTGCCTTATATGTCTGTCTGGTTATTTAAGTCAGGAGACCTGACATCATCCTGCTGAAATTATGCTGATAATATAAAATTAATAAAGTAAACGGTTGACTATCTACTGTAATCCAAAGAAAAGGATTGTCTTCTGCGGATGTAATTTTCTTTTTGTGATCTTGATCGCATTTGTGTGTGCATTCCCCCTTGGGATATTTATTTTTTTACCCCACATATGAACCACGAGCTGATAAACAGCGCTTTAATCAATCAATACAGTGAAATTAATCAGGAGAGACGACCGATGAACATTCGTCCATTACATGATCGAGTTATCGTTGAACGCCAAGAAGTTGAATCCAAGTCTGCTGGTGGAATCGTTTTAACTGGTTCAGCAGCGGAAAAATCAACACGTGGTAAAGTTCTGGCTGTTGGCAAAGGACGTATTCTGGAAAATGGTACAGTTCAGCCTTTGGACGTAAAAGTTGATGATGTTGTTATCTTTGCTGAAGGCTACGGCACAAAAACAGAAAAAATCGATGGCAAAGAAGTGCTGATTCTTTCTGAGAGCGACATCCTTGCGATTGTCGAATAAAAGTAAGCGTTGAGTAATTTTTGCTCTTGTTCAAAAACGATTAGCTAAAACACCGAATTGAGAAAAGGAAATAAAAGATGGCTGCTAAAGATGTGAAATTTGGAAATGACGCTCGCGTATTAATGCTGGAAGGTGTCAACATTCTTGCAGATGCTGTAAAAGTAACACTGGGGCCAAAAGGTCGTAACGTTGTTCTTGATAAATCATTTGGCGCTCCGGCAATCACTAAAGATGGCGTCTCTGTTGCCCGTGAAATTGAACTGGAAGACAAGTTCCAAAACATGGGTGCACAAATGGTGAAGGAAGTTGCTTCTCAGTCAAATGATGCTGCAGGTGACGGTACAACAACGGCGACTGTTCTTGCACAATCTATTGTGAATGAAGGCCTGAAAGCTGTTGCTGCCGGTATGAATCCAATGGACCTGAAACGTGGCATTGATAAAGCGGTCGTTGCAGCGGTTGAAGAGCTAAGCAAGCTTTCTAAAGACTGTAAAGATTCAAAAGAAATCGCTCAGGTTGGTACGATTTCTGCCAATGCTGACGAAACTGTCGGTAACATCATTGCGGATGCAATGGGTAAAGTCGGTCTGGACGGTGTGATTACTGTTGAAGAAGGTCAGGCTCTACAGGATGAACTGGATGTTGTTGAAGGGATGCAGTTTGACCGTGGTTATCTGTCTCCTTACTTCATTAACGATCAGGAAGCCGGTGCGGTTGATCTGGAAAACCCATTCATTCTGTTGGTTGATAAGAAAGTCTCTAATATCCGTGAACTGCTTCCTGTACTTGAAGCGGTTGCGAAAGCATCTCGTCCTCTGCTGATTATTGCTGAAGATGTTGAAGGTGAAGCGCTTGCAACACTGGTTGTGAACAACATGCGTGGCATCGTGAAAGTTGCAGCTGTAAAAGCACCTGGTTTTGGTGATCGCCGCAAAGCGATGCTTCAGGATATCGCAATCCTGACTGGCGGTACTGTGATTTCTGAAGAGATTGGCCTTGAGCTTGAAAAAGCAACACTGGAAGATCTGGGTCAGGCAAAACGTGTTTCTATCACTAAAGAAAATACCACAGTGATAGATGGTTCTGGTGAGCAGGCTGCAATTGAAGGCCGTGTGACACAGATTCGTCAGCAAATCGAAGAAGCGACTTCAGATTACGACAAAGAAAAACTGCAAGAGCGTGTTGCTAAGCTTGCTGGCGGTGTCGCTGTGATTAAAGTTGGCGCTGCAACTGAAGTTGAAATGAAAGAGAAGAAAGACCGTGTTGAAGATGCATTGCATGCAACACGTGCTGCGGTTGAAGAAGGTGTAGTTGCCGGTGGTGGTGTTGCTCTGATTCGTGCTGCTTCTAAAGTGACTGATCTGCAGGGTGATAACGAAGAACAGAATGTTGGTATCCGCGTCGCACTTCGTGCCATGGAAGCGCCTCTTCGTCAGATTGCTGCAAACGCTGGTGATGAAGAGTCAGTGGTTGCGAATAACGTGAAAGCCGGAGAAGGTAACTACGGTTATAACGCTGCAACGGGTGAATATGGCGACATGATCGGTATGGGTATTCTGGATCCAACCAAAGTTACTCGCAGCGCACTTCAGTTTGCAGCATCTGTTGCAGGTCTGATGATTACAACTGAAGCGATGGTGAGCGAACTGCCGAAGAAAGATGCGCCGGCAATGCCTGACATGGGCGGAATGCCTGGCATGATGTAATCACATCTGCTGATATATGAAATAAACAGGGCGGATTTTCGCCCTGTTTTTGTATCTGAAGGTTTTTTCCTTGTGTAAGCTTTGCATGACTTTTGACCGGGGCTCTGTCATTCTGAGTATGATTTCAGCCGCGGGCGGTGGATGACGATGGAGAAAGCATGCAGATCAAAGGATTAAACTATCAGAGACAAAATCATCAGCTGTTGATAGAAAACTGGCAGATACATCAGGGAGAGCATTGGGGTATTTTTGTCGCCCATGTGCATAGTGCTGATATACTTCTCAGACTGTTTACCAGTCAGTCAGAGACAGAAGCATCGCAGGGCGTGATTGAATTACCGGACCGGATTGGCGTGGTTTCTTTTGCATCTCAGCAACAATTGCTCAGTGAGGAAATCGCCCGGGATGAAACTGACTTTCAGGATCATATTGACTACGGGACGAGTGTTGAAAATCTGGTGCTGGAAGCCGGGTGTGCGACAGATGAGCTGGATCAGTTGCTTGACGATGTCGATTTAACCGGATTACGTCAGCGTGGATTTCGCCAGTTATCCACTGGTGAAACCCGGCGTTTGATGCTGGCAAGGGCATTGGCCTGTCACCCTGAATTGTTGGTATTGCATGAACCTTATTCCGGGTTAGATGTTGCCCACCGCAGCCAGCTTAAAAAACTATTTGAACAATTATCTGATCAACTTCAACTATTGGTGATTACTTCCCGGCAAGAGGAACTACCGGCCTGTACCACTCATATTGCTTTGTTCGATGATACACAACTGACACAGACAATGAGTTTTCAGCAATGGTGCGAACACCCGGTGTCGGAGCAGTTAACGGCATTATCAACATCCCGGCTGGACAATTGGCTTGCGTTAAGCCGTCAGTTTCCTGATCAGTCTGCTTCCGGACGACCTATTCCTGAACAAAATAGTTCTGAACAAAACAGCTTTCCGCCGGTCAGGGTTCGTTTAAATCATGCCACGGTAGAATATACCGATGGTGTGATTTTTCGCGACTTATCCTGGCAGATTAAAGAAAAGCAGCACTGGCAGATCCGGGGACCGAACGGTTGCGGCAAAAGCAGTTTATTAGGGCTGATTATCGGCGATCATCCTCAGTGTTATGCCAATGATATCGAAGTCCTTGGCTTTCAACGGGGAAGCGGAGAAAGCATCTGGGATATCAAACGCCATATCGGGATTGTATCCTCTGCACTGCACTTGCAATACCGGGTGAGTTGCAGCGTTCTGGAAGTATTGCTTTCCGGTTTCTTTGATTCTGTCGGATTGTATGATTCGCCTTCCCGACAGCAACTTGAGACGGCCCTGTTGTGGTTATCGGTTCTGGAAATGCAGGATTATGAACAACGCAACTTTCAGCAGATTGATTATGGGCAGCAGCGTTTGCTGCTGATTGTCAGGGCACTGATTAAACGCCCGGCGTTGTTGATTCTTGATGAACCTTATCAGGGGCTGGATTACCTGAATCGTCAGCTGGTCATGAAGGTATTAGAAATGCTGGCGGAGACGGAAATGACTCAGCTTCTGTACGTGTCCCATTATGATGAAGACAGTCTGGATGCGATTCGCAATTATGTTGATTTTGTGCCGTCTCCTGAAGGCGGATACCAGACCGTCATTACCTGTGCCGACAGCCTGGATAAGCAGGTATAGTTATCAGCGTTATTCCAGACCCAGATCCAACGGCGTCTTACTTTTTCTGCCGCCGGTTTCTCTGGTGAGTTTAGGCACCAGATATCCTGAGACATTTTCGATTAACCCTGACATCAGTGCTTTGGCCTGCGCATCGGACACAAAAAAATGCGCGGCCCCCTGCACTTTGTCCAGTACGTGCAGATAGTAAGGCAGAATGCCTGCCTCAAACAGGGATTCGCTCAGTGCTGTTAATGTTTCTACAGAATCATTCACGCCCTTGAGCAACACGGATTGATTGAGCAGCGTCACTTTCGCCTCTTTCAGTGGGTGAAAAGCTGCCTTCAGCTCAGCGTTAATTTCATTCGGGTGATTGATATGAGAAACCAGCACCACATTCAGCCGGGTATTCGATAATATCGTAGCCAGATGGTGGGTGATGCGGTCCGGAATCACAACGGGGAGACGTGTATGAATCCGGAGCGTTTTCACATGTGGAATCAGTTCGATCTGGCTGACTAACCATGCCAGTTCATGATCTTTGGCCATCAGTGGATCGCCGCCGGATAAAATGACTTCGCTGACTTCGGGGTGCTGTGCGACATAATCAAGGCTTTCTGACCAGACACGTTTATTTCCCTGATTATCCTGATAGGGGAAATGACGCCGGAAACAGTAGCGGCAATTCACGGCGCAGGCACCTTTGACGATCAGCAGTACCCGGTTTTTGTATTTGTGCAGCAAACCGGGAATCGCATTCTTCTGCTCTTCCAGCGGGTCATCCGAAAAACCGGCAACTATTTCAAATTCCTGACTCAGGGGAAGCACCTGTCGGAGCAGCGGGTCGTGCGGGTTTCCTTTTTCCATTCGCCGGACAAAGCTAAGCGGGACCCGTTGAGCAAATAGCTGTCTGGCTTTGAATCCCTGCTGCCAGAGTGCCGGGTCAATCTCCAGATAATTCAGCAATTGCTCTGGGTCGGAGATCGCATTCGCAAGCTGTTTGAGCCAGTTTTGCTCAACAGATTCAATTTTTCGGGTTATGATGTGCGACATTAATTTTTAACTCGAAGTTTATTAAGAGGAAAACATGGCTACTGTTAGCACGAATGAATTTAAAGGCGGTCTTAAGATTATGCTTGATAATGAACCCTGTGTCATTCTCGAAAACGAGTATGTCAAACCGGGTAAAGGTCAGGCGTTCAACCGTGTTAAAATCCGTAAACTGCTTTCGGGCAAAGTGTTAGAAAAAACTTTCAAATCCGGTGAGACTGTGGAAGTTGCGGATGTGATGGATATCGATCTGGATTATCTGTACAACGACGGTGAATTCTACCACTTTATGAATAGTGAAAGCTTTGAACAGATTGCTGCCGATGCAAAAGCTGTTGGCGAAAATGCGAAATGGCTGGTTGAAAACAACACATGTATGTTAACCCTGTGGAACGGCAACCCAATTGCTGTTGCGCCGCCAAACTTTGTTGAACTTGAAGTGACTGAGACAGATCCGGGTCTGAAAGGGGATACGCAGGGCACGGGTGGCAAACCAGCGACACTTTCTACCGGCGCAGTTGTTCGTGTTCCTCTGTTCATCCAGATTGGTGAAGTGATTAAAGTAGATACCCGTTCTGCAGAGTATGTAAGCCGGGTAAAATAAATCTGCTCGACTCGCGGTATCCATGACAAACCGGGGAGTATTTCAGTGATATCTGCTGACTGGTATACTCTCCGTCATTCTTTTTCCTCATTCATCTTACCTTTGTTTTTATTCCTTTCTGTTTTTATTGTTCTTCTTGTTATTTATTTTTGATATATTTCGCGCGGCAATTATCAGTATGGATTGAGTTTCAATCAATGCAGACTGTCTGTGTGAAGGAGAATAAAATGAATACGCCAATCTCTGGTTTAAGAGACGATATTGAAAACAAACGTCAGTTGATGAAAAAAGGTTTAAAAACGATCATCTTTGGTGTGCCGCTGCTGTTACTGGCACTGATAGTGAATAGTGCATTTTTGATGACAGATGCCGGATATACCTATGTTCACCAGAATAATATTACCGGTGAACTGGATGTATTTACGGAACCAGGCATTCATTTCAGAATGCCGTTTCTGTCGAAGATTACAAAATATGATCAGGTGATTACGGTTTCTTTTGGCAATAATGCCGGTGAAGATTTTTATCAGAAACTGAATCCGGTTCAGGTGCGTTTTGCGGATACTTATATCGGTAATATCCCGGTGACTTTCCGCTTCAAACTGAGTAATGATCCGGATGCGATTAAGAAAATGCACCGTGAGTTCCGGAATAATACTAATCTGATTGATACCTTACTGGTCAAAAATGCGCGCAATGTGACCGTGATTACTGCAACTCAATATACAGGTGAAGAGTTTTTTCAGGGTGGGTTGAATCAGTTTAAATCCAAGCTCGGTGATCAGCTCCGTGAAGGGATTTATCTGACAGAACGTAAACAGGTTGAAGTTGAACAGATCGATCTGGCCCCGGTTGGTATAGGGCAGAGTGATGCGAATAAATTGCAGAAAACCAAGCAACTGGTATGGAAAACTGTGCCGGTGATCAATAAATCCGGTGCGCTGGTCAGACAGGACAATCCATTGCAACAATATGGAATTCATGTCACGCAGGTCACTATTGGTGACCCTCAGCCGGAGCAACAACTTGATCAGTTGCTGGCCGACAAAAAGCGTTTAGTTGCTGATAGGATTCGTGCGATTCAGGAGCAGGAAACTTCGAAAGCGCAGGCTGAAACTGAACAGTTACGTAAAGAAATTCAACGTACCCGTGAAGTTCAGGATGCACAGCGCAGAAAAGAACTGGCGATTATCTCGCAGCAAAAAGAGGTTGAAGTTGCCCGTCAGATTGCCGAACGTGAAATTGTTGAAGTCGAGAAAAAGAAACGTCTGGCTGAAGTTGAAAAAGAGAAAGAGCTGGCTATCGCGGAGGCAAATCTGGCGATTCAAAAAGCAAATGCGCAGTCTGCTAAGTTTGAGGCGAAAGCGATTACAGAGAAAGGTCAGGCTGAAGCGGCTGTTTTGAAAGCCAAATATTCAGCGCTGGGCGCGAACCGGGAAGTCTATCTGGCGGAGTTGAACCGCGATGTGGCTAATGTGCTGTACAATAATCTGAAAAACTTTGAGATTCAGATGCCACAAAATTATGTGGGAGGGTCAGAAGGTAATGGCCTGAAAACCAATCTGGATGTGATTACAGCCTTCAGTGCGCTAGGCTTAATGGATCAGACAAAGAAAATAACTAAGAAAGAATAGTTTCAAAACGATAAAAAAACGGGGTGACAGTGTTCACCCCGTTTTTTTATCTGCGCTAAATCATGAAGATAAAGATGATTGCGAGTAATGAAAGGAAGGTAGCAAAGCCATAGCAGGCAATTTTACCCAGAATGCCGGTGTGGAATTTTAAATCATGCATACCGTGGTGAATCCGGTGCATGGCGTGCCATATTGGTAAAGCAATTGTCAAAAAGACAAACAGCCCGCCAATCAGGCTGGTAGTAAAGTCAGCGACATGCTCATAATTTAATGAGTCATGGCTGATAATTCCCAGTGGTGCCAGCACGCCCAGTACCAGGATCGTGATCGGTGTTATCATCGCAAACCAGGTGCCACCGGCACCAAATAATCCCCACCAGACAGGTTCTTCGGAGCGTTTCGGGTTTTGATCAATCACAGGAGCCTCCTCAGACAATAATTAAAACGATGACAGAGATGAATGCAACTGCTGCCCATTGCGCTAAAACAAGGATCTTCTTGTCCAGCAGTTTGCCCTTTATCCTGACGGGAACGACTTGTGGGAACATGCCAAAAAAAGTGTGCGCGTGAAACAGACTGCCTGCCAGTGCCACGATGTTAATCGCGATAACAAGCGGATTCGCCATAAAGCTCAGCCAGCTTTCCCAGGCTTGCGGGCCTTTGACCAGACTCCCCAGTCCGAACATGATAAACAGGGTAAACAGGATCAACGGTAGTACCGTGGCTTCCCGCAGCATGTACAGACGATAAAACGGGTGGTTGCTCCACCATGTTCGCTTCATCTCGCGAACATAAGGCTTTCGGTTACTCATTTTGGTGCCTCCTGTGGTTTGAGCATAGCAATGACAAAATCCATAGATGATTCGACTTTCCCCTGATTGACTGCTGCGGCCGGGTCGACGCTTTTCGGGCAGACTTCGGAACAATAGCCAACGAATGTGCATCCCCAGGCGCCATTTTCACCATTAATCAGCTTCATCCGTTCACTTTTTCCATTGTCCCGGCTGTCCAGATTGTAACGGTGCGCCAGAGTCAGTGCCGCCGGACCAATAAACTCGGGATTTAGCCCGAACTGAGGACAGGCTGCATAGCAAAGCCCGCAGTTGATACATCCGGCGAACTGTTTATATTTTGCCAGTTGCTCCGGTGTCTGGCGGTTAGCGCCGTCTTCAGGTGTCCTGTCATTACCGATAATATAAGGTTTAATCGCTTCCAGACGCTCAATAAAAGGTGTCATATCGACGATGAGATCTTTTTCGATCGGAAAGTTTGCCAGCGGCTCAATTTTGACGCCGTCCGGATAATCCCGTAAAAAACTTTTACAAGCCAGTTTCGGTACGCCGTTGACCATCATGCCGCAGGAACCACAAATTGCCATCCGGCAGGACCAGCGATAGGACAGATTTTTATCAAGATTATCCTTGATATAGCCGATAGCGTCGAGAATCGACATCGTTTCATTTAACGGGATATCAAAACTCTGGAAGTAGGGTTGCGTATCTTTCTCCGGATCGTAGCGAAGAATTTCAACTTTCTGAACGCGTTGCGTTGACATCATTTATTCTCCTCTGCGCTTTGGCCGGACATATCTTCAGCTGCAGCTTGTTCTGCGGCTGCACCGTAGAGTCTTGCTTTGGGTTGTGATTTGGTGATGGTCACATCGCTGTATTCGATATGAGGTGCTTCATCTTTGCGGAAAAATGCCAGCGAATGTTTGAGGAACTCTTTATCATCACGTTCGGTGCATCCTTCATCGAGCCTCTGATGTGCGCCACGCGATTCTTTGCGCAGGATGGCGGAATGCACCATAGCTTCAGCGACGTCGAGACTATGGCCAATTTCAATGGCATAAATCAGATCGGTATTAAAGACTTTCGTTTTGTCTTTGAGAGAGATGTTTTTATAGCGTTGTTTGAGTTCGGCTAATTTATCCATGGTCTGTTGCATCAGGTCTTCCTGACGATAGATACCACAACCGGCTTCCATGGCATGGCCCATTTCATTGCGTAAATCCGCCCAGTTTTCATCCCCTTCCTGCGATAGCAGTGTTTGAATCTGCGCATCAACGGCCTCTGCCTGTTCCACGATTGATGACTCATTCCAGCCATTGAATTCACCAGCCCGTTTCACGGCATTTTCACCGGCAACCCGGCCGAAAACGACCAGTTCAGCCAGAGAATTTGACCCCAGCCGGTTTGCGCCGTGCAGACCGACAGATGAGCATTCTCCGACGGCAAACAGTCCCTGAATCCGGGTCTCACATTCACTGTTGGTTTCAATGCCGCCCATTGTATAGTGGACCGTCGGGCGAATCGGAATCGGTTCTTTGACCGGGTCAACATTAACATAAGCTTTAGACAGCTCGCAGATAAACGGTAAGCGTTCCTGAAGGTAGTCAGCGCCAAGGTGGCGCAGGTCGAGGTGAACGACGTCGCCCAGCGGGTGTTTGATCGTATTCCCTTTCTGCTGTTCATGCCAGAAGGCTTGCGATACTTTATCCCGCGGGCCAAGTTCCATATATTTGTTCTTCGGCTGACCGATGGGTGTTTCCGGACCCATGCCGTAATCCTGTAAATACCGGTATCCGTTTTTGTTGACAATGATACCGCCTTCTCCCCGGCAGCCTTCTGTCATCAGAATTCCGGTGCCGGGCAAACCGGTTGGGTGGTACTGGACGAATTCCATATCCCGCAAAGGCACACCATGGTGATAAGCCATCGCCATGCCATCACCGGTAACAATACCGCCGTTGGTATTACACTGATAAACCCTGCCGGCACCACCAGTCGCCAGCACGACAGATTTTGCTTTGATGGTCACCAGTTCACCTTCAGACATCTGTAAGGCAACCAGCCCCTGAACGATACCGTTATCCACTAACAGGTCGATGACATAGTATTCATCAAACCGTTTGATTTGTTCATACTTCATCGATGTCTGGAACAGGGTATGCAACATGTGGAATCCGGTTTTGTCCGCTGCAAACCAGGTTCTTTCGACTTTCATGCCACCAAACCGCCGGACATTCACTTCGCCGTTGTCTTTTCGGCTCCAGGGACATCCCCATTGTTCCATCTGGATCATTTCGCGGGTTGCATTGTTGA